>NZ_JAVAIM010000001.1:0-61120 GCF_030717945.1 Qipengyuania profundimaris
CGCATCCGAGTACTCGGCCTCCGCATCGAACGCAAAATCACTGTCGTCCACCACCAGCGCGAGCGAGGCTCCGGTCGCGGTGACGCTGGGCACATCGTCGGTCACGTCGATCGTGATCGTGCCCTGCACCGTGTTCCCGTTCTCGTCGGTCGCGGTATAGGTGAAGGTCTCGATATTGTCGTAGACGTTCGTCCCGTTGTCGCCGCCCTGGCTGGGCGACAGCGCATCGCCGTCCACCGGCCCCGTCAGCGTATAGGTCCAGTTGCCGTTCGCA
The DNA here is from genome assembly GCF_030717945.1 of Qipengyuania profundimaris. Classification (NCBI taxonomy): domain Bacteria; kingdom Pseudomonadati; phylum Pseudomonadota; class Alphaproteobacteria; order Sphingomonadales; family Erythrobacteraceae; genus Qipengyuania; species Qipengyuania profundimaris. Next base: position 275 of record NZ_JAVAIM010000001.1, read on the forward strand.
TCGATCGAGATCTGTCCGTAGGCCCCGGTCTGTCCGGGATCGAGCGCATAGGTGATCGTCCCCACGCCGCCGGTCACGGCCAGCGTACCGCCGACCGTCTCGCTGGGCGAAGACGGGTTCGAGCCCACCACCGTACCGGGCGCAAGATCGCCGGGATCCTGCACCAGGTCGAGCGCCGCTTCGAACACCAGCGCATCGCGATCGTCGGCCACCAGCGTAACCTGGTTCACATCGATGGTCAGCGTCGCAGTCGCAATATCGCCATCGCCGTCGACGAAGGTGTAGACGAACACATCGCTTGCCGGATCGTCCGGGATGTCGCTGTTCGCCGTATAGCTGTAGGTGCCGTCGGCATAGAGCATCAGCGTGCCGTAATCGCCCGCGATCGCGGTACCGAGGCCGCCGGTGACGCTGCTGGTCGTATCCGCCGGATCGCCATCCGCACGAACGCCGACCACCCGGCCGATACCGTCCGCACCGCCCGGGTCGTTCGCCAGCACGCTCGCTTCGCTGCCGCGGGCGATCGCGCCGCCTTCGGTCACATCCGCGCTGTCGGCAACCGCCACCGGACTGTCGTCGTCGACCGTTACGGTCAGCGATCCGGTTGCCGTGACGCTGTCGCCATCGGCATCGGTGCCCACTACCAGACCGCCGAAGTCGATCGGGATGTCGTCCTCGGTCCCGGCCACGTCGTGATCGAGCACGCCTTCCAGCGTAAACTGCCATGCGCCTGCTGCACTCAGCGTCAGCGTGAACACCGGAGCGCCGCCCGCGGTCGCCACGATCGAACCGGCGGTCACCGCATAGCTCAGCGGCACGCCGCCCGAGGTGAGGCCCAGTCCTTCCAGATAGGCCGTGCTCGAGGCCGCAGTCTCGAACGCGTAGGTCAGCGGGCTGTCCGCGCCGCTCGCGAACAGCGCTGCAACGCTGCCGCCCGTGGTCAGGCCGACCACGCCGATATCGCCCGGACCGCCCTCGATCCCGCCCGGCAACGCATCCTCGTCTACCGAACCGGTCAGGCTCGCGCCCGTGACCGCCACCGGACTGTCGTCATCGACCGTCACGGTCAGCGAGCCGGTAGCCGTGACGCTGTCGCCATCGGCATCGGTGCCTGTTACCAGGCCGCCGAAGTCGATTGCGATGTCGTCCTCGGTCCCGGCCACGTCGTGATCGAGCACGCCTTCGAGCGTAAACTGCCATGCGCCTGCTGCACTCAGCGTCAGCGTGAACACCGGAGCGCCGCCCGCGGTCGCCACGATCGAACCGGCGGTCACCGCATAGCTCAGCGGCACGCCGCCCGAGGTGAGGCCCAGTCCTTCCAGATAGGCCGTGCTCGAGGCCGCAGTCTCGAACGCGTAGGTCAGCGGGCTGTCCGCGCCGCTCGCGAACAGCGCTGCAACGCTGCCGCCCGTGGTCAGGCCGACCACGCCGATATCGCCCGGACCACCCTCGATCCCGCCCGGCAACGCATCCTCGTCCACCGAACCGGTCAGGCTCGCGCCCGGGGTCGCGGTCGGCGTGTCGTCGTCGACATCGATCGTCAGCGTGCCGTCGGCCGTGTCGTTGTCGCCATCGGTCACCCGGTAGGTCAGCGTGAACGACGTATCGTTCTCCTCCCCGCCATCGGCATGCAGCACATTGGCGTTCTGCGTGACCGTATAGGCGCCCGTCGCCGCATCCAGCGTCACCGTCACCACCGTGACCCAGGTCCCGCCCTGCAGCTGCTGCACCAGGATATCGCTGCCGCTCGCCACATACTGGAAGCCGGCCGGCGCGCCGCCGGTCAAAAAGGCGATCGAGCCGCCGTCATTGCCGAAGTCGTGCGCCAGTGTGCCGCTAGTGTTCGCCGTATCGGGATCGACATCGCCGATGCCGCCCGCGATCCCGCCACCCAGCGTCTCGTCGTCGAGCTGGACATCGTCATTGGTCCCCGCCACCGGCGCATCGTCGCGGAACACGAGGTCGCCGCCGATCGCGATGGTCGCGCTGTCGGTATCGCCGTCGCCATCGGTCGCGGTCGCGGTCAGCGTGATGAGATCGCCGCTGGCAAGCCCGGTCGGCTCGTCGTCGGTATTCGGATTGTCGTGCACCACCGAACGCCGCTGGTCGAGCGTCACCGTCCCGTCGCCATCCACCGACAGCACGAACACGATCTCGCCGCCGGCACCGGCCCGGCCGACCACCTGGCCGCCCTCCAGGCTCAGCACCACCGCCGCGCCCGACAGCGTATCGGTCAGACCGCTCGCACCCGCACCAAGGCCCAGCGCATAACTCTCGCCGCCCCCTGCAGCCGCACCGTCCGCACCGAACGCAAAATCGAACGCATCCGAGTACTCGGCCTCCGCATCGAACGCAAAATCACTGTCGTCCACCACCAGCGCGAGCGAGGCTCCGGTCGGTTCGACCATCGGCCCGTCATCGGCGAAGCGAATGTTGCCGCCGAGGTCCAGCGATACCGTCTCGCTCGCGCTGTCGCCATCCCGGTCGACGATGGTCGCGATACCCTCGAGCGACAGGATGCCTGTGCCCAGTATCGCGAACTGATCATCGTATGGCGCGCCGTTGTCGCCGGGCAAGGGATGATCGATTTCCTCATATTGGGTCAGCGTCACGACGCCGGTCGCAGGATCGACAGAGAGCCGGAAAACCTCGATTCCGTTGGCCGAGCCGACAACATCGCTACCGTCGAATGCCAGCGTCACGGCCGCGCCGTTGCTGGTCAGGCCCGAGGCAGTGTTCTCGATCACCAGCGCATAGGCCCAGGAAACGGAGCCGGCGCCATCGGCACCATAGGCCTGACTGGCGACGGAAAATGCGCCGCCGAAATCGGCAGTAGTCGTATCGGTATCGAAGGCCGCGCCAATGGTATCGGCGTCCTGCGTGGTCAGCAGGATCGTATCGCCACCGACGACGCTCGCGTCTATTGACGGTCCGTCGTCGCGGAAAGACAGCGCGTTACCGATCGCGACGGTTGCCGTGGCGGTGTCGCCGTCGCCGTCCGCAACGGTCGCCGAGAGAGTAATGAGACCAGCGTTCGCGAGCCCGGTCGCGTCGTCCGGATCGGAACCGTCGGCATGCACTACGGCGCGCTGCTGATCGAGCGTGACCGTGCCTGCCGCATCGACGGTCAGGACGAAGACGACATCGCCACCGACTTCGGTTCTTCCGACGACCGCGCCATTCTCCAGCGACAGCACGACGGCTTCGCCCGACGCGGTATCGACGAGCCCTGTCGACCCGGCCGTAATGCCGAGCACGTAATCCGATACGCTACCCGGGCCATCGGCGTTGAAGGAGGGGACGAACAGACCTGCGAAACCGGCAACGGCATCGACGGACAAGTCGCTTTCGTCGACTTCGAGCGAGCCGGTTGCAGGAGACGTGGTTCCAAGGGTGGGAACATCGTCCGAAACGCCGAGGGAGACCGAAGCACTCGCCCGATCTCCATCGATATCGGTCGCTACGACGAGCACCGACCCGAGGTTTGAAAGATCGTCGCCGAGCAACGGATGCGCCGCGTAATTATCGTTCAGGGTCATGGTGACGATAGCGTTATCGCCATCGACGGTCAGATCGAGCGTGACGATATCTTCGCCGCCGCTTCGCCCGACGATCTGCGTATCCGAAATACGCACCCAGGTGAGACCGCCCCCGAGGTTGTCGAGGGCTCCGGCCGTGTCGTCGAATGCGATGGCCACGATGGCGTCCGACCCCGGCGTAAAGGAAATCGTCGCGCTATCGCTTACCGGCGTTGCCGGGTCGGAACCGTCCGGCAAATTCTCGTCGTCGACCACCAGGGATGCCGGATCGCCGGCCGTGGGGCCGCGACCGTCCGTGATCGTGATCGGCTGCGTCGCCGTGTCGAAATCGTCGTCGCCATCCGTCAGCGTATAAGTGAACGAGGCATCGATCGGGCCATCGGATTGATCGAGACCCGCTGCGGGGTCGAAGGTCCAGTTGCCGGAAGCGTCGAACGTGTAGACGCCGGTATCCGTTGTCACGGTCGTGGTCCCGGTGGCTGCGACGACATAGTCGACGCCGTCGATCGAGACCGAGGTCACGCTTGCACCGTCTGCGCCCTCGACATCGTTTGCCCGGACATTGCCCGCGAGGCCGGAGTTGGCGCCCTCGACGATCGACAGGGCAGCCTCGTCGACGGCATCGGGAACGTCATCGACGATATTGACCGCGATCGTACCCGATCCAACAAGATTGCCGGCGGTATCGTAGACCTCGTAGCCAAAGCTATCCGCCCCGTTCACGACATTGCGCGAATTTTCGCCAGTGTCGCCATCGCCGAACGGTGCCGACAGCGTATAGCTATAGGCACCCGTATCGCTGTCGAGCGTGAGCGTGCCGTAGGTTCCATCGGCCGAGCCGGTGAGCACATAGACGAATGGACCGGTGGCGTCGGATACGACGATCTGCCCGCCTGCCGTCTCGCTTCCCGAACCTGGATTGCTGCCCGTCGCAAGACCGGCTTCGTCGACCGTCAGATCGGCATCTTCGACCGTGCCTTCGATATTCGCGATATCGATCGTGAGCGTTGCGGTGGCCGTGTCACCGTCCCCGTCGACGATCGTATATGTGAAGACGTCGACCGCGTCGGCATTGGTCGAATTCGGTGCGGCGACGTAGGTATAGACGCCGGTCGCAGCATTCAGCGTGAGGGTACCGTATTGACCGACGAGCACGAGGTTGCCGTCGACCAGAGTGGCCGTATCGGTCTGCTGGTTTTCGCTCGACAAGGCCACGATGCCGCCAAAACCGTCGGCCCCCGCGATGTCGTCCGTGCCGTCGGTCAGAACATTCCCGCCGATCGTGCCACCCTCGTCGGTGGACGCGAAATTGTCGTAAGCGGTCGGCGCATCGTCGTCGAAGACGATGGTGAGCGTGGTTGTGACCTCGTCCCCGTCGCTGTCCGTGACAAGGAAAGAAACGACGGTGGACGCATCCACCGCTTCGGCATTCGGCCCGCCTTCGTGCAGGACGTTATCGACCAGCGTCACGCGATAGGCGCCGGTGGCGTCGTCCAACAGCTCGACCGTGAACAGCACGCCGCGCGGACCGGTAGCGGTCAGCACATTGCCGGAGACGGAGTATGTAACGGTCTCGGTACCGATGATCGCGGTGCTGCCGTCCAGCGAGGCGGCAAAAGCGATATTCGCCGGAGCATCGCCGCCGACATCGAAATCGAGCGTACCGGTGAAGGTGGCCTCGCCGACGTCGGAGGGATCGTCGCCCACATCCGCGTCGAGATCGCCTTCGTCCGATACCGGATTGCCGCCGGCAAGCCCGTCGTCGTCGACCGTCGCCGTCGCGGTTCCACCGTCGGGCTGCGTATCGTCGACCAGGGTGAGCGTCGCTGTCGCGCGCGAGACATCGCCATCACCGTCGGTGATCGTGTAATCGAAGGAAACCGTTCCTTCTTCGCCCGGAGCGGGGAGATAGGTAAATGTCCCGTCGCCGTTGTTGACCAGCAGACCCGCACCACTCAGCGTTCCTGAGACCAGCGCAACAGTGCCGATTGCAACACCGTCGGCCCCCGGAGTGTCGTTCGCGAAAACGTCGATGGTAACCGGCGCGCCTTCCGATGCCTGATCGGCTGCGTCGTCCCGCGCTATCGGAGCGTCGTCGACTATGCGGATGTCCAGGCTGGCATCGGCGGTGTCGCCATCGAGGTCGGTCACGGTAACAGCGAACCTATCGACCTCGACGCCGATCGTATTGTCGTTGAGGACGTAACGGTATTCGACCCGGCCTGCACCGATCGCGGTGATCGTCAGCGTGCCGTACTCGCCTTCGATCGTCTGGCCCACGCGGGTGATTTCGATACCGTTGATGCTGAGGGAAGCGAGCCCGTCGGGCGTCGTGTAGACGATGCTTCCATTGGTGATTTCGCCATCGCTCGCCGCTCGCGTACCGGCAGGCTCGTCGCCGCGCGCCGGGAGGCCAGCCTCGTTTACCTCGTCGGTTGCATTCACGGCCCCGACCGGATTGTCGGGCGTAACGATCACGATGTCCGGATCGTCGTCGGCAAGGTTCGGAATGATCTCTTCTTCGCGCCGTTCGGGGAACGAGAGTTCGGTATAGGGCAGGAGATCGCCCAGCGCGAAGGCATCCTGGATATCGCCGACGTTCTGCCCGAAATTTCCGCCTGAGCTTTGCGGCGCGCCGGCCGCGGGTTGAGGTTCGTTGCCGGTCAGCAGCGCGGCGATGTTCTGCGGAGGAATCTGCACATCGCCGATCACGAATTGCGGTACGATGATCGCCCCGTCGGGCACCCGAATGACCGATCCATCATCGAGAACGACAATCAGGTCGCTACCTTCGGCCCGCAACTCTTGGATAGCAGAGCCTGCCGGGAGGCGAACTACCTCGGTGCTCGTGATTTCGGATTGTGCGACATCGGAGACTGAGCCCGACCGACCGGCGTCCGCCTGCTGGAGATCCGCAGGGTCCGCATCGGTCGAACGATCCATGAAACCATCCTGGCCGTGCCCTTCGAAATCAACCATCACGTCACCTCCGCTTTCGCAATCGAGCACTGGCTCGGCGAGGCCCGCGAAGCAGACGATGGAACGGCACTTGTTGCTCGAACCAACCCCCCGCAATCCAAATTGCGGAAGCTGCTTCGCGGCCCCTGTGTTTTGGCGAGACGAGTCGAGCCCGAATCGCGTTTAATTGAGTCCGTTCAAACATCGTTTCAGAGGTTGTTGCAATTCAATTAACCTATTCTGGAAACGAAGTGTTCGGTCGGGCAAAAAGACGAGATAGCCTTTCAACCCTTGGAATTCTCATCGTTTTTGAAGCGCAAGCCGATCGAACGTAACAGTCCCATTTCGGGATTTGACGAAAATGTAGAGCTTTCGGTTAACCTGGTTGCAGCCAGAAAACGCCAATTCAGAAAAACCCCGTCAAAGAATAGACCTGGATCAGGAAGCCGCAGCAGATCGGAAGCCCGTATGGCAGCGTCCAGCTCCGCCTCTCTTGGCCCGCCGACATCTTGAAACCCCGATACCAGATCAGCATCGCGACAACGGCAACAAGACCTGAGATCGCTGTAAAAGCCAGCATGCCCAGGGCGCCGGACAGCGGCACCCCGAACGCGGCAGCGCTATAGAACTTGGCGTCTCCGCCACCGATCGCGCGAAGGGCGAAAAGCGCCATTCCCACGAGAAGAGCGATGAGCGCGTGCAATGCCGCCGAGCCAAGGGCGGCCCAACCGAAACTGACAAGTGTCGCCCCTGCTGTGGCAATAGCCAACGCAACGACCAGGCGGTTGGGTATGCGACGGGATCGAACATCCAGCGCAGCGCCGAGCACCGCGATAAGCGCGGCAGGCAGGAAAACGATTTCGGGCGTCACTGTGTAAACGAAACGAGTTTCTGCTTGCCTTCGTCTTCGCTGCCGAGGTCGGTTGCCGAGGTCTGCTCGTCCTGCAATTCCGGCTCGGCCTTGGTTTCGCGCTCGAGCGAGGGCTTTTCCAGGAACGCGACAGTCATCTTCGGGCCTTCGCCCAGCTGTTCACGCGTCGCGATCTTCACGATACCGTCGGAAATTCGATGGGGCCGCATGGCCAGAGGCGCCGGATCGGTTTTCGGCGCCGGCGCTGCAGCCACCCTCTCTGCGGGCCCGGTCGCCTTGCGCGCGAGCATCACGTGGCGTTGCAGGCGCAGCAGGTTCGCCGTAAAACGCATGTCCTGCGGATCGCGAGCCACCGCGGCCCTGAAATACCGGTCCGCTATGTCGAACCGTCCCAGTTTTGCGTAGGCTACGCCGAGGCCGTTCTCCGCTGCGGCGGCGGTTGCCGGGTCGAGCCGTGCAAGGCGCAGCGTCGCAACTGCGGCCGAGATATGCCCGTCGCGCAATTGCGCTCGCCCTTCCTCGATGAGCTGGGCTCCGACGATCTCGGGCGGTGCTTCCGCAGCAGGCCGCTTGTTCTGCTTCTTGGCGAAACCCCAACCGGAAAACGGCGAGGACTGGCAGCCCGCCAACAGCATGGCAGCAACAGCAATCGTTCCGAATTTGGCGATCTTCGTCATCTCAACCCCCTCCCATCGCAGGTATCAATTCACGGAAGACCCGGATCATCCCGGGCATCATGAGTACGCCGATCATCGTGGGCAGCATGTTCACCACCAACGGGATCGATATCAGCACTGGCAGACGGTGCGCTTTTTCCTCTGCGCGCAGTCTGCGTTTCTCACGCATCTCGGCCGAATAGACCCGTAAGGTATCGGCGACGCTGGTGCCGAGCTTGTCGGACTGGATCAGCAGCGTCGCGAAGCTTCTGATTTCGACGACGCCACTGCTTTCGCCCATCTTGCGAAGCGCGTCTTCGCGCCGTGCACCGGCACGCAACTGCAAGGTCACTTCGGACAGGATCTTGGCAATCAGGGGGTGCGACTCGACCATCTCGCGGCCGACCCGGTCCATCGCCGCTTCCATACCGAGGCCGGCCTCTACGCAGACGAGCATCAGGTCCAGACAATCCGGGAAGCCATGCGTTACGGCCTCGCGCCGCCGGTCCGCCTTGGCGGTGACGACCAGGTTCGGGAGATACAATCCTAGCAGCGCACAGAACGCTGCGCCGAGATAGAGCGTGAATGCCGAAAGCTCCGCGTCGAGCAACCGCATATAGGCAAGGAATAGCAGCGGGACCGCGAAGACCAGGATGAAGCGCAGCAGGGTGAAGATTTTCGGCGCCGCTGCCGACTGGTACCCCGCTGCCCGCAGCTTGTCGCGCAGCACATCGCCCTTGGAATCGGCGAGGCTCAATCCCGCACGCTCGACCCGTTCCGCAAGTTCGGCCCAGGCATTGGTGCGCTTGTCCTGGAGCGTCTCGCGGCGACCGATCCCGCCTCCTGCAATCTCGCGAATGTTCTGCCGCGCCTCGACCCGGCGAGCGGACAGGCGGCCTACCGAGACGACGCCGATGATGACCACCGCGAAGATGAGAGCGAGAACCGCAAAGCGTGCCAGCTGGTTGGTGACGAGAAAATCGAACATGTCAGACCTTCAGATTGACCATTTTCTTGATCACGAAGACGCCGATCAGGAACCACACGATCATCGCCGGGAATCCGAACATGAAAATCGGATCGGTCGCGACCTCGAGGTAAAATTGCGGGTTCATGGAGAACAGGAGGACGAATGTAATGATCGGCAAGGCGGTCAGCAGCCAGCCCGTCATCCGCCCTTCCGAACTCAACGCCCGAACCTTGAGGTACAGGCTGGCGCGCTCCCGGATCACTTTCGACAGGCCGTCGAGTATCTCCGCCAAATTGCCGCCGGTTTCGTTCTGGACCGACAGCGAAACGGCAAACATCCGCATATCGTCGAGGTCCCAGCGCTCGGCCATGTCTTCCAGCGCTTCGTTGAGATCGGCACCGTAAGCGATCTCGTCCGAAATCAGGCCGAATTCCGATCCGATCGGATCGGTCATCTCCTGGGTCAGCAGGTCGATCGCCGAGGCAACCGGATGGCCGGCGCGCAACGCCCGCACGAATATGTCGAGCGCCACCGGAAACTGTTCCTGCATTTTCTTGCGGCGTCGCTGAGCGAGATAGCCGACCGCCATCACCGGCAGACCGATGGCAACGGCCGCCGCGACTGCCACGATCAGTTGGATCACGCCGAATGACAGCGCGAAGCCGGACGATATGGCCAGCATGGTTACGGCCAGCACGACCAGGGCGAAAATCGCCGCCATGCCCAAGACGATCTGCGAAAAGTTGAACGGCACCGCCGCCATCATCAGGTTGCGACGGAAGCTGTTGTACGGCGCCGTGAGAAATCCAGCGCTCACGGGATTGCTGAGCGGATCGTGCTTGCGCAAGCTGCCGAGCACGTCTTCGCGGCGCTTGCCCGTTGCGATCAGCTTCAGGCGCTTGTTCACCGCGCCGGCATGCTGCCGGTTTTCGATACCGAACCTCAGCACAACCTGCGAGATCAGGAATATCGAGGCGAACACCGCCGACAGCACGAGAATTCGGGTAACCTCGGCGCTTAGCATCAGACCCTCCCCAGATCGAGGTTGGGCCGGAACAGTTCGGGCGAAAGGGCGATGCCGTGATCTGCAGCGGTATCGAGGAACTTGGGACGGATGCCGGTTGCCTCATGCCGCCCAAGCACGCTTCCGTCTTCGCCGCGGCCTTCCATCTTGAAGCGGAAGATTTCCTGCATCGTGATCGTCTGGCCTTCCATGCCGACGATCTCGGACAGGCTCAGCAGACGCCGCCTGCCGTCGGCTTGGCGCCCGATCTGCACGACGACATTGATCGCCGAGGCGATCTGCGCACGGGCCGAAGTGGGCGAAATCTCGATGCCGCTCATGCCGATCATCTGCTCTACCCTCGACAGGGCGTCGCGCGCGGTATTGGCGTGAACCGTCGTCATGGATCCATCGTGGCCCGTGTTCATCGCCTGGAGCATGTCGAATGCCTCGCCTGAGCGAACCTCGCCCACGATGATACGATCGGGACGCATACGCAGGGCGTTCTTCACGAGATCGCGCTGCGTAACCTCGCCCCGCCCTTCGATATTGGCAGGGCGGGTTTCCAGCCGGGCGACATGTTCCTGTTGCAGCTGCAGTTCTGCGGAATCCTCGATCGTGACGATACGCTCTCGCCCGTCGATATTCGCGGAAAGAGCGTTCAGCAGCGTGGTCTTGCCCGAACCTGTACCGCCGGAAATCAGGACGTTGCGCCGCGATTTGACGATGGCTGCAAGGACGTCCGCGACCGCTTCCGGAACACTGCCGAGCTCGACCAGCTTGGCCATGTCGATCCGGGTCTTGGCGAATTTACGGATGGAGAGCAGCGAACCATCGATGGCCAGCGGTGCGACGATGGCGTTGACGCGCGAACCGTCCGCAAGGCGAGCATCGACGAAAGGCGAGGATTCGTCCACGCGCCGGCCGACGGCGCTGACGATCTTCTGGATAATCCGCAGCAGGTGCCGCTCGTCCTGGAAACGCACGGAGGCTCGTTCGAGCAGGCCGAATTTTTCGACGAAGACGTCGCGATGGCCATTCACGAGAATATCCGTGATGGACTCATCTGCGAGCAGCGGCTCGAGCGGCCCCAGCCCCAGCAGTTCGTCCAGCACTTCCCCGGTGAGCCGTTTGCGCTCGGCCCCGTTGAGCGCAGCGTCTTCCTCGAGCAATAGCGCCAGGATGATATCGCCGATCTCTTCCTCGATCTGCTCGCGAGACATCCGTTCGAGCAGCGAGAGATTGATCCGGTCCAGCAGCTTGCGATGGATCGTGGTCTTCAGGTCGAGCAGCTTCTCGGCTTCTTCGTCGACCTCGAAAGTGGTTATGCGTTGCGGCGCGAAGCCTTCCTCTTCGATCTCGACTTCGGAGGCTGCGCCGTCCTGCGATCCGAACTGCCACTTCATTGCTCGCCTCCATCCATACGCGCGGTGATCGCATCTGCGAGCGCAGCGACATCGGCGACGAACGGGCTCTTGCGACGGATATGTCCGGCCAGCACACCGCGGTCTTGCGCAGCTTCCAGCGTCTGGGTGTCGCGTGCCAGTTTGGCTGTCACCGGGCGGCCGAGCGCCTTCTCCACGTCATCGATCCCGATCGATTTGAAGAGCTTTTTCTCCACCCGGTTGACCACGACAGAGACGAGCCGGTGATCGAGGCCGAGGTTTTTGAACAGGTCCAGCCTGCGGCGCGCCTGGCGCAGACTGGGAAGGGACTGCTCGACGAGCATCAGGATGCTGTCGGCTTTCGCGAGGATTGCGAGGCCCCAATTGGTCAAGCCGGAGGGCATGTCGACAACCACGTAATCGTATTCGGCACGCGCCAGATCGAGAACCCGGGCGAGATCCTCGCTCTTCGGCGCCTCTATCGGGATTATCTCGTTGGGCGCTGCAATCAGGTCGACACCGCATTCGTGACGTTCGGCAACCGTATCGAGCATCGATGCATCGAGCCTTGCGCCAGCTTCGAGCAGATCGGTCAGGGTCCGGCGCGGCGAAACGCCAAACACTTCGCAGATCCGCCCGGCCTGGATATCGAGGTCGAACAGGCAGACGGTCGGCTCGCCCGGTTCGCTCGCCAGTTCCGCTGCCAGATGGCTGGCAATCGTCGTCGCGCCGGCCCCGCCGATCGGCTTGGTGACCGCAATCAGCGGCGCGAGCGAAACGTCCTTCCCGACCGATCCCGCATGCGTTTCGAGCACGGCGATAACGGTTTGCAGGATCTCTTCGGCGTTGAAGGGCAGTTCGACGACATCGGCCACACCCTCGCGGATCAGCGTCCTTACCAGTCGCATATCGACATCACGCATGGCGACGATCTGCGGCATTTCCGGATGCATCCGGCGAATATTGCGGATTCGGTCCATGCTAGCGGGGCTGGCCGGGTCGACTTCGAAAAGCACGACACCGGTTGCATCAAGCGTATCGCCCGGAATGGGCTCGTCCGGCCGCAACGAGATGAATTGCGCATCGCTTATCCAGCCTGCCCCGGAGGAAGAGCGCAATTCCTCAAGCTGGCCTTCCGATGCGATCACCGTCAGCGGTGCGTTCAATTGCAACTCGGACCCCTTCCTTTGGCCGAATATCGTGTGGTCGCGGCCCATCAGTTCGACACCGTTCCTGCGCCGTCTTCCATGGTCAGCGTGTAATCGAAGCCGGGAAAATCGACGGTCGAGCCGAAGAGAAGGATCGAAGTGAATTCCATGTTCGTCAGGCGAACGGTGACGAAAGGAGAAACATCCATCCCGTTGGGATTGCCTGCAAAGCCCAGTCCGGAACCGGTGTATTCCACCGTAATGTCCTCGTCCGCTACCTCCGGCCAGAAGTCTTGGATGCGATCTGCGAGCGTAGCGAAGGCCGTGGCGTCGATACTCAGATTGCCGCCCAGGCAGGTGCCGGAAACGCACTGGCACTCCGTACTCGTGCAACTGATCGTGCCGAGCGCATCGACCGGAATCCGGTCGCCCTGCCCAAGCTGGACTCCGCCGACAGTCTGGCCGGAGAAACTGTAGGTCGCCAGTTCCTGCACCAGCGGATCGGTGACCACGGCAAAGCGCGCGCCGACCTGGCTGGCTTTCTCTCCGCGGTTGAAATCATAGGCGTAGCGGCCGGCATCGATGATGCCGACCAGGAATAGCACGATCAGCGGCAGGACGAGCGCGAACTCCGCGGCCGAACCGCGCTGGTCCCGGCAGAACCGTGCGAGGAATGCCGCGCCGCTCATATGCCCATCACCGGCGATTGTTGGGTGGCATTCAGCGTATAGCTGTCGGTGATGATGCCGACGCCGTCGAACAAGCTCTGATAGTTCACATTCGCCGTCACGGTCACAACGGGCGCGTTGGTCTGCCCGTCGTAGATGCCGGTGGTCAGTGCCGTCGTCGGACAGGACACGGCCACGGTCACCTCGGCATTTTCCCAGCCCGGCACACGCGTGGTGCCGCCCGAGGGGCGCCCCGTGCGGGTCACTTCCTGGATCGCCGTCTGGACGCCGCTGTCCATCGTGGCGCCGCTCTCACAATTGATCGCGGCGAAGCTCTGCCGGCTGGCATAGCGTGCGCCGTCGCGCACGCCCTTCACCACCTGGTGCTGGTTGTAGAAATAGTAGGCGACCTCGATCGCCCCGAACAGCATGCCCGCCAGCAGCGGGAGCAGCAGTGCAAGCTCTGCGGCAGCGGCGCCCCTGCGGCATGTCCAGAGATCGCGCAGTCGCATCACTTCACCAAGAACGGAACATCGCGCCGGATCACGGTACCCGCCGTCTCCCCTGCGCCGCCAGCATCGGATTCGCCGATGATCTCGACGTAGATATCCTTCTTGTCGGTCCGGTCCGGGCGATTCAGGCTCGGTTCGACGAGGAAGATGTCGATGAAGCGGCGGATGGCGTAGGGCCCGCTCTTTCCTCTCACATTTTCGGCATGACAGTTGATGACGGCCACCGACATTCGGCGCCGATCGGCCACGGTCGATGTCGGTGTGGTGCCGGGGGCACCGCCCTTGCTGGCGCTGCAGATCGGCTGGGCATAGTTGCCGCGCGTACCGTTGGTCCATCGGCCGAGGATCGTCGCTCCGTCGATGACGCTGCCCTTGTTCGCGATCTCCCACTGATACACTTCGTAGCGGGTCGGACGGTCCGGGCGCGTCCCGCTGGCGGTGAAGCCGGTGTTCGTCTGCCAAGCGGCGGAATCCCAACCGTAGCGCGAGCGGAAATAGGCGTCTCGATCCCAGAACCCGTCGCCGAAGCGGCCGCAGGTGTTGTCGTCCGGGCCGAGCGAATGGCAGACATCGCGCGGGTGCCCCATGGGTGACGGCGTGGTCGTCGCCGGTAGCGCGGCGTCGGTCGTCGGTGCGTAGGGATTGGCGGGCACGCTCCAGCCGTCGGTCTGCCCGTTGGTGCCGAACGTGCACGCCTTGTTGGCCGAAATATTCGGCACGCCCGCAGCGTCCGACTTGTGCGTCACGTCCTTGATCGAGTTGATGGACGCCGGGCACGATCCGCCGGTGGGGCAATTGTCGTAAAGGTCGAAGCGGGTGTTGATGGCATCGATGGTGGAGGTCTTGAGACCGGGTTCGATCTCCACATCGATCACCTCGGGCCCGTTCACCGGCACGCAATTTCCGGTCGGCGAGACCCAGGCGAGCGCCTCTTCCACGCCGTTCGCGCCCAGCCCCAGGTCGAGGAAACCGAACGCGCCCGGATCCCACTGGCCCTGCTGCACCACCAGCAGGCCGTCGCCAATGTAGTTGTTGGCGTTGAAATCGACCGTCGGATCGGTGTTGTTGAGCGGCTCGTCCGGATTGCAGATCATCAGCGGCGGGATGCGGCATACGGCCGATCCGATGCCCGCCACCGCTTCGGCGTCGATCGTATCGGAAATCGCCCCGGCGATCGGCGTCAACGCGTAATTCGCCGTGCGCGTTTCAACCTGCACGCGAATGAAGCGCGCCTGTTCGTCGGCATCCGATGCCAGCGGGTTGGTGCCATTCTCGGCGTCCGCAAGGTTGGCGTAGAAATAGATCTGGCCTTCGGGGATGCCAACTGTCGCAGCGCCATCGTCATTGGCGAAGCGCGTATCGTTGGACACCAGGCTGCGCGCCTGCGCCGTGGCCCGCGCGATGGAGCCGGGCAGCTGGTCCAGCTGGGTCGCCCCGGCCAGCGCAGCCTGGTCGGCCGCGTTCTGGAGTTCGGTATCGAGCGAGACGAGGCGCGAATAATCGAACCCGATGCCGACCATTCCGACCAGGGCGGGCAGCGCGAGCGCATAGAGCGCCGCGCTGGCCCCGCTTTCGTCTCGTAGGAACTCGCTCAACATGCCCATCGTCGCCTCTTCCGGCCCTCAGTTCGGGCCTTCGCCCCCTTCGCCTACATCGGTCGTGCGGATCGATTCCGGCTGCTTGACCGCGCCCTCGCGATAGCGCTCGACGGCATCGGCAGCGTGTTCGCCGCTGGTCACCAGCTCATCGGTATAGACCGGGTCCGGATTGACGACCTGCGCCATCATGGTCTGGCGGTTGGCCTCCCCGAAGGAGGCGTCGCCGGGCGCTTCGAAGATCGACTTGTCGGCACAGCCTGCCAGCATCACCAGCGGGAAGGCGGCGAAGATCGCCAGCCGGGCGGATCGTTCAATATTCATAATCGCTGCCTTCCTCTATGGTCACGGGGGTCTGCGGCGCGGCCAGTTCGCTGGCCGGGACCGGATCGTAAGGTTCGCCCGTCAGCACGGTGCCCGCAGCCGTCGGATCGCGCACGCGATCGGTCGGCAGGCGCACCTGGTCGGGGCGGATCGGCTTCACCAGTCGCGGCGTCACCACGATCAGCAGTTCGGTCTCGCCCTTCTGGAATTCGGTCGAGCGGAACAGCGCGCCGAGGATCGGGATATTGCCGAGCAGGGGCACCTGGTTGACCGTGGTCTGGAAATCCTGCTGCAGCAGCCCGGCGATGGCGAAGCTTTCGCCGTCGCGCAGTTCCAGCGTGGTGGAGGCGCGGCGGGTCTGCAGGCCGGGAATGGCGAGGCCGTTGATCTGGATCGAGGCCGCCGGATCGATCTGGCTGACCTCCGGTTCCACCACCAGGTTGATAGTGTTGTCGCCCAGAACGGTGGGGGTGAAGCCAAGGCTCACGCCGAAGGGCTTGAATTCCACCGTGATGCGCCCGGCGACGTTATCGTCATCGCCGCCGCCGGCGCTCGACTGGACGACGGGGATGGGGAACTCCCCGCCGGCCAGGAAGGATGCCTTTTCACCCGACAGCGCCACGAGCGTCGGCTCGGCCAGTGTCTTGGCGAAGCCTTTCTCTTCCAGCGCGTTCAGGAAGACATCGAAATCGATACCCAGCGCCCCGAAGGTCGCGCCGAGCACGCCGAAGCTGTTCTGGATTTCCGAGAACTCGAAAACTCCGGTGCCGTTCGGGCCGGGTGTCAGCCCGGCTCCCGGGCCGAAGGACGATCCGAAATCGCCGCCCCGGTCGAAGCCGAAGCCGCGCACGCCGATGTTCTCGCCCATAGAGCGGTTCACTTCGGCGAATTTGACCTCCAGCATGACCTGCTGGCTGCTGCCGAGCGCGATCATGTTGACGACTTTCTCACCGGCGTAGGTGCCTGCGAGGCGCACTGCCCGGTCGATCATGCCGACATCGGTAGCAAGGCCGGTCAAAACCAGCGAATCGCCGCTGATATGTGCGTCGATCTGGCCGCCGGGGATCAGGCGGGCTGCCTGGCTGCGGAAAGCTTCCGCATCGGGGCCGACGGCGATGTCCATCACCGACAGCACCCGGCCGCGCGCATCGTAGAGCGTCAGGCTGGTGGTCCCCATGCCCTTGCCCAGCACGTAGATCGAATTTTCGGTCAGGGCGACGATATCGGCGATATCGGCATTGCCCACCAGCGCCTTGGCGATCGGCCGGTCGGCAGTGACCACCTGGCTCTTGTTGACCGGGATCTCCAGCGTTCCGGCATGGATCTCTCCGGTGCCTGCGAATTGCGCCTGCGCCGGGCTGGCGGCCATCAGGGCGATCGGAAGGGCCGCGGCAAGCGCGCGGCGCATGAAATCAGTTCGTGCCACGGGACACCTCCTGGCGCGCACCGTCGGTGCCGCGATAGATCGTCATGGTCGGGCCCGAGAAGACGGGCGCGGATGGCTGCGATGTTCCTGCCGAAGCGGGCGCCGGGCGATAGGCCACCTGCTGCCGCGGTGCGGGTGCAGGGGCGGGCCGGGCCGTGCTGTTGCGCGAGGCATAGCGCAGGCGGCCGCCGGGCAGGTCGCGTGTGGTCACTACTTGCGCACTGCCGACATTCTGGTTCTCGACATTGCGCAGCGCCAGTGTCAGCCGCCCGCTCTGCGCGGCCAGCGCCAGCCGCTGGGCATCGTACTGGTTGGTCAGCAGCGTCGCCATCTTCAGTTCCTGCGGTTCGGTGCTATCTTCCGAAGCGCGCCGGTCGATGGCCAGCACCTGCGCGTTTTCCAGCACGACCGAGGTGACGAGATCGTCGTCTCCACCGGGAATTTCGCGTGTCATCATCACGTCGACGACATCGCCGGGGGTCACGAAGCCGGCCACACCGGCCACGTCGTTCACGGGAATGGTGGTCGCGCGCATATCGTCGGGAATGTTCTCCGACAGGATGGCTCGGGCCGAGATGCGGGACCGGAGGATCGGCTCACCCGCCGCGATCGGGCGAATGGCGACATTGCTACCGGCAAGACCGTTGAGATCGTTGAAGGCGCCTGCGGGCACCGATTGCGCGGGCCAGTTGACCAGCCTGACGGTGTCGGGCGTCAGCGGTGCGCCGAACGGAAGATCCTGCGAAGCGACCGCGACGCGAACGAGCTGCTGCTCTTCGGCGATCCGCTCCTGCTCTGCCTCCACGCCCGAAAAATAGGCGTTGGTCAGATAAACAGCCAGCACGCCCAGAACCAGGGCCGCGCCGATGATGATGATATTGCGCCGCTCCATGCGCCGCTCCCCCCGAATAGCTCCTCACAAGCGCAGAAACCCCCGCTGCGCCGGGTAAAGTCCGGCCCCGGCTTGAAGCCGAGGCCGGTACGTTAATTAGCCACCGTCTGCGGGCAATTCTTCGCCGGTGGTGATGATCGTCGCGGTGTCGTTCATTGCACCGGCGATTGCACCGGACAAAGCGGCCGCAGCGCCGACGATGGCCAGGCCAACGACGACGAGGATCAGTGCGTATTCGGCAGCCGAAGCGCCGGATTCGTCAGCAGCGAAAGTCTTCAGGAAATTGGTCATGATGTTTCTACCCTAGTCCAAGCGGGGATCGTCCCCCCTTCATTCACATGAGGGCTCCGGCCTCTATTTCCGGCTTGCCCTGTCCGTGCGGGTAAATGCTCTGGAACCGGCGCGACCTTGGTTTATGTTTTTCCGACGGTTACGCCGGATCAGACGCCTGCTCCCTCACGGAACGCCCTAAGAATCCATCTTATGGCAACCTTAGTCAAGAATTTGGCAACCAGTAAAATTTCCGATGATATTTCAGAATGATGACGCCGATAAACGTTAAAAACGACGGTTAATGGCGCAGGATTTGTATATTTCCGCCACCATGAGCGAATCGAAAATTCCTCCCTGATTCGCAATTTGTTAACTAAATTCCCGCAGATTTCCGGCGGTTTCGCTGAAAAGTTGCAGCCTGCGAAACCCGATCGAAGTTTCGGCGTTGGATTTGAACATGGTTCCAGAACGACACAGAAAAGCATTAATTGCAGCGTTTTCATGCTTTGCGGACATGCTGGAAGCGAAATCCCGCGCCATCGTCGCAAACCTGCGCCCCTTCGTGGATCGCGCGATTCCCTGGTGGATCGTCGGCTGGCTCGCGCTCGCCAGCCTGCGCATCGCGTTCAGCCCCTCGCCCGTCACCGGTATCGTCGACTTCGCCAGCATCTTCCTGCCCTATGCCCTTATCGCGCTCGCCCCGCCGATGGCCTTCCGCCTCGCCGAAGCCGCCTTTCCGGAAAACGAAACCAAGTGGGACGACCGGGTCAGCCTGGCCTTTGTCGGCCGCTGGACGAAGGTCGATCGCGAAGCTGCCCGCGGCCACCGCATGTTCGGGCCGGTGGGCTTCATGGCATCGCTGCTCGTCGGCATGCTGCTCAACGTCGTGATCCGCAGCGGCGAGTTCCTGCTTGCGGTCCCGGCGATTACCGCCGCAGGTCCCGACTGGGCTCGCGCCATCTTTCTCGCCATGGCCTTCGAAGCCATCGCGATGAACTTCCTCTATGTCGTCTGCTTCGTGATGGCGCTGCGCACGATCCCGCTGTTCCCGCGCATGCTGGCCCTCACCTGGGCCTTCGACATCGGCCTGCAGCTGACGACCGCGAGCGTCGTGAAAGCGCAGGCCGGCCTGCCACCGGAAGTCGCCACCTCGCTCGCAGGATTGCTGGAAGGCAATATCACCAAGGTGCTTATCAGCATCATGATCTGGCTGCCCTATCTGCTGCTGTCGGACCGGGTGAACGTGACCTACCGCAGCCGCCTGCCCGGCTGAGCCAAGCCCCTTCCCGATTCGCCTGCCGCGCGAATCGGTGATACAGCGGCCCCTCATTTCGGTGGGGCACGGGGAATGGACAGGGTTCGAAACAGGGGAGTGAAGCACCCTTTGGCGGTTGCCTTGGCCGCTACGGCGGCCATCGTCGGCGTCTGGATCGCGATCGACCGGGCGATCTCGACCGGCCCCGTCATGCGGGTAGCCATACCCCACTTCACCCGAATAGAACTGCCAGAGACGACGCCAGCCCGCCCGGTCGATGAAGAAGCCCTGGCCAGTCTGGACGCAGGCGATGCCGCGGACGCCGTGGTCGCCCTGCTGCAGAACCCAGATGCAGCGCCGGA
Organism: Qipengyuania profundimaris; assembly: GCF_030717945.1. Classification (NCBI taxonomy): domain Bacteria; kingdom Pseudomonadati; phylum Pseudomonadota; class Alphaproteobacteria; order Sphingomonadales; family Erythrobacteraceae; genus Qipengyuania; species Qipengyuania profundimaris. The sequence continues at coordinate 20,112 of NZ_JAVAIM010000001.1, forward strand.
CATGGCCGCCGCTTCCGAAGGCAACCGGATGGCAGCCGGTCCGACAAGGACCGCAGAAGGCCTGATTCCGCTGAGTTTCGATCTGGTCCGGCCGGGCTCCTCCGGCGAAAGCGTCAGCGCCGATGCCGTCATCGTGCGCAAGCCGCTCAGGATCGGCGCGCGCGAGATCGGCAGCCTGCCCGTCCATATCGATGGCGATTCGCGCCTGCTGGTCGATGCCACGGAACTGGTTCGCATGCTGGAACGCGCCGGCCGGCCGCGCACGGTGCGGAAACCGCGCAGGGCGGACAATCTGCTCACTTTCACCGAGCTGCGAAACGACGGTGTCGACCTGCGCTACGACCCGAACAGCGACAGTCTCGTGATGACCGCCGGGTGATCCGGACGACCGGCGCTTATCTCAGGGAAGCAGGATCGACGGGACGACCGTCCACCCGCGTTTCGTAATGGAGATGGGGCCCGGTCGAGCGCCCGGTGGAGCCGACATAACCAATCGTCTGCCCTGCCTGGACGCGATCGCCTGCCCTCACCGCAACGGCGGACAGGTGGGCATAGCGGGTTTCGACCGTCCCACCGTGTGAAAGCCTGACGAGGATGCCGTAACCCCCACGCCATCCTGCGGAAAGTACCACCCCGCTCGATGTCGCGGCCACCGGCGTGCCCGTGGCCGCGGCAAGGTCTATCCCGCCATGAAAGCGTCTGCCGCCAAGCACGGGATGGCCGCGCATGCCGAAGCCGCTGGTCAGCCGTGCCGCCGCGAGCGGCCGTCCCGACGGCATGGCACCCGCTTCGAATTCCGGCCCCCCGATGGCCGACGACTCGGGCTCGATATCCGCACCCATGAGATCGACGGCGCGACCGAAACGGACAGCGGGGCGCGGGGGCGGCTGCAAGGGTTGCTGCTGGACCTGCGGAGCCCCGCTTGCCGCCCCTGCCTCCTCGCCCTCCTCCGCAAGGGCAGCGGGTGCGGACAGACCGTAGGTGATCGCAAGGCCGATCAGCCCGAAGGCGATATTTGCATTCCCCATGACAGCTTCCCCCTCCGGATGCAGGGCCAAGCCAATATCATGGAAACTGCGGTTTCGCGAATCGCAACCGGCAGGCTGTCTTGTTTCGGGATCAGTCCCAGTCGATATCGATGGAAACCTGCGACTCTTCGGTTCCCGCGAGCCGTGCGATTTTGGCGCGGCTCTGCGAGATGACTTTCGCCAGCGTCTCGGTCGGGTCGTTCGTCGAAGGATTGCCGGGGTTTTGCGGCGAATGGCCGCCCTGCGGAGCGTCCAGAGCAACCGGTTGGCCATAAAGCAGTTCGGTCGGCGTCACTTCGAGCGCTGCGGCGAGCCGCTGCAGAGCGGCTTCACGCGGCCGGACCTTGTCGGTTTCCCACTTCCAAAGGGTCGGTTTCGTTACGCCTGCCTGACGGGCCAGTTCGACCATGGAGAATTTCGACCGCGTCCGCAGCAGCTTCAGTCTCTCACCTAGGGTAGGTTCCTCCTGGCGGGGCGGCAACCGGCGGGGGCCTTCGGGCATCGAATAGGCGAGGCAGGCTGCTACCTCCGCGCTGTCGAGAGGCTCGGCAAAACGGCATCCGTAGAGATTTTCGGAATGCCACACGATCGTCGCCATCCTCTCCCCGATATCGGGCAGGACCACGGTGATGGGTTCGTCGAGGGCGAGCGTGCCGGACGTCCCGAGCAGAATTCCGGTTTCGGAGATATTGAACACGTCGACATCGCAACCGGCCTCGGCCTGCGAAATGGCGGTGGCAAGATACAGGCGACGGCGCGGCGCGGCGCGAGACTGGCCTGTCTCTGCCGAAACTTCTGACTTGTCTTCCAAACGCCCGAGCATGAGCAAACCGCCTTTCCCGTTCGGGAAGGAGTGAAACATTGCGACCTCTTTTCTCGTCCGGGTTAACCCGGCATCGTTAATTTTTGGTTTTTTGCGACTCCCGTCGTTGCATGGACAGGTAGACCTTAACCGGCGGTGGTTAAAGCGAAATCACGGGGAAACCACCCGACTAGGACACTTGAGCTAACGCCTGAACCTGTGTCCGGCCCGCCTCTTCCGACTGAGAAAATGCCTGTTCCTGCGCGCCACGCTTTCGCAGAGGAAAGACTGCGCCTATCCGGGCCGGCTGCATGGCCTACGACCTGCCCCCAGAGCCCCTGCCGTCCGATCCGGATACCGGCAGCGACGGCTGGCGCGACGAGATCCGTGCAACCTTCCGGCTGAGCTGGCCGCTGGCGGCTGCCAATCTGCTCCAGATGCTCACCTATGCCATCGACGTGATCTTCATTGCGCGGCTGGGAGAGGAACAGTTGGCGGCTTCGGCGCTGGCAATCGCGTTGTTCGGGTTGGTCATGTGGGCGCTGTCCGGCCTTACCGGAGCGGTCGCACCCGTCGCGGCGGCGGAACTCGGCGAGCGTGCCCCGGCATTGCGGCCCGTCCGGCGGACGGTGCGCATGGCCCTGTGGCTGGCCGTTTTCTCGGGCCTCGGCGGCGTCGCGCTATGCCTGCTGCTCGGCCCGTTGATGCGGGTCACGGGTCAGGAGCCGCGCATCATCGCGCTGGCGCTGGAATACAACACCATCCTCGTCATCTCGATGGTGCCGTTCCTGATCAACAACGTGTTGCGCAGCTTCGTCTCGACGCTCGACCGGCCGATCTTCGCGACGGCGATCACGGCGGGCGGCATCTTCGTCAACGCGCTGGCGAATTACGCCTTCATCTTCGGTAATCTGGGCGCGCCCGAGCTGGGCCTGCGCGGCGCGGCGGTGGCGACGATCATCACCACGCTGGTGACGCTGCTGGCCTATGTGATCGCGATCCGCCTCGACCCGCGACTGCATCGCTATCGCATCTTCGGGCGCTGGTGGTCGCCGGACTGGCCGCGCTTCATGCAGATCGTGCGGGTGGGCACACCGATTGCGCTTACGATCACGGCGGAGGCTGGGATTTTCGGCGCGGCCGCCTTCCTGATGGGAAATATCGGCGCGACCCAACTGGCCGCGCACACGGTCGCGCTGCAGATTGCGGCGCTCGCCTTCCAGGTGCCGTTCGGCGTGGGCCAAGCCGCGACCATCCGCGTCGGCTACTTCTATGGCGCGCGCGACACCGACGGCATGAAGCGCGCCGGGTGGAGCGCGATCGCGATCGGTACCGGCTTCATGCTGCTGACGGCGATTGCCATGGTCGCGATCCCCAAGCCGCTGTTGGCGATCTATATCGACCCGTGGGACCCGGCCAATGCGGAGCTGGTGGGCTTCGCGCTCACCTACATCGTGGTCGCCGCGGCCTTCCAGCTGTTCGATGGGATGCAGGCAGTCGCTGCCGGTGCCCTGCGCGGGCTACAGGACACGCGCATCCCGATGTGGATTGCCGCCTTTGCTTATTGGGTACCGGGCATCGGCACAGCGCTGGTGCTCGGTTTCGCCACACCGCTCGAAGGCGTGGGCATATGGATCGGGCTTGCGACGGGCCTCACGGTCGCCGCGCTGCTGCTCGGCTTGCGCTGGCACCGGCGCGATGCGCTGGGCCTTACGGTCAGGCCAGCAGGCGCGCCCTCTATGCCGCCCGCTGCGTGATCTCGCGCTGCGGGAACGGGATCGAAATACCGACATCGTCGAAACGCGCCTTGGCGGCTTCTGTGAGATCCCAACCCAACTTCAGATAATCGCCTGTGGCGCACCAGACGCGCATTCCGATACCGACGGAACTGTCATCGAGCGACGCGACGAAGGTGACAGGTGCCGGATCGTCGATAATGCGCTCGTCCGCTGCGGCCAGCGCCAGCAGTTCGGTACGCGCCTGCTCCATACTGTCGTCGTAGCCGATCCCCACCACCAGCTCGAACCGGCGGATCGGATGACGATTGAAATTGACGATGGCCTGGTTCCATAGCTCGGAATTCGGGACCATCACGAACAAGCCGTCGAACTGCTTCAGCTCCGTGGTGAACAGGCCGATCTGCATGACGGTGCCGGTGACCGAACCCGCGGAAATCCCCTCGCCCACCTTGAAGGGCTTCTGCACCAGGATCATCACGCCCGATGCGACATTGCTGAGCGTGCCCTGCAGGGCGAGGCCGATGGCCAGCGCCATGCCACCCAGCGCGGCGAGGATGCTGGTGGTCTCGACGCCGAACTGGCCGAGGACGGTGATGAGGACCAGCGCCCACAGCGCGTATTTGACGAGGTTCGACAGGAAGTTCGCCACCGTCGGTTCGAAGCGCGGCGATTTCGTGAGGGCCCTTTCGACCCAGCCCGACACAAGCTTGGCAATGATCAGGCCGATGACGAGCACGGCGAAGGCCCCGGCGATGTCCATCATGTTCAGCCGCAGCCACAACAGGATCTGCTCGGGTACGGTCAGGGCGGATACGGTCTGGTCGGTCGTCATCGAAATCGGTCTCGCCATCTAAGAACGTCGGATTTGCGCGGCCATTAGGGAACCCGAGACCGTTTGGCCACCCTCGGGCACGGCTCGTCCGGGCGAGCGGAAAATTTTGCATGAACCCCCGTTGACTCCCCGAAGGTGCAACCCCAAATGCGCCGAGCTGGCACTCTCGCCGAGTGAGTGCCAACACCTGTTTCACACTCTACAGAAGAGGTCACACACATGGCATTTCGTCCGCTTCACGACCGCGTACTGGTCCGTCGCATCGAAGCCGATCAGAAGACCGCCGGCGGGATCATCATTCCCGACAGCGCCCAGGAAAAGCCGAGCGAAGGCGAAATCGTCGCCGTCGGCAACGGGGCCAAGGCGGATGACGGCAAGGTCACCCCGCTCGACGTCAGCGCCGGCGACCGCGTTCTGTTCGGCAAATGGTCGGGCACCGAAGTCAAGATCGACGGCGAAGACCTGCTGATCATGAAGGAAAGCGACATCATGGGGATCATCGGCTGATCGCCGACCCTGAACGCTTTTCCAACCGAAACACACTCCAGGAGAAACACCAATGGCAGCCAAGGACGTAAAGTTCAGCCGCGACGCGCGCGAAGGTATTCAGCGCGGCGTCGACACCCTCGCCAATGCCGTCAAGGTCACGCTCGGCCCCAAGGGCCGCAACGTCGTGATCGACAAGAGCTTCGGCGCACCGCGCATCACCAAGGACGGCGTCACCGTCGCCAAGGAAATCGAACTGAAGGACAAGTTCGAAAACATGGGCGCGCAGATGCTCAAGGAAGTCGCTTCGAAGTCGAACGACGCCGCCGGTGACGGCACCACCACCGCCACCGTGCTCGCCCAGTCGATCGTGACCGAGGGCATGAAGTCGGTCGCCGCCGGCATGAACCCGATGGACCTCAAGCGCGGCATCGACCTCGCAGTCGAGAAGGTCGTTGCGGACCTCAAGGGCCGTTCGAAGGACGTGTCGGGCTCGGGCGAAATCGCCCAGGTCGGCATCATCTCCGCCAATGGCGACCGTGAAGTCGGCGAAAAGATCGCCGAAGCCATGGAAAAGGTCGGCAAGGAAGGCGTGATTACCGTCGACGAGAGCAAGGGCCTCGAATTCGAGCTCGAAACCGTCGAAGGCATGCAGTTCGACCGCGGCTATCTCAGCCCGTACTTCATCACCAACCCGGACAAGATGACGGTCGAACTCGAGAACCCGTACATCCTGATCCACGAGAAGAAGCTGTCGAACCTGCAGTCGATGCTGCCGGTGCTCGAAGCGGCCGTCCAGTCGGGCCGTCCGCTGCTGATCATCGCGGAAGACATCGAAGGCGAAGCGCTGGCGACCCTCGTGGTCAACAAGCTGCGCGGCGGCCTCAAGGTTGCGGCGGTTAAGGCTCCGGGCTTCGGCGATCGCCGCAAGGCCATGCTGCAGGACATCGCGATCCTGACCAAGGGCGAGATGATCAGCGAAGATCTCGGCATCAAGCTTGAGAACGTCACGCTCGGCATGCTCGGCGAAGCCAAGCGCGTCACCATCGACAAGGACAACACCACCATCGTCGACGGTGCCGGTGACGAAGGCGACATCAAGGCTCGCGTTTCGGAAATCCGCACGCAGATCGACAACACCTCGTCCGACTACGACCGCGAGAAGCTGCAGGAGCGTCTCGCAAAGCTCGCCGGCGGTGTTGCCGTGATCAAGGTCGGCGGTGCGACCGAAGTCGAAGTGAAGGAACGCAAGGACCGCGTCGACGATGCGCTGCACGCAACCCGCGCAGCCGTGGAAGAAGGCATCGTCCCGGGCGGCGGTACCGCGCTGCTCTACGCTTCGAAGGCTCTCGACGGCCTGAGCGGCGTGAACGACGACCAGACCCGCGGCATCGACATTGTTCGCCGCGCGCTGGCCGCTCCGGTCCGCCAGATCGCCAGCAACGCCGGCCATGACGGCGCAGTGGTTGCCGGCAAGCTGACCGACGGCAACGACGAAAGTCTCGGCTTCAATGCAGCCACCGACACGTATGAAAACCTGGTGTCGGCCGGCGTGATCGATCCGACCAAGGTCGTGCGTACTGCCCTGCAGAACGCAGCTTCGGTCGCCGGTCTGCTGATCACGACGGAAGCCGCGATCGTCGACAAGCCGGAAGACAAGGGCGCTGCGCCCGCAATGCCCGACATGGGCGGCATGGGCGGTATGGGTGGCATGGGCTTCTAAGCCTGTCCCGAGCCCTGCCGAAGGGCTCGGCTACCCGGCCTACCGGCTAGAAACAGAAGGGCCCGGCGGAGCAATCCGCCGGGCTTTTCTATGCATAATGATCGCCTGCCAGTGGCTAGGTAATTTAACGGATGCCCTTCGAACCTTCGACTTCATTGCTCATGGTTAAACCGAACCTCGGGACGACGCAGTCCGGAGGGTATCGACGATGAGACATGTATTGATTTTTGGAATGGCCGTTGTGGGCTTCGGCCTGTTTGCCATTCCAGCGAACGCTGCCACGGTAGGACCATCCTCAACCAATGCGTGCTGACGCCGGTTGGCGGGGCAATGGTCGCCGACAGTACAGGGACCGTGATGACGACTGAATCCGGTGTCGGCGCAGCGCCCGCCACTCTGGCGGTCGTAGCCACCGGCTCGGTGCCGACATTGACCTTCGGCGCCCCCACCCTGTCCGGGCCAGCGACCGGCTCCACCACCCAGATACGCTACACCGGATCGGGTGCCAGCCAACCGTTTACCGCGACCAGCTCGACCGCTTCTGCCGCGCGGCTCGATACATTCACGGTGCATGCCAAGGTCGATAACGCGGCAGGCTTCCCTTCAGGTGTCTATACGGTGAGCACGATCGTCACCTGCGGTCAGCCATGATCAAGGCGTACGCATTTTGGGCATGCGCGCTTGCGGCCACCGCCGGACCGGCGCTTGCCGTGGGTATGGGACCGCTCGAGAAGAGCGGCATTACCGATGGGCCCAAGAAGGGGTTCTATCTCACCGTGCTCAATCCTTACGACAAGCCTGAGACTTTCCGGACTTTTCCGGCGGTTCTCGGCGGGGAAGATGCACCGCAAGCCGTGACCGTACGCCCGGAACGCTTCGTCCTGGCTGCCGGCCGGCAACGCCGCGTTCTCGTGGTCGTCGACGAACTGACGCCGGGCGAAACGCGCGAGTTTCGCGTGTGTACGGAGAAAGATAAGGAAGAGGGGGTGATCCATGCGCGCGTATGTTCTAAGCTCAGCGCTCGTCGTATCGCTGCTCGCTAGCATGCCAGCCCAAGCAGGGGACGGCGTCTATCTGCCACCAGCGCCGCAAGGGCCCGGCGGCGAGGATTCGATCGAGACCGCTGACGGTACTCGGTGCCGGCAGTCGATAAATTCGAATGGTCCCTATCTCGACGTAGGCGCCGCAGGCCAGGCAGCCAGCCCCCTGCCGCGCGACAGCGCTACGAACGGTCTCGTGTTCCTCCAGCAGGACCGGGACCGCGAGGGGCTCGTCTACATGAGAGTGACGGTGCCGCTCGGCAAGAAGCCTACCCGGATCGACTGTTCTCGCCTCTATGAAATGGAAATCGCCCGCCTGCGTCGCGAAGTCGAAATGCTGAGAATGGCGGCCGAATAGGGCGCCACCTGCCGCATCGTCACTCTTCCTGTCCCGCAGGGAAAATCCCGGAAACGTCCGCATCGGTCGAAGCCGGATCGACACAGACCTTCGCGAGAACGGGCAGATGATCGGACCCGACACTCTCGCCGATCTCGAGCGCCTCCACCTTCACGCCATCCTTCACGAAGATCTGGTCCAAAGGCCAGCCGGCAACGGCGAAGTCCGCCGGGAACGTCGCGAAACTGCCGCGCCCGGCGCGCGGGTCGCTGAAACCGCCGTCATGGACGAATTGTTGCGTGGTGCTCGACCACGGCACATCGTTGAAATCGCCGATCGCGAGCACATTGGACAGCATGTCCGGCGTGCGCGACCCGGCGCGGGCGATGTTGGCATCGCGCTGCGCGGTGCTCTCTCCGGGCAGCGGCGGGCGCGGGTGCAGGCCGATCAATTCGAACCGCGCGCCGTCGCCCATCCGCAAGGTCGCATAGAGCGTCGGTGTGTTCGAGCTGGTGTTGGCCACCATCTCGGCACGGTCGACTTGCAGCGTGGTTGCAAAAACCATACCGTATTTGTTCTCCAGCGGCCGGGTCAGCGTATAGCCGTAACGTGCGAGCTGGGGCTGCAGCGCATCGAGCCACACCTGGTTCGTCTCCATCAGCAGCAGGATGTCGGGTTGCTCCGCCTCGATCAGCCGAGCCGTCGCATCGTAGCGATCGTTCGTCTGAAGCACATTGAACGACAGTACTTTCGCGCAGCTCATCCCATCGACGTCTTCAGGCAGCGGAACCTGCGCGGGTGCGAGAAAGGTGTACGGCCACATGCGCCACAGATTGATGCCGATCACGAGGGCGCCAAGGGCCAGCACCCAGACCGTTTTCGAACGAGCGAGAAAGATTCCGGCCACCACCAGTATCGCCGCGAGATAGATCGTCGGTTCGCGCAGCGTGTCGAGCACGCGCACGGCCCCGCGATTGGTGCCCCACAAGGAAATGATCGCGGCGACTGCCAACAAAGCGAGGAGGCCGATAACGGCCTTGCCCGCGATAGATCGCGTTTTCATCGACTTGGTCCTGTCTTGCCCCCGGCCCCATGCATAAGGGCCGCAACAGTCATACCGTTGCAGCCCGTGCATGTTCCGTAAACGACGTTACAGGATGCGGGTCAACCGCCCATGCGGCTCGCTTCCGCCGCGGCCACAACTTCGTCGGGCCAGGTCACCTGCGTTTGCGTCTGCGGGTTGAAGACGTCGCCTTCGTAGACAGCTGCCTCCGCCGCCGCGATCTCTTCAGCCGTCAGGAACTCGCTCGGCTCGAGCGCGAAGACGTCGAGCCCGCGGCTGATCTCGGTCGCGTAGATGCGGCCCTTGTACCAGTAAGCCGACCAGTAGCCGCCGGTGACCAGCTGGTCCTCGTCCACCGGACCGCGGTCGAAATAGGCGATCTCGAACGGATTGGTGGCATCGGTGAAATCGATGATCGACAACCCGCCCTGATACCAGGCCTGCACGAAGATATCGCGGCCCGGGACCGGGATGATGGAGCCGTTGTGCGCGACGCAGTTCTCCTTGTCGCCCTGCGGCGCGGGCAGCTTGTACATGCCGCGATATTCGAGCTTGCCATTCTCGATCGCATAGAAGGCATCGGCACCCCAGTTCATCGGGTCGCCCGCCTGGCAGCGCGGCCGCCCGCCGCCGCCCCATTCGTCGGTGAACAGCACCTTGGTACCGTCGTTGTTGAAAGTGGCCGAGTGCCAGTAGGCAAAGCCCTTGTCGGTCACGTCGTCGATACGCTGCGGCTTCAGTGGATCGGAGATGTCCATGATGATGCCGTTGCCCGAGCACGCACCGGCGGCCAGGTTCTTGGCCGGGAAGACGGTAATGTCGTGGCACTGGTTGGTGTCATTGGTTTCCTGCGTCCGGCTGCCGTCCGGGTTCAGGCCATGGTCACCGCCGCGCCACAAGCCGGCGATCTGCCCGTCCTTGGCGAAGACGCGCGGGCTGTCGACGATGCGCGCTTTGGCAGGATCGGCCAGCGGGATCTCGATCACGTCGATGCTGAACAGCGCAGTCTCGTCGCCGGCCGTGTCGAAACAGCCGGGCAGTTCCTCGGCATCGCGGACATAGCTCGTGCCCGAGTTGTACACGATCAGGCGCGTGTCGTCGGCGCTGACGATGGAGTGCGTGTGGCTGCCGCGGCAGGTCTGCACCTGCCCGATCTGGCGCGGGCGGGTGATGTCGGAAATGTCGAATATGCGAATGCCGCGGAAGCGCTCTTCGCTGACGTTGCCGGTGACCCCCTGCAAGCCGCAATCGATCCGCGCGCGGCTGTCCTGAACGCTCATCACGAGGATATCGCCCGCGATCGAGACGTCGCCCTGCCCGCCGGGGCACACGGTCGAGCTGACCAGCGTCGGCACCCCGTCCTCGCCGAGGCGATAGGCGTTGAAGCCGTGGTAATTGCCCGCGACCATCACGTCGCCGGAGAAAGCGATGTCGGTATTGGCGAAACTCAGCAGCGAGCCGCGCTCGCCGAAGCGGGGTTCTTCTTCCTCAGGCTCGGCATCGGCTTCGGCGCTGTCGGTCGGTTCCTCGACTTCGGTATCGGCGGCGTTCTCCTCGTCGTTCTCGATCAACGGCTGGAGCTGTGCGGGGTTGGCAGGATCGAAAAAGCCGGCAGGCTTGGGCTGCGCGGCGACGAGGCGCAGGTTGAGGATCGCCTCTTCAGCGTCGCGGAAGCCCGCGGCGAGCGTCGCGCGCGGATCGGTCGAAAGGTTCGCCGCGACCGCGTTCATCCGGTCGATCTCCGCCTGCTGGTCGGTCACCACTTCATTGGTGAATTCGAACATCACCGGCTCGTAAGCACTGCCCGGAGCCTTGTGCAGTTCGTCGACCATATCGATCGCGCCGAGGTGGTGGGCGGTCATCAGCTTGAGGAACATGCGGTCGAATTCGGTGCCGTTGGCGGCAGCGAGCGCCTGCATCTGGCCGGGGGTGGCCATGCCTTTCATCAGGCTATGCGCGCCGTGGCCCATGTGCATCGAATGCGGGCCTTCGAGCTTCTCTCCACGCTCCTCGAGCCAGGTCGTCATGAAGCCGATCTCGTCCTTCTGGCTCGCATCGATCCTCTCGGCGATCTTGACGATGGCGTCATTGTTCGTGCGCCCTTCGACGAGATCGGCCATGGCGACGGCTTGCCGGTGGTGGACGATCATGCCCTGCATGAAGGCAACATCGGCCGGCGAGTAGGCCGTCTTCGACAGGGCGATAGCCTCGTCCTCGCCGATGACGCGCGGCGCCTCGCCCGGCGCGCCGGGCAGCACGATGGGCGCCTGCTGGGCCAGTGCGGCAGTGGAGGTCGTAAGCAGCAGGCCGGCGGCCAGCGCGCGGAGCGAATTTGTCATGATGTGCAGTCCCCGAAGTATGAAGGTGCGATAAGCCCTTCGCGCGCGCGCAAGGTCAAGCGATTGTTCTGCGAACGGCGTTCTTGCCCTGATTAACCGTCTGGGATCAACCTGATGCGAACTTGCCGCGCCGCGGGCCGAGATAGCCGAACAGATATGCGCCCACCTTGCGCATCTGGATTTCCTCGGCCCCCTCGGTGATGCGATAGCGGCGGTGATGGCGGTAGATGTGCTCGAACGGCTTGTGCCGCGAATAGCCGATCCCGCCATGCACCTGCATCGCGCGATCCGCCGCCTCGCACACCAGCCGGTTCGCCCAGTAATTGCACATGCTGACCTTGTCGGAGATCGTCTTCTCGATCTCTTCATGCGGCATGTTGTCCATTTCCCAGGCGGTCTTGTAGATCAGCAGGCGCAGCATCTCGCATTGGGTGGCGAGCTCGACCAGCGGGAACTGGATACCCTGGTTGCGCGCCAGCTCCTGCCCGAACGGCTTGCGTTCGCGGGCGTATTTCACGCTTTCCTCGACACAATACAGCGCTGCGCCGCAGCTGCTCGCGGCCTGGCGGATGCGGTTCTGGTGGACGAAGCTCTGCGCCAGCGAAAGGCCCCTGCCCTCGACGCCGAGAATGGCACTGTCGGGCACCCAGACGTTGTTCACGCTGAGGCGCGGGTGATCGGTGGGCATGTTGAAGGTCCACAGCCACTCCTCGATCTCCAGCCCCTCGATCGGGTTGGGGACGAGGAAGCAGGTGATCCCGCTGGCATCGCCATCCTCGCCGGAGGTGCGGGCGAACATCGCGCAGTGGGTGGCGACATGCATGCCCGTGATCCACATCTTCTCCCCGTCGATCCGCCAGCCGTCGACTCCGTCGCGCGTTTCGCGCACCGCCTTGGTCTCCATATGCGTGGCGTCGGAGCCATGATGCGGTTCGGTGAGGCCGAAAGCGACGCGGCGCTTGCCTTCGAACCCGCCGAGGATGAATTCCTGCTTCTGTTCCTCCGTGCCCCATTGTTCGAACATCTCGACGAAGGGGAAGTTGCCGACGATGCTGTGCTCGTTCTGCAGATCGTTGTGCAGGCCTAGGCCACGCTGGGCGAAGCGATCGCGGATTACCGCCATCCAGAGGTTCGAGCCGTCCTTGCCGCCGTATTTCTTCGGCGCACTGAAGCGCCAGTGGCCGGCGGCATCGGCACGCTTGCGGGCTTCGCGCAGCAGTTCTTCCCAATCCTCGCGCGGCAGGCCGCCCTTCTCGAAATCGGTGCGCGCATATTCGCGGCGGTGGTCGAAGAAGCGGATATTGTCGTCCTGCTGTTCGAGCGGGATGATTTCAGTCTCGATGAAGCCGACCAGCTCCTCGTAATACTTTTCGAGATCCTCGGGGATCGTGAAGTCCATCAGTCCTCTCCAGTCCATTTGGCGCGGGCCAGCGCGAGCATCGGGTATTTGGGCACGTCGGCCGCCAGCTTGTCGAGCGCAGAGCGGCGCAGCAGCGCGAGCAGGCCGGGCGTCGCCAGCGAGCGTTCCCCGTCCAAAAGTTCCTGCGCCAGCAGATCGTCGGCGAATTCGACATCGACCCGGTCGCCGCGCGAGATCATGCCCAGCGCATTGCGGGCGACCGCCAGCTGGAAGCGGTCGTGGCCTTCCATGCGGTCTTTGATTGTGCCGAGCCATTCGGAAACCGCCTCGGCGATCTCGCCGACGCTCGCTTCGCCCAGCGGATCGAGCTTCACGTCGCTTGGCGGCAGCGGCCGCGCCTGTTCTTCCTCCGGCGCGTCGTCTTCGAGCAGCAGCAGGAGATCGAGTTCCTGTTCGCTGGTGCGGCGCGAGATCACCACGCGCTCCAGCATCCGGTCTTCGCCGCTGCGCCAGAAATCGGCCATGCGGATGCAGCCGAGCGCCCACCACACGGTGCGGTAGATCAGCCAGAAGCGGAAACGAGCAGCATCCAGCGACACGCCGCTTTCCGCCTCATAGGCTTCGACATAGTCTTCAAGCGAGCCGAGACCCAGCGCCGGGCGGTCGACGCGGGCGAAGCGCCAGACCGCCATGCAGCCGAAAGCGAGATCCTCGTGCCGGTCGCCGAGATGCGCCAGCTCCCAGTCGAGCACGCCGGTGAGGTGCGAATCCTCGGCCAGCAGATTGCCGAGGCGGAAATCACCATGATTGAGGACGGGCTCGACGCGCTCGGGCAGATTGTCGCGCAACCATTTGAGGCCCAGCGCGATCATCGGCCGGTCGCCGCCCGCCTCCTCGAACTGTTCGGCCAACCCTTCGACGGCCTCGGCATAGTCCATCTCGGGAACGTTGTCGGGGAGCGTCGCCGGATCGAGCGCATGGATGCGGGCCAGATCGCGGGCCACTTCGCGTAGCAGCCCGGCGGGCTCGTCCATCGCCAGGATCGCGCGCGGGTCGGGCGTGCCAGGGAGCGCGCGCATCACGAAGCCGCTGCCGATCCCGTCCTCCGGCTCAAGCACCAGAACGACTTCAGGCGCCGTCACCCCGGCATCGAACGCCGCGCCGATGATTGCCGCTTCGCTGTCATGACCGTAGGGCCGGCCCTCCATGAACTCGAGGCTCGGCGCGCGGCGCAGGACGTAGTCTTCCCCGCCGCAGGCGAAACGCCAGCTCTCCATCGTGGCTCCGCCCGTCAGGCGCGCGAGCCCGCTGGCCTCCCCCATCCCCGCCCGTGCGAGCGCCTCGTTCAAGCCGCGCTCGATCGCGCTTCGGCTGTCATCCGTTCCCATGCAGCCCATGCTTGCAGGCAAACGCTTCGCCGCTCAAGCCCGGACCCCTCCCCGGCCTCGCTCGTTGGTGGTGCAGAACTAAAAACAGCAGGAGAAAATTCGATGAAGCTACCCAACAAGGCGCATGTCGCAATCGTGGACGGCGAGAACTTTACGGTGATGCGCAATTCGGGGCAGATGTTCGAACCGAAGCTGGAGGACGCCCAGAAGCCGGATCTCACCGCGACCAACTACAGCGCCGGTGTCAAGCACCAGGACGATATCGGTCAGGAGCATGGTCGGACGGATTTAGAAGAACTCGCCCATGGCGCGGCTGCTGCCGAATGGCTGAACGCGAAGGCCATCTCCGGCGAGATCAGCGATGTGCTCGTCATTGCCGACCCGAAGACGCTGGGCGAAATGCGGCGCCACTATCACGGCGAACTCGAAAAGAAGCTGGTCGGCGAGATCGACAAGACGATGACGGGCGAACCCGTCGACCGGATCGAAAAGGCCATCGCCGACGCTTAGCTTTCGCTCCGCATCCCGTTTGTTCCCGCGGTAGCGAATCGATTGTCGTATTCGCGCCACTTTCTGTCGCTATATCCCTTGTTGCTGACGCTTGAGCCATCTTAAGCATCGGTAAACCACGTAAAGGGTAACAGGACGGGATGCGGACAGGACTTTTCGGAAAGATTATTGCGGCCGGGGCCATCGCCTTGGCATCTCCCGCTATTGCCAACAGCGATACGCAGGCGTTCGAATCAGCCTTCGACAGGACCCTCGGGACCGAAGTTCGCGAACCTTCGTCGATGGTCGCACGCTACGAGACCGACTTTGAGCGGCAGATCGCGCGTCTCGCAGAAGGTTCACGCGGGCGCATCGGCGTTTACGCGGTCGACCTGACGACGGGTCGGGAAGTCGGCGTTCTCGCCGACCAGCGCTTTCCGATGGCCAGCACCAGCAAGGTCGCGATCGCCGCGACCTATCTCGCAGGCGTCGATGCGGGCAAATGGAGCCTTACAAGCGAATGGCGGCTGCCACGTCCGGGCGGTGCTTACATGCCTGCATCCCGCCATATCAGCCTTATGATCAGCAAGAGCTGCAACGATTGCACCGACGCCATGCTCAATGCCGTCGGTGGCCCTGCTGCGGTGAATGCTTGGATGCAGAAGGCCGGGATCGAGGGCTTTACGCTTTCGCGCGATATCAAGACGCTGATCCGCGAAGACGGGCGAAGCGATCCGGCATCCTCGATCGACATCCGCGACAGCGCGACTCCGCGCGCGATGGGGCAACTGCTCGCGGGGATATACCAGGGCCGCTGGCTGAGCGACAATTCACGCCGCGTGCTGGTCGATGCCATGCTGGAGACGACGACCGGCAAGCGGCGGATGCGCTCCGTCCTGCCGATGAGCGCCATGCTCGCCCACAAGACCGGGACGCTCAGCCGCACCGCGAGCGATATCGGGATATTCCATACGCCCGATGGACGCGCGATCGCAGCTGCGATCTACGTGACCGGGCAAAGTCCTTCGATGGCGGTCGAGAACGGCAGCCGGGCGCAGAAGCTGGAAGCGCGGCGCTTGCGCGACGGGCGTATCTCCACGATCACCGATGCGCTGTATCGCGGGTTCGGGCGCGCAGCCAATGATGGCCGCGCCTGGGCCAATGCGGAGTATGGCGGCGAGTAAGGCTCGCCAGGTCAGCTTACCGGACCTCTTCGACCATGTGTGATGACAAAGGAAAAGGGCGGCGCCTTGCGGCACCGCCCTTTCCTGTTTCGAAACGATAAACCGTTCCGAAGCGCTGGCGCGATTAGTCGGCCTGTGCTTCAGCTTCGGTTTCGCCTTCGACTTCAGCTTCGACTTCAGCAGCAGCTGCGTCGGCGTCGGCAGCCATTTCTTCAGCACCGGCTTCCATTTCGGCGCCAGCAGCTTCCATGGAGTCGCCAGCGGCTTCCATGTTGGCTTCGGTGTCGGCAGCAGCCGAATCCATGGTGGTTTCAGCCGAATCTTCGGTAGCTTCCGAGCAAGCAGCGAGCGAGAGAGCAGCGGCCGAAGCGGCAGCAACAAGAGCGATCTTACGCATAATATAATTCCTCAAACAGCGAGTTTGGAGCATCGGGGCGACCCTTGGCCGACCCTCTGCGCGAGTCCCAAATCAGGCCTCACGATGTCTAAATAAGGGCGACAATGTGGCAGCGCAAGCGATTAGCGACCAGTTTCGCCTTTTTTCTGCCTTATTTTGTCGAAAATGCCGAATTTCTGCCATATTTTGGTAGGCGTGAAATTTCTCCCCATGCCGCAGTCACGCTGCTAAGTCGCCCCAATGGCCGCTCAACCGCACCTCTATCTCGTCGATGGCTCCGCCTACATCTTTCGAGCCTACCATCGGCTGCCGCCGCTGACCGACCCGGAAGGCACTCCGGTCGGCGCTGTATACGGCTACACGACAATGTTGTGGAAGCTGGCCGAGGATCTCGACAAGGCCGACGGCCCGACGCATCTGGCGGTGGTCCTCGATAAATCGAGTTATTCCTTTCGCAACGAGATTTACGACCAGTACAAGGCCAATCGCCCCGATCCACCGGAGGACCTCGTCCCGCAATTCCCGCTGATCCGCGATGCCACCCGCGCCTTCAGCCTGCCCTGCATCGAGGAACCGGATGTCGAGGCAGACGACATGATCGCCTCCTACGCCCGCGCCGCGCAGGAGCAGGGCTGGAATGTAACGATCGTCAGTTCCGACAAGGATCTGATGCAGCTCGTCGGCGATAAAGACGGTGCGAAAATCGACATGCTCGACACGATGAAGAGCGCGCGCATCTATATCGAGGAGGTCGAGGAGAAGTTCGGCGTGCCACCCGAGAAGGTGGGCGACGTCCTCGCGCTGATGGGCGATTCGGTCGACAACATTCCCGGCATCTTCGGCGTCGGCCCGAAGACTGCGAGCAAGTTGATCGCGGAACATGGCGACCTCTCGGCTGCACTCGATTCCGCGGAAAGCATGAAGAAGTCCAAGCTGAAGGAGCGCCTGATCGAGCATCGCGAGGATGCCGAACTCAGCCGGGTGCTCGTGACGCTGAAGGAGGATTGCGAACTGCCTGTCGCGCTCGACGACATGAAGCTGGATGGCGTACCGAGCGAACCTCTGGCCGCTTTCCTCGAAAAGCATGGCTTTACCAGCCTGCTGAAGCGCCTCGAAGCAGGCACCGGCAGCCCGACGCGTGCCAACGATCTCAATCCGGCGAAGCAGGACACGAAGGGCGCGGAAGCGAGCAGCGACGGCAATCGCCAGCCGCTGCCGGCCATGCCGGAGGTCGACCGGTCCGCCTATGAATGCGTGCAGACGATGGAGCGGCTGGAGCACTGGATCGAGCGCGCCAGGGCTGCGCGGCTGGTGGCGGTGGACACGGAAACCAGTTCGCTCGACTGCATGCAATGCGATCTCGTCGGCGTCAGCCTCGCGCTCGGTCCGAACGATGCCTGCTACATCCCGCTGCGGCACGGCGGGAGCGACATGTTCGCCGACAAGCCGGAGCAGATCGAGGTGTCGGCAGCGCTGGATGCCCTACGCCCGTTGCTCTCGGACGATGCCGTGCTCAAGGTGTTCCACAACGGGAAATACGACCTCAATGTCCTCGCGCGAAATGGCGTCGCGGTTCATCCGATCGACGACACCATGGTCATCAGCTTCGATCTCGACGCCGGCCGCGCGCTCGACGGGATCGGCGGCGGGCACGGCATGGACGAGCTGGCCGAAAGACACCTCGGCCACAAATGCCTGACCTTCAAGGAGCTGTGCGGCACCGGCAAGAAGGCGATCCCCTTCGGCGAAGTCCCGCTCGACAAGGCGACCGAATATGCCGCCGAGGATGCCGACGTGACCTGGCGGTTGCACACCATACTCAAGCCCCGGCTGGCGACCGAAGGCGGGACGCGGGTTTATGAGCGGGTCGATCGCCCGCTCGTCCCGGTCGTCGCGCAGATGGAGCGCTATGGCATCAAGGTCGACCGCGCGCGGCTGGCCAAGCTGTCCGAGGAGTTCGCGAAGGAAATCGGCCGGCTCGAAGGCGAAATCCACGAGATCGCCGGGACCGAATTCACCGTCGGCAGCCCCAAGCAGCTCGGCGAGGTGTTGTTCGATACGCTCGGCTACAAGGGCGGCAAGAAGGGCAAAAGCGGCCAATATTCGACCGACCAGAGCGTGCTGGAGCGCCTGTCCGGCGAAGGGGCGGAGATCGCCGAGAAGGTGCTCGAATGGCGCCAGTTGGCGAAGCTCAAATCGACCTATACCGACGCGCTGCAGGAAGCGATCAATCCCGAAACCAGCCGCGTGCACACCAGCTACAGCCTGGTGGGCGCGCAGACCGGGCGATTGTCCTCGACCGATCCGAACCTCCAGAACATCCCGATCCGTACCGAGATCGGCCGCCAGATCCGCGAGGCTTTCGTGGCCGAAGAGGGCAACGTCCTGCTCGCAGCCGACTATTCGCAGATCGAGCTGCGCCTTGCCGCCCACATGGCGGACGTCCCGAGCCTGAAGGAAGCCTTCGAAGAGGGCGAGGACATCCACTCGCGCACGGCGAAGGAGATGTTCGGCGAGGTCAATCGCGACACGCGCGGGCGGGCCAAGACGATCAACTTCGCCATCCTCTACGGAATTTCCCGCTGGGGCCTTGCGGGTCGGCTCGGCGTGGAGGCGGACGAGGCGCAGGACATGATCGACACCTATTTCCAGCGCTTTCCCGGCATCCAGCGCTACATCCTCGAAACCACCGAGCGGGTGCGCGAGCGCGGCTATTCGGAGACGCTCTTCGGCCGCAAGACATGGTTTCCGCGAATCAATTCCAAAAACCCGAACGAGCGGCAAGGCAGCGAACGCGCGGCGATCAATGCGCCGATCCAGGGGACCAGCGCCGATATCATCAAGCGCGCGATGGCCCGCATGATGCCCGCGCTGGAAGAGGCAGGCCTCGGCAATGTCCGCATGCTGCTGCAAGTGCATGACGAACTGGTCTTCGAACTGCCCGAAAGCGATCTCGACCAGGCCAAACCGGTGATAGAACGCGTCATGGCAGAGGCCGCGCAGCCTGCGGTCGAACTTACCGTGCCGCTGGGCGTCGAGATAGGCACCGGCAAGAGCTGGGGCGCAGCGCATTGAGACAGCTTGCCAAGGCCCTCAAGCGCACGCGGCGCTGGCCGAATGCGATCATTCTTCTGGTCCTCTTCGGGGCGATGGTCGGGCTAATCTACCTCGTCTACCAGACCTTGGAGGCGGAACGCCGCCAACGCGAGCAGGCGACGCAGACTGCCGCCGTCGTGCGGGTTCTCGAAGAGATCGACCGCGCCGCATTGCGCGCCGAAACCGGCCAGCGCGGCTATATCATCACGCTCGATCGGCGATACCGATCTTCCTACGAGGAAGGCAGCGAGGAAATCGATCCGGCGCTCGATGAATTGCGGCGTCTGCTCGGGACCGAGATCACACCGCGCCAGGAAGAGCTGGTCGACCAGATCGACATGCTTGCCCGCCTGAAATTCGACGAGATGGAAGAGACGGTCGGGCTGGTGCAGGAGGGCCGACTGCTGGACGCTCGCCGCGCTGTGTTGTCCGACGAGGGGCAGGAAGCGATGGAGCGCCTGCGCCGCTCGCTCGACGAGATGCGGGAGATCGAACGGCAGATCCTTGGCGAACAGGCTGCGGACACCGCAAGGCTGGAGGCCCGCGTGCTGCCGTTGCTTGCCGGGCTGATCTTGTTGATCCTCGTCGCCATCCTGTTCGGCATGCGGGTGGTGTCGCGCGCTGCCCTGGCCGAAGCCCAGGCTGCCCAGGCCGCCGCCATCGGCGAAGCGCGCGACCGGGCCGATCTCCTGGCGCGCGAACTCAACCACCGGGTCAAGAACCTGTTCGCAGTGGTCCTCGCGATCGTGCAGATGAGCGCGCGCGACAAGCCGGAAGCGAAAGAGGTCACCGACAGCATCGCCCAGCGTATTCGCGCATTGCTGACCGCACACGAAGTAAGCCAAGGCGAGCTGGAGCGGCCGGTGGCATCGCTTTACCAGCTCGTCGAAACCTCGCTCGCGCCCTATCGTTCGTCGTCTCAGGTTGCGGAGATCGAGGGGAACGAAGTTCTGCTGCCGGCCAAGCACGTCACCCCGCTCGGCCTGGTGCTGCACGAACTGACCACCAATGCCGTCAAATACGGCGCCTGGAGCGGCAAGGGGACGGTGCGGGTCAGCTGGGAGGAGCGCGACGGGCGCGTCTTCATTACCTGGCGAGAGACGGGCAAAGCCATCGACGGCGAGCCCGATCGACGCGGCTTCGGCAGCATGCTGATGAACAGCGCGGCGCGCCAGTTCGGCGGCTGTGTCGAGCGCGAGTTCGGAGCCGACGGGCTTGTCGTCGATATCGACCTCCCGCTCGACGACGCCTGACCGGTCGGGGTTGTCAGCCCGCGCGGCGGGTCATAAGCGGTCGCCCAATGCTTGAACGCTTCGACCCACGCAACTGGCCGATTTCCTACGAGGCCATGCTCGAGCATCTGATCGTGCTCGGCGGGTCGGTGGCGATTGCGCTGATCGTGCACTGGGTCGTGTTCGCCCTGCTTCGGCGGATAGTTCGCAAATCGTCAAGCCAAGTGGACGACATCGTTTTCGATACAGTCCGCCGCCCGCTGCGCTGGGCTATGGTTGGCTTCGCGATATCCGTCGCCGCGGAGAACGATGCGCTGGTCGGGCGCGGGTGGGACATCTTCGCATCCTTCATCGTTCCGGCGCTGGTCGGGTGGCTCGCGTTTGCCGCCGTAAAGGGCGCGGCGCTCGGCTACGAAAAACAGTCGCTCGAAAGCGAGGACCCGGTTGCCCAGCGCGGGCGGATGACGCGCATCGCGATACTGTCGCGCACCCTGCGCGTCGCGATCATCATCATCACGATCTCGCTGATCATGCTCAACATCCCCGGCGTGCGCGATGTGGGGACGACCATGCTGGCCTCCGCCGGTCTCGCCGCCCTCGCGGTCGGCGCAGCTGCCCAGCCCGCGCTCAAATCGCTGATCGCGGGCTTGCAAATGGCGCTGACCCAGCCGCTGCGGATCGGCGACCTCGTCAAGGTCGACGGACAGGCAGGGCGAGTGGAGGAAATCCGCATGAGCTTCGTGACTGTCAGAACCTGGGACGAACGGGTCCTCGTCGTGCCGACCAGCCGCTTTCTCGACCAGAGCTTCGAGAACTGGTCGCGCGTGAGCGAAAAACTCACGGCTCCGGTGATGCTGCATCTCGATCCGATTACGGAGATCACGCCGATCCGCGAGGAATTCGAGCGGTTCGTGACCAATCATCCGCTATGGGACGGGCGCAATCTCGCTTTGCAGATGACCGAAGCTTACCCCGAGAGCATCGAATTGCGCCTGGCAATGAGTTCGGCGACGATCGGCGATCTGTGGACGCTGCGCTGCGACGTGCGCGAGCACATGCTCGGCTGGCTCAAGGAAAACCAGCCCGAAGCGCTGATCCGCCACCGGCTCGAAGTCGAGGCGGCGAACCAGCGCGTTACGGGCGGTTAGTCTGCAGCGTTTTCGCTGCCGTCGGCATCGACCTCGACGCCATGCTTCCGGTCGCGCGTCGGCTCGACCATCCCTTCGTGGATGAAGCCGATAGGCTGGATGTCGGCGGCGCGTTTCTTCAGCTCGCCGCGCATCTTCTTGTACTCCGCCTCCATCTTGCTGGTGACGGTCGCACGGCTGTCTTTCAGCGCCTCGGTGAAGTCGGCGGCGGTGACGTTCTGCACGTCCCCGCCCGCCCGCTGGAGCGCGTTAAGGCCCGCACGACGCACGACATCTTCGAGATCGGCTCCGGTAAAGCGCGCCGTCTCGCCTGCGACATCGGCGAGGCTGACATCCTCTGCCAGCGGCATGTCCTTGGTATGGATGCCGAGGATCTGCTCGCGCCCAGCCTTGTCCGGCGTACCGACATAGACCAGCTCGTCGAAGCGACCCGGGCGTAGCAGCGCCGGATCGACCAGCGTCGGGCGATTGGTCGCGCCGATGACGACGACCGATTGCAGCTCTTCCAACCCGTCCATTTCGGCGAGGATGGTGTTGACGACACGGCCGGTGACCTGCGGTTCGCCCTGCCCCGACCCGCGGGCGGGCACGAGGCTGTCGATCTCATCGATGAATACGACGCACGGGGCGACGGCACGCGCGCGTTTGAACATGCGGGCGATCTGCTGCTCGCTTTCGCCATACCATTTGCTCAGCAGGTCGGAGCTCTTCATCGAAATGAAGTTCGCTTCCGCTTCCTTGGCGACGGCCTTGGCCAGCAGCGTCTTGCCGGTGCCGGGAGGGCCATAGAGCAGGAACCCCTTGGCGGGACGGATCCCGAGCCTGTGGAAGGCATCCGGGTTCTTCATCGGAAGCTCGATACCTTCCTTCAGCTTCTCGATCGATTCGCCGACGCCGCCGATGTCGGACCAGCCGACATTGGGAACCTGGACCATCACCTCGCGCATGGCGCTGGGCTGGATGCGCTTCAGCGCGGAAAGGAAATCCTCGCGGCCGACGTAGAGCTCGTCGAGGACTTCGGGCGGTATGGTCCGCTCGTCGAGGTCGATCTTGGGCATGATCCGGCGCACGGCATCGATCGCCGCCTCGCGCGCCAGAGCAGCGATATCCGCGCCGACAAAGCCGTAAGTGCCCTTTGCCAGCTCGTTGAGGTCGACCTTGTCGCCCAGCGGCATGCCGCGCGTGTGGATGCCGAGAATTTCGCGGCGACCTTTTTCGTCGGGTACGCCGATGATGATCTCGCGGTCGAAGCGGCCCGGGCGGCGGAGCGCCTCGTCGATGGCATCCGGGCGGTTGGTCGCCGCGATGACCACGAGATTGGAGCGCGCCTCCAGCCCGTCCATCAGCGTGAGCAGCTGGGCTACAAGGCGCTTTTCCGCCTCACCCGGCACGCGGTCGCGCTTGGGCGCGATCGAATCGATCTCGTCGATGAAGACGATGGCGGGGGCGGACTTGCTCGCCTGCTCGAACACTTCGCGCAGCGCCTTCTCGCTTTCGCCATAGCCCGAGCCCATGATTTCGGGGCCGTTGATGGTGAAGAAGTTGGCGTCGCTCTCATTCGCGACCGCCTGCGCCAGCCGCGTCTTGCCGGTTCCCGGCGGGCCATGCAGCAATACGCCCTTGGGCGGATCGACGCCGAGGCGGGTGAACAGTTCGGGATAGCGCAGCGGCAGCTCAACCATCTCGCGCAGCTGCTGGATCGTCTCGCCCATGCCGCCGACGTCGTCGTAATTGATGATCGCGCGCGCATCGCGCGGCTGCTCGAATTCGGCGCGCAGCTCGACCTCGGTATTCTCGTCGATATGGACGATGCCCTTGGGTGTGGTGGAGACGACGCTAAGGCGGATCTGGGTGAGCGCGTAGGCAGGCGCGTTGAACATACGGCGCACTTCCTGCGGCATGTTCTGCACCGGCTGCTGGCCAGTGGTGGCGACGAGATCGCCTGCAACCAGCGGCTTGCGGAAGAAATTGCGTTTGAGCGCCTGGGCCGGGCCCTGCAGCCGCATCTCGCGCTGGGCCGGTGCGAATACCACGCGGGTGGCGGGGCGCGATTCGGCCACAGCAACCTTCACATGCTCGCCGGAGCCGACTTCGGCATTGCCCCGCTGCAGGCCGTCGAGGCGGATAACCTCGAGGCTCTGGTCCTCGTCATATGCGGGCATGGCGACGGCGGCGGTCGAACGCTTGCCGGTAATCTCGACGACATCGCCTTCGGTGATGCCGAGCGCCTGGAAGGTGGTGCGCGGCATGCGGGCGATGCCCTGTCCGCTTTCCTCGTTCCGCGCGGCTGCTACCTGCAACCTGACCGTCTTGTCCGCTAGTGCGGCGTCCGCATCTGCCATGTGGGCGATTTCCCTTCGTCCATTGTCGTAACCGGGCCTAGCTGGGAACTGGACCTCTTCGATGCAATGAACGAGCCCCTGCGAGAGGTCCGCAGCAGACAGAAAAAAGCCCGACTGGAAAACCAGTCGGGCTATGAAAGTCTTGGGAGAGGATGCCTAAAAGGCACGCTCTATGTGCACTGCACCATCGGATTGTGCAAATGCGAAAAGAACAAGCTGTGTTGCGCGGATCGCAACAGGTGCCTCGAACGAATCTTCAATGTCAGCTTACTCGCAATCGACGACCCTACGGCATGCAGGTGACAGGGCTTCGCGAAGCGGTTAAGCGCTCGGCTCATGAACAAGCTCTATCCCGACGCCGCCGCCGCCCTCGACGGGCTTCTGAAGGACGACATGCTGATCGCCAGCGGAGGATTCGGCCTCTGCGGCATCCCCGAACGGTTGCTGGAGGCTATTCGCGATTCGGGCGTGAAGAACCTGACCTTCGCCAGCAACAATGCCGGCATCGACAATGAAGGCATCGGCATGCTGCTGCGCACGCAGCAGGTGAAGAAAATGATCTCCAGCTATGTCGGCGAGAACAAGGAGTTCGAACGGCAATTCCTCTCCGGCGAGCTGGAAGTCGAATTCTGCCCCCAAGGCACTCTCGCCGAACGCATGCGCGCCGGCGGTGCGGGCATCCCCGGCTTCTACACCAAGACCGGCGTCGGCACGCAGGTGGCCGAGGGCAAGGAGGTGAAGAAATTCGCCAACCGGGACGGGCAGATGGAAGAGTATATCCTCGAGCACGGCATCTTCGCCGATCTCGCCATCGTCAAGGCATGGAAGGCGGACGAAACCGGCAACCTCGTCTTCCGCAAGACCGCGCGCAACTTCAACCTGCCCGCCGCGACCTGCGGGAAGGCCTGCGTCGTCGAAGTCGAAGAAATCGTGCCGACCGGCAGCCTCGATCCGGACTGCATCCATCTCCCGGGCGTCTACGTCCAGCGCATGATCGTGGGCGCGCCCTACGACAAGAAGATCGAATTCGTCACCACGCGCGAGCGGGAGACGGCATGATGCGGAGCCTGCTCGTCACGGTTGCGGCGCTGGCGCTATCGGCCTGCGCCACGACGGTCGCGGAACCGGTCGCGCCGCAAGTCGCGGCGGATGTCCCGCCCTCTCTCCCGGCAGGAGAACGCGCCGCACCGGACGGGATGCGCTGGCTCTATGCCTCGGGCGAAGCGGCCGGTGCGTCGATCCAGACGTGGCGCCAACTGGCCGATTATGCGATCGCCGTGAGCCGCCAGCGCAAGGTCCCGCAATCGGTTCCGATGGGCCTGCCCGATGTGCAAGGGGGCATCGGCACCCCGTCCTGCGTCGCTGCCGATGGCACGATGAAGCCCTTCGCCGCCGTCTTCGATGTCGACGAGACCGTGCTGCTCAACAATGGCTACGAGTACTGGGCGGCCTATTCGGGCAAACCCTTCGTGCCCGAGGAATGGGCGCAATGGGCCGATGGCGGTGCCGGGATCGCCGCGCCGGTGCCGGGTGCCGTCACCGGCCTTCGCCGCCTGCGCGAAGCCGGGATCACGGTGATTTTCAATACCAACCGCAACAGCGAGAATGCTGCCGGGACCGCCGCCGCGATCGAGGCCGTCGGTGCCGGACCTGCCGTCCATCTCGACAACCTCTTCCTGCGCGGTGACGACGCCATGGGCAGCCGCAAGGACGGCCGCCGCGCGACCATCGCCGAGCGGTTCTGCGTCATCGCGCTCGCTGGCGACAATCTCGGCGACTTCGCCGACGTCTTCAATGCCGACGAGGATGCGATCCAAGCCCGCCGCGCCATGGTCGCGCGCGGAGAATATGCACAGCTCTGGGGCAATGGCTGGTTCCTCATGCCCAACCCCGTTTACGGGGCATGGCAGAAAGGCTCGTTGGACGAGGTCTTCCCGCCGGAAACGCGTTGGATGCCGTCCGACGCGAGCACCGCACCGAATATCATGAACGAAAGCGAATAAGCATGAGCGAGACCGCAGAAACAATCGGCTGGGACCGCAACCAGATGGCCGCCCGCGCCGCGCAGGAGCTGGAAGACGGCTATTACGTCAATCTCGGCATCGGTATCCCGACGCTGGTCGCCAACCATATTCCCGACGGCATGCATGTGACGCTGCAGAGCGAGAACGGCATGCTCGGCATCGGACCTTTCCCCTATGAAGGCGAGGAAGACGCCGACCTCATCAATGCCGGCAAGCAGACCATCAGCGAACTCGACCATAGCGCCTATTTCGACAGCGCGGCAAGCTTCGCCATGATCCGCGGCGGTCACATCGACCTTACCGTGCTCGGCGCGATGGAGGTGGCCCAGAACGGCGACATCGCCAACTGGATGATCCCGGGCAAGATGATCAAGGGCATGGGCGGCGCGATGGACCTCGTCGCCGGAGTGAAGAAGATTATCGTGGTGATGGATCACACCGCCAAGGACGGCAGCCCGAAGTTCATTCCCGAATGCACCCTGCCGCTGACCGGTACCAACGTGGTCGACATGATCGTGACCAATCTCGCCGTGTTCCAGCGCCCCGATCACGACAGCCCTTTCAAGCTGATCGAGCTGGCACCGGGTGTGACGGCAGAGGAAGTCGCGGCGAAGACGACGGCGGAATACGTTTCGTAACGCAACGGGACTTGCCAGCCCCGGTCCAATCTCGCACTCTCGCTCCCGAGAAATAGGGAGAGAGATATGCCGATGAACCGCGTATGCGAAATGACCGGGGCGGAGTTTCCGCTATTCGCTTTCAGCCATTGCCGCGATGTCGTGGCGGCGGTCAGCAAGGCGGGCGGGTTCGGCGTGTTCGGCGCGACGCGGTTCAGCCCCGACCAGCTGGAGGAAGAACTCGCCTGGATCGACGCGCATGTCGATGGCGCCCCTTACGGCGTCGATGTGCTGGTGCCGGAGGTCGTCGATGCCAGCGTGCGCGAACTGGCCGACAACAAGAGCCGTGCGGCAGCGATCGATCCGTCCTACCAGGGCTTCGTCAACCAGATGCTGGGCCAATATGGCATCTCGCCGGAAGCCGAAATGCCGATCCTGAAGGAGCGGATGGGGATCACACCCGAGAACGGCCTGGCGCTGATGGAGGTCGCCTTCCGGCATCCGATCAAGCTGATTGCCAACGCGCTCGGCATCGCCCCACCCGCGATGATCGAAGAGGGCAAGGCGCGCGGTGTGCCGGTCGCGGCGCTGGTGGGCGCGAAAGAACACGCGATCCGGCAGGCCGAGGCCGGCGTCGACATCATCGTCGCACAGGGCGGCGAGGCCGGCGGGCATTGCGGCGAAGTCTCGACGCTGGTTCTGATCCCCGAGGTCGTCCGCGCGCTTTCGCGGGCAGGCCACGACATCCCCGTGCTGGCGGCAGGCGGCATCATGACCGGGGGGCAGATGGCCGGGATGATGGCCGCGGGCGCGCAGGGCGCATGGACCGGCTCGGTCTGGTTGGCGACGCCGGAAGCCGAAACCAGCGAGGCCTTCCGCGACAAGATGGTCGCTGCGCGCAGCCGCGATACGGTCCGCTCGCGCAGCCGCACCGGCAAGCCCGCGCGCCAGCTCAAGACCGCATGGCACGATGCCTGGGACGCGAACGACGGCCCCGGCACGCTGCCGATGCCGCTCATGGGCATGGTATCCGAACCCGCCTTCGCCCGCATCGAACGCGAGGCGGCGGCCGGAAATGCGGAGGCGCGAGAGCTGGTGAGCTATTTCGTCGGACAGGGCGTCGGCCTGGTCGAGCAGGTGCGGTCGAGCAGGCAGGTGGTGCAGGATTTCCGCGAGGAATTCCTTGATGCCGTCGGCTCGCTCGCTGCCAGCGTCGGCATGGAGTGACTTGACCGGGCGCGCTCCGCCCCGCACGGCACGCCCATGTGGCTCGATACCCCGCGCAATCCGAAGGCACCGCTCGCCGGGCTGAAGGTCCTCGAACTCGCCCGCGTGCTGGCGGGGCCATGGGCCGGACAGATTCTCGCCGATCTCGGCGCGGACGTCATCAAGGTGGAAAGCCCCGATGGCGATGGCACCCGCAAATGGGGGCCGCCGTGGATCGAGCGGGAGAATGGCGATCGCGAAGCGGCCTATTATCATGCGACCAATCGCGGCAAGCGTAGCATCGTTGCGGACTTTCGTGACGAGAGCGATCTCGATCGAGTGAGGGAATTGGCAGGCAACGCCGACGTGGTGCTGGAAAATTTCAAGACCGGCGCGCTGGCCAAATTCGGGCTCGATTACGATAAGCTGGCGAAGGCCAATCCGCGGCTGGTCTACTGCTCCATTACTGGGTTCGGCCAGACTGGCCCGCGCGCGCATGAAGCGGGCTACGATTTCGTCATTCAGGCGATGGGCGGCTTCATGGCGTTGACCGGAGAACCGCAGGGCCAGCCGATGAAAATGGGAATCTCGATCTCGGACCTGACTTGTGGCCTTTATTCGGTGATCGGCATTCAGGCTGCCCTCGCCATGCGGGAGCGGACGGGGCGCGGCCAGCATGTCGACATGGCCCTGCTCGATTGTTCGGTCGGCTTGCTTGCCAGTCAGGCGACGCATTTCCTCAGCACCGGGGAAAACCCGCCGCGCATGGGCAACGAACATGCGCAGGTGAGCGCCTACGGGGTCTTCCCGACCGCCGATGGCGAGGTCGTGCTCGCGCCCGCGAACGACGGACTGTTCCGCAAGCTGCTCACCCTGCTCGGGCGGGACGACCTGCTGGGTGACTTGCGCTTCGCAACGAACGAAGCCCGGCTCGCCAATCGCACGGAACTCGACGAAATCATCGCGGCGGAAACGGCCAAGTGGGAAAGCGCCGAATTGCTAAGCGATTGCGCGGAGGATGGCATTCCGGCTGGCCCGATCAACGCCATCGATGCGGTCTTCGCAGACCCGCAGGTGCAGGCGCGGCAGATGCAGATCGAGCTCGGCGGGATCCCGGGCGTGCGTAGCCCCTTCACCTTCTCCGAGGCCGAACTGGCCTTAGACGCCCCCAGCCCACGCAAGGGAGAGCACGACGTCTAGCTCAGCCTAGAGCCGCCTTCAGATCTTCTACGAGATCGGTGCGCTCCCACGGGAAGCGGTCGCCGTCGGCCTGCCGTCCGAAGTGGCCGTAGGCTGCGCTTTCGCGGTAGATCGGTTTGTTGAGCCCCAGATGCGTGCGAATGCCGCGCGGGGTCAGGCCGCCGAGCTTTTCGATCCCGCGGATTGCGTTCTCGAGAGCTTCGTCGGACACACCATCGGCGGCAGTGCCGTGGGTATCGACGTAAAGCGACAACGGCTTGGATACGCCGATCGCATAGCTGAGCTGGATCGTGCAGCGCGTGGCGAGGCCGGCGGCGACGATGTTCTTGGCCAGGTAGCGCGTGATATAGGCGGCCGAGCGGTCGACCTTGGTCGGGTCCTTGCCGCTGAACGCGCCACCGCCATGCGGGGCCGCGCCGCCATAGGTATCGACGATGATCTTTCGACCGGTCAGGCCTGCGTCGCCGTCGGGGCCGCCGATCTCGAAGGCGCCGGTCGGATTGATGTGCCATTCGGTATCGCCAGAAATCCAGCCATCCGGCAGGATCTCGGTGACGACTTTCTGGACATAGGCCTTGAGCTCGGCCTCTTTCTCGCCCTCATGATAACCCTTGCCGTGCTGCGTCGAGACGACGATCGCGGTGCAGGCGACCGGCTTACCGCCTTCATAGCGCAGCGAGAGCTGGCTCTTGGCATCGGGCTCGAGGAAGGGTGCCGCGCCGCTCTTGCGGTCGGCGGCGAGCCGCTCGAGGATCTTGTGGCTGTAGTCTAGCGTCGCCGGCATGAGATCGGGCGTCTCGTCGCAGGCAAAGCCGAACATGATGCCCTGATCGCCCGCGCCCTCGTCCTTGTTGCCACTGGAATCGACGCCTTGGGCGATCTCCGAAGACTGGCCGTGAAGGTGGTTTTCGAACGTCAGCGTTTTCCAGTGAAACCCGTCCTGCTCGTAGCCGATCTCGCGGACGGTCTGGCGAACGGCCTGTTCGATCTCGTCCTTCGCGCCCGGTGCCCAGCCGCCATTGTCGGCCCAGTCTGGATTGTTGTTGTCATACATCGGAGCGCAACGGATTTCGCCGGACAGGATCACGCGCTGGGTCGTCGTCATCGTTTCGCAAGCCACGCGCGCCTCGGGATCCTTGCCGAGCATGAGATCGACGATGGCGTCGGAAATCTGGTCGGAAACCTTGTCGGGATGACCTTCCGAAACGCTTTCCGAAGTAAAGAGATAACTTTTACGCATGCAGCCGATCGTCCCGATATAAAGATGTCTTTATGTGCTTGCGTCGGCCTAGCCGCGCCGGTGCCGCATTACAACCAGCGATCCGGCACACAGCAGCAGCCCCCACGCGAGCGTCAACCAATGGCCGAGCCGCGCAAACCAGGTAGGTTCGTGCGCGGGCGGCACCAGCGTATCGACCCGCGCTGCGATATTGCGCCCGATATGCTCGCGCACCACCCCGCGCGCGTCGATCACCGCGCTGATCCCGGTGGTGGTGGAGCGGAGAACGGGCAACCCCTCCTCCGCCGCACGCATCCGCGCTTGGCCGAGATGCTGGGGCGGGCCCCAGGCGCCGAACCATCCGTCGTTCGACGGGTTGAAGATATAGTCGGGCCGGTTGTCGCGATCTGTCACTTCGCCGGAGAAGACGATCTCGTAGCAGATCTGGATACCTGCCTTGCCATAGCTGCCGAGGTCGAGGCTCTGCGGCCCGGGCCCCGGCAGGAAGTCGATCGTACCTGCGACCAGCCGGCTTGCACCGAGAGGCTCCAGCAGGGCGCGCATGGGAAGGTATTCGCCATAGGGCACGAGGTGCGACTTGGCTGCGCTGTCGATGATCTCTCCCTGCCCATCTATTGCCAGCACGACATTGTAGGCGCCGGTGGCCCGCCGCAGGCCATCGACCTCCTCGAGTTCGAGATCTTGCGCGCCGGTCAGCAAAAGCGATCCCTCGCCGATGGTGCTGCCGATGCGGGCACGGGCGAAAGCCGGGTTCGCGCCAGCGGTCATACGGTCATAATAGCGCTGCGGATAGCCGTCGCGCAGATAGTCCGGCACGCCGCTTTCGGGCCACAGGACAAGCCGCTGGCTGACCGGTCGCTGCGGCGTGCTGAGACCGGCGATAGTCTGAAACTGGCTCTCATATTTCGACGCGTCGTCGATTTCTTCCTGCCGCAGGTTGGGCTGGACGAGCGTCAGAGGAAAATAGCCCTCGCGGCCCGCACCGGCAGGCAAATACATGCCGGCGACCAACGCCGCAGCCGCCGCGGCGAGCGGGACCCAGCGCTTCGCGACCACCAGCATCGCCAGCAGAGCGGCAGCACAGACCGCCATGCCCGAAAGGGCGTAAGTTCCCGCAAAGGGCAACAGCGCGCCAAATCCCGGGCGGTCCCACGGCCCCATCAGTGCAAGCGAGAACGGCCCCCAGGAATAGCCGGTGAAGACCCAGCTGCGCAGCCATTCGCCGAGGATCCAGCTGGCACCCAGTGCCAGCGCGAAGGCTGGACCCGAACCATTGCGAACCAACGCCTTCGCCAGACCGGCTGCGAGCGCAGGATAGACCGCGAGGTAAAGCGACAGCAGCGGCACTGCGAGCCACCCGAGCGCGGGCGGCATTTCGGCCTGATAGGTGAAGGCCGTCGCGATCCAGTTGTTGGTGACGGTGAAATGCGCAACGCCGAACAGCCAGCCGCGCTTTGCGGCGATGCCGATAGTCGCGCTGTCGGCAACAATCAGCGCGAAGGCCCCCGTAGCGACAATAGCGACGAGCCACAGGCCGAGCGGCGGGTAGCCGAGCGCGGCCAGCGCGCCGAGCAGCAGCAGCGTCACATTGGGATGACGGCGGGCGAAACCGAGAAGCGAATCCATCGGTCTCGCCCTATTCCATCGGTCCCGCCGATCAAGCGCGATCAGGCTGCGTTGGCCTCTTCGTCGGCATCTTTCTTGCGGCGACGGCGCGGAGCGGGCTTGGCCTCGCCCTCGTCGGCGGCGCTTATCGAGGGCGGCAGCACGGTCGCGTCGATCTCGCCTTCGCTACCGGCCTGACCTTCTTCGTTCTTCTTGGCCTTGCGCGGAGCCCGGCGCTTCTTGGGCTGGTCGTCCTCGTCGCGGCGAACGAAGGGATTCTCGTCGGGCTCGTAGGAGTTGGAGTCGTCCTGGGCGTCCTTCTTGCGCGAGCGCTTGGGGGGCTTGTCCCCGCGATCCTTCCGGCCGCCTTCGTCCTGATCGTCACGACGCGAGCGCTGGCGGCGGTTGTTGTCGCGGCGATCGTCATTGTCGTCGCCGTCGTCATCGTCCGACTGGTTCTGGCCGCGATCGTCCTGGCGCTTGGCCTTCTGCTCGTCCTGCCGTGCCTTGTTGTCGGCGATCACGCGGAAATAATGGTCGGCGAACTGGAGATAATATTCCGCCTGCACCCGGTCGCCATTGTGCTGGGCGTCCTGGGCAAGCTTCTTGTACTTGTCGAGCAGCTGGGGCGCATTGCCCCGCGCGCGACTGTCGATCCGGTTGGCCGAGTTGCCGCCGCCCTGATTGCGGTTGTTGCGACCGCGACGGCGGTTATTGCGATTGTTGTTCAAGGGTAGGTAATCCTCATTCATGGCGCGGCGCGGACCCCCGGTCCGCCTATGGCCGCTTGCCCCTTGCGCGCCCGCGCTTGTCGCATGGCGCGTGCCCCGTTTTCCTGCATGGTATGCGAGGCTTTAAGGGCCGCGCACCGGAACTGCATATGTCGGGGCTTAGGCCACCGGGTCGGACATGCCGCGCACCACTGGCCTGTGGCCAGAGGTAAAGGGTCGAATCGGCTTTGCCAACCCTTATCTGAGAATCAATGCCCGGGGGCGGCCCGCGAGGTCGTGGCGAAGCTCGGTTTCGAACCCCGATTCGCGGGCGATTGCCGACACTGCGCCTGCCTGTTTCCAGCCGATTTCCAGCACTGCGATGCCGCCCGGCAAAAGTAGCTTGCCAAGCTGCGGGGCGATCGCCCGATAGTCGTCAAGCCCCTCGGGACCGGCGAACAAGGCGGAGGCTGGCTCGAAATTGCGCACATCGGGATCGAGCTTGGCATCGTCCTCGACATAAGGCGGGTTGCACAGGATCAGGTCGAACTTGCCGAGATCGTCGGCCCAGCCATCGTCCAGCCAGCTTGTGACGCGGAAGTCCGCTCGATCTTGAAGCCCGAGCGTTTCGCTGTTCCCTTGCGCCACAGCCAGCGCCGCACTTGAAATATCGATCCCGATACCCGTCGCGACCGGGCGCGCAGAGAGGAACGCCAGCAGCAACGCGCCGCTCCCCGTGCCCATGTCCAGCGCACGCGCGTCGAGCCTCGCATGATCGAGCGCGGCCTGCACGATCGTCTCGCTGTCACCGCGCGGGATCAGCGTGTCCTTCGTAACGGCGAAGTCGAGTCCGAAAAACTCCTGCCGCCCTAGAATATGCGCCACGGGCTCGTTTGCCGAACGCCGCTCGACCAAGGCAGCGAAGCCGGTAGGCGCCGGCTCGCGCATGTGCCGCATCAGCAAGTCCGAGCGCGTTGTGCCGGTTGCATGTGCCATCAGCAGTTCGGCATCCAGCCGTGCGGTATCGCTGGTGGCAGAGAGGCGCTGTGCGGCTTCGCGAACAGCGTCGCCGACGGTCACTCCGCCATCGCCGCGAGGCGCTTGGCCTCGTCCTCGGCGATTAGCGCGTCGACCAGTTCGCTTAAGCCAGGACCCGCAATGATCTGCGGCAGCTTCTGCAGCGTCAGGCCGATGCGGTGGTCGGTCACGCGCCCCTGCGGGAAGTTATAGGTGCGGATGCGTTCTGAGCGGTCGCCGCTGCCGACCATGGCCTTGCGCGCTTCGGCCTCGGCCCCTTGCGTCGCCTCGCGCTGCTGCTCGTAGAGCCGCGCGCGCAAGACTTGCATCGCTTTTTCCTTGTTCTTGTGCTGGCTGCGCCCGTCCTGGCAGGTGACCACCAGGCCGGTCGGCTCATGCGTGATGCGAATGGCGGAATCGGTGGTGTTGACGTGCTGGCCGCCCGCCCCGCTGGCGCGATAGGTGTCGATCTTGAGATCGCCCGGATCGATCTGCACATCGACTTCGTCCGGTTCCGGCAGCACCGCCACGGTTGCGGCGGAGGTGTGGATACGCCCGCCACTCTCTGTCTCGGGCACGCGCTGCACGCGATGGACGCCGCTTTCGAACTTGAGCTTGGCGAACACGCCGCTGCCGGTGACGTTGGCGACGATTTCCTTGAAGCCGCCGACTTCGCTGGCGCTCATGCTGACCGGCTCCACCTTCCAGCCCTGCTCGGCGGCGAAGCGTTCGTACATGCGGAAAAGATCGCCGGCGAACAGCGCCGCTTCGTCCCCGCCCGTACCGGCACGGATTTCGAGCATGGCGGGCTTGTTGTCGGCGGAGTCGCGCGGCAGCATGGCGACGGCCAGCTCGCGCTCGGCTTCGGGCAGGCGCTTTCGCAAGGTGCCGAGCTCTTCCTCCGCCATCGCCTTCATCTCAGGATCGGCGAGCATGTCCTCGAGGCTCGCAATCTCCTCGCGCGCAGCCTTCACCTCGGCGGCGACCCTGGCCACCGGCTCTAGCTCGGCATAGTCGCGGCTCGCCTGGACGAATTCCTCGCCCTCAAGCTGGCCCGACGCCATGCGCGCCTCGAGCTCGGCGAAGCGATGGGCAATCTGGTCGAGGCGTTCGCGTGGGATGGTCATTCAGCCCCCAAGACCAAGTTCTCGACCGCCGTCGCGACATCTCCTCCGTCGCCCATTACGCGCACGGTCACGCCACTTTCCGAAACCGGAAAAGACACGAGGCTGTGCGATGGGATCTTCTTTGCTTTATCGAAACGCTTCCGTGGCGAGCCGCTGGCAAAGAGTTCTGCAGAAAAACCCGCCGCACGCAGTCGCGAGATAACTTGAAGCGCCTGCTCCATGTAGGCTTCGTTTTCCAGAACGACGACTGCGTCCGATTTGGGTTCTTCTTTCGTTTCGACGAGCATCGCCAATCGCTCGATGCCCGCGGCCCATCCGACCGCTGGAGTTGACGGGCCGCCGAGGCTCTCGACCAATCCGTCGTAACGCCCCCCACCCAGAATGGTGCTCTGACTACCAAGTTTGCTCGCCGCTGCACTTCCCTCGTCAGGAATGAATTCGAAAGCGGTATGACGGTAATAATCAAGGCCTCGCACAAGGCTTTCTGCGCGAACCCACTTCACGTTTGCCGCATCAAGACCCTCTGTGACGGCATTGAAAAATGCCCGAGCGTCGTCGGAGAGGAATTGATCGATCTTCGGCGCGTCATCGACGAAGCGTTGATCCCGGCGGTCCTTACTGTCGAGTATTCGCAGCGGATTCTTTTCGAGCCGCTCCCGCGAATCCTCGCTCAACTCGTCCTTCACCGCGCGAAAGTGCTCGACCAATGCGGCGCGCCAGGCTTCGCGGCTGTCACCGTCACCTAAGGTATTGAGGTGCAAGGTAACTCCCTCGATCCCGAGTTCGTTCAGCAGTTGATACGCCATCGCAAGCAGTTCGACGTCGGCTTGCGGTTCGGAAGCGCCAAGGATTTCAGCGTCAATTTGGTGAAATTGTCGGTAGCGCCCCTTTTGCGGGCGCTCAAAACGAAACAGTGGCCCGTGTGTGGCTACCCTTATCGGGGCGTACTGCATCCAACCGTTCGAAAGATAGGCCCGCGCAATGCCCGCGGTGAACTCAGGCCTCATCGTCACTTGGTCACGACCTCGATCTTCGAATGAATACATTTCCTTACCGACGACATCTGTCGTCTCACCGATCGAGCGGGCAAACACCTCGGTCATTTCGAGCACGGGCATTTCGACCCGGCGGAAGCGGTAGAGCTTGCGCACGCGCTCGAAGGTCTCGACCACGAAGGCAAAAGCCTCGGCGTCGGGTCCGAAAATATCTTGCGTTCCGCGGATAGCTTGAGGTGTTTTCGACATGGCGCGCGCTTAGGCGAGGAAGGCGGTTGCCGCAATATACACACAAGGCTAGAGGCCCCCGCGAAGTCTTTCTGGGGAGAGGGCCGGTGCGGCAACCTACAAAGAGTGAGCATCAATGCGCATCGACATGATCCCCGTGGGCGACAATCCGCCCGAAAGCCTCAATGTCATCATCGAAGTGCCGACCGGCGGCGAGCCGGTGAAGTACGAGTTCGACAAAGACAGCGGCGCGCTGTTCGTCGACCGGATTCTGCATACCCCGATGCGCTATCCGGCGAACTACGGCTTCGTGCCCCACACGCTCAGCCCCGATGGCGACCCGCTCGATGCGCTGGTCATTGCCCGTTCGCCTTTCATCGCTGGCTGCGTCGTGCGTGCCCGGCCGATCGGCGTGCTGAACCTGGAAGACGAACATGGCGGCGACGAGAAGCTGATCTGCGTGCCGGTCGACACGACCTTCCCCTATTATTCCGATGTCGGCGAGACCAAGGACCTGCCGAGCATCATCTTCCAGCAGATCGAGCACTTCTTCACCCATTACAAGGATCTCGAAAAAGAGAAGTGGGTCCGCGTCGGTGCCTGGGGCGATGCCGCCGAAGCACGCCGGATCGTGCTCGAAAGCATCGAGCGATACGAAAACGACAAGTAGGAGCTACTCGACCGGGCGGCTGTGATCGAGCAGGTCTTTTTCCTGCTCGCTGCCGCCCTGGCGCCGCTCCGCATCGACCATCTGCGCGATCTCGTCGGTCGGGCGGACGTCCTCGTCCTCTTCGGTGACTGTGATCTGCCGGACGGGCTGGCTGGGCTGCTCGTCGCGCGGCTTCGCGTCAGCCGCTGCCGTGCCGCTGTCGAACGGCACACTGGCCGAGCGCGGGTCGAAGCGGAGGCGATAGATCGGCTCGGGGAGGCCGAATCCGGCATCTTCGAGCGCCGTCTTGACCGCCGGGATGGCATTGGTCTTCGCTTTCCACCAATCCGTCCGGCTTTGGTCGATCCAGCCGAGAAAGCGGATGACCACGTTGGAATCGCCAACTTCGATGATCCGCGCTTCGGGCGGCGGGTCGGCGAGCACGAAGTCCAGCCCCGCTAGCGTATCGCGGCCGAGCTTTCGCGCGGCCCGTGCATCGTCATCCGCATCGACGCCCAGGTCGAACTCAAAGCGGCGCTGCGGATTGCGGGTGTAATTGGTGATGACCGCCTTGAAGACCTGACCGTTGGGAATGCGCAGGTGATTGCCGTCGAGCGTCATCAACACGGTCGCGCGGCTGGTCAGGCGGATGACCCGGCCTTCCAGATCGTCGATCAGCACGTGGTCGTTGGCGCGGAACGGCTGGCGCAGGCTCAGCATCAGCGAGGCGACGTAGTTCTCGACCGTCTCGCGCATGGCGAAGCCCAGCGCGAGGCCGATGACGCCCGCACCGCCCAGAACCGCGCCGAGCAAGGCCGTCGCCCCGATCATGTCGAGCGCGATTACCAGCCCGCCGACGACGGCGATGAAGCGGATCGCGCTAGCGATCAGCTCGGCAAGGAAGCCGTTGGGCGCGATCCGGCGCCAGAGCGCTCCGAGGCCCGCGATCAGATAGCCGAGCAGTACGATCCCGGCCCACACCAGCAGCGCGACGGCAATCAGCGGCAGCATCCTGACCAGATCGCTCCACCGATCGGCGAGGCTGGTCAAGCCCGCCGTGCCTGCTGCCAGCGATACGTCACGCTCCAGCCCGTTCTCGACCGTCACCACACCCGCAACGCGCGAGACGATCTCCTCCGCGCGGGCAACATCCTCTTCGGCAGGCACGGTGCCCGACAGAGCAACGACGCCTTCGTTCACCTCGACCGACACCTGCTCGAAAGCTGGCAGCGCGGCGAAGATGCCGGAGATGCGGCTCGCGATGCGGTCGTCGTCGCCCGCGCCTTGCGTCGCGGCAATCGTTTGCGTCGGCGTGGGCTGCGGCTCCTCGCTCGGCGCGGGTTCGACGAGTTGCGCGGACAGGGGAGCGGCGATGAGCAGCGCGAGAAGGAAGAGAATCCGCACGATCATTCTCCCGCGACCGCCATGCCGTCGATGCGGAAGGTCGGCACATCTATGCCGCGTTGCAGTTCGAGGTCGTTCGCCGGAGTCAGCGCGCGGAACATGTCCGGCAGCGTCCCTGCAATCGTGATTTCGGACACCGGACCGGCAATTTCGCCGCCGCGTATGCGAAAGCCGCTCGCCCCCCGGCTGTAATCGCCGGTCACGAGGTTGACGCCTTGCCCGAACAAGCCCGTGACATAGAGGCCGTCCTCGATATCGGCGATGAGCTCTTCGACCGAAACCGTTCCGGGATCGAGCACGATATTGCTGGCCGATACGCCCGGAGCCCCGCCTCCGCCGCGTCCGGCATGGCCTGTCAGGTCGAGATCGAGCTGGTTGGCCGATGCGACATTAGTCAGCCAGCCGCCGATTTTCCCGTCCTCGACCAGCAATCGCTCGCTGCAAGGCACGCCTTCGCCGTCGAAATAGCGTGAGCGCAGGCCGCGTTTGCGGAACGGTTCCTCGCGCACACGAATGCCGCTGTCGAACAATTGCTCGCCCTCGCGCCCGATCAGGAAGCTGGATTTGCGCGCTATTGCAGGCCCGCTCATCGCGGCGAGCAGGTGACCGAGCACGCCATTGCCGACGCGCGGTTCGAACACGACCGGCATCTTGCGCGAGGGCATGGAGGTGGAGCCCGTCTTGCGCACCGCCCGCTCGCCCGCCTCGCGGCCGATTTCGTCCGCTCCGGGCAGGTCGGAGCGAAAGCGCTGCGTACGATAGGCGTAATCGGTTTCCATGCCGCCGCCCTCGCCCGCAACCACGCTTGCGGAGAGCGTGTGCGATCCGCTGGCATAGCCGCGCGCAAAGCCGTTCGAAGTGGCGAGGCCGAATACGCTGCGCGAGGCACCGGCGCTGCTGCCGTTGGAATTGGTTACGCCGTTCACCGCGCGGGCCGCATCTTCCGCTGCCAGTGCGGCAGCCCGCAACTCTTCGGGCGAAGGATCGTCCGGATCGAGCAGTTCGAGATCGGCGGCCTCGCCGCTGAAGAGCCGGTCTTCCGGGGCGAGCGCGCCATAAGGATCTTCCGGAGCCAGCCGCGCCATTTCCACCGCACGCTTGGCAAGGATGGCGAGGCCTTCGGGTGCGAAGTCGCTGGTCTGGATGGAGGACGATCGCCTGCCGACGAAAACCCGCAGGCTGATCTCCTCGCTTTCGGAGCGCTCGACTTCTTCCAGTTCGCCCAGCCGGACCGATACGCTTTCCGATGCTCCGGCGCGACAGGCGGCGTCGGCAGCATCGGCACCGCGTGCCCGGGCGAGGTCGACGAGTTCCTGGCAGCGCGCAACCGCGGCGGCGCTGTCGATCATTGCGAAGGCTTACGGATAATGGTCATCCGTTTGCAGGTAGGCATGTGCGCATGGCGTGGCAACTGCCAGCCCGCGCGAAGCGAATGCCTCGCTCAGCCGAAGATAAGGCGGAAGAAAGCGGTCAACGCCAGCGGCGTGACGATTGCCAGCGCCCACAGGGCGATCTGGTCGCGGCGAAAGGCGCCGGACAGTGCGGGATCGTGCGCCGCTTCGTCCGAAAGGCGTGTCCAGCGATGCTCGAACTTGCGGCAGAACGGAATGATGCCGACAACAAGGGCAACGAGAAAGAGGTACGGCGCGATCGAACTCATGCCCTGCTTCATCGCATGGACGGTCACGAAAATCTGGAGGCCGGTATAGACCAGCAAAGCGAGCGCGACATTGTCGCTCATCGATTTGCGCCAGTCCCGCAGATACGCGCGGCGGCCGGTGTGTGCGTCGTGATCGTCGTGTAGCGCCTTGTTCACGGCACTCTCCCCGAATTTCTCTACCCGAGTCGTATTGTTTCAAATTTACTGCGGGCTGGCAAGCGCACGCAACGAACGTGCGCAAATCCGTCCCGGATCGGCATGGAAGTCGTCCATGCAGGATTCCTGCCAATTCGTCGAAGAACACGCGTCCGAGGGTTTTCACCTGCGATCTGTCTGCGTATGGCGCGCAACATGGCCGATATCGATCCCGCCACCGTTGCCGACCCGGTTCACGACGCCGCCCCACCGATCCCGCAGGGCGGCCTCGAAGTCGTTTCCATTGCGAAGAGCTATGACAAGCGCGCCGTCCTGACCGACATTTCGTTGAGCGTCGGCAAGGGCGAGGTGCTCGGCCTGCTCGGTCCGAACGGGGCCGGCAAGACGACCTGCTTCTATTCGATCATGGGCCTCGTGCGCCCTGACGCCGGGCGCATCATGATGGATGGGCAGGACGTCACCAACCTGCCGATGTACCGCCGCGCGATCCTGGGCCTCGGCTACCTGCCGCAGGAAACCAGCATCTTTCGCGGCATGACGGTGGAGCAGAACATCAATTGCGTGCTCGAAATGGTCGAGCCCGATGCCGATACGCGCGCTGCCGAACTCGAACGCCTGCTCGAAGAATTCGGCCTGACGCGGCTGCGCACCAGCCCGGCCATGGCGCTGTCCGGCGGTGAGCGGCGCCGCTGCGAGATCGCGCGGGCGCTGGCGGCCAAGCCATCGATCATGCTGCTCGACGAGCCCTTCGCCGGGATCGACCCGCTTTCGATCAGCGACATCCGCGATCTGGTGAAGGATCTGAAGACGCGCGGCATTGGCGTGCTGATCACCGACCACAATGTCCGCGAGACGCTGGAGATCGTGGACCGGGCCTGCATCATCTACGGCGGCCAGGTGCTGTTCGCGGGAACGCCGCAGGCGCTGGTGGCCGATGAAAACGTGAAGCGGCTGTATCTGGGCGAGAATTTTACTTTATGATTGTCGGCGGTTTGGAGAGATGTCGCTGATCCCCGCCCCTCGGACCGCCGCTTCGGCACCGGCCCTCGCCCCCCCCCCCCCCCCCCAACACGGAATTTGCCGGGGGGGGGCGGGGGGGGGGGGGGGCGGGGGCGCCCCCGAAAACCCGAGGGGCGTTGACCACAC
>NZ_JAVAIM010000001.1:2588630-2845575 GCF_030717945.1 Qipengyuania profundimaris
CAGCCTGACCTCCACGCGCGCGAAGCATATATATGGGCTGTCCGGTCCGATCATGCTGCAATCGATCGAGCAGTTGCCGAAGTCCCCCTGGCGCGCCTTTGCCTATCTCAACCTGGCGACCCGCGATCCCTACCATCTGCGATGGGGCTTGCTGCGGCGTGCCTGGC
Source organism: Qipengyuania profundimaris (assembly GCF_030717945.1). NCBI lineage: Bacteria > Pseudomonadati > Pseudomonadota > Alphaproteobacteria > Sphingomonadales > Erythrobacteraceae > Qipengyuania > Qipengyuania profundimaris. The sequence goes on from NZ_JAVAIM010000001.1 coordinate 2,588,798, forward strand.
GGGATCACCCGCCGACCGTCATGGGCAATCTGCGCAAGGTGGCGGGCTGGCTTCGTTTCGCGCTGAGCGTCAGGCTGGGCCGGGGCTGACACGATGAGCGCGGCCAAGATCGACACGCAAGGTTTGCGCATGCTGGTGCGCAAGGCGGTGATCTGGCGCTCGGGCTCGCAGATCGTCAGCCAGCTGATCGCTTGGGCGTCGACCTTCCTGGTCCTCCGCATTCTCGATCCGGCAGACTATGGCCTCTACGCAATGGCGGCGGTGGTGCTGACCTTGCTCGGCCTGCTCAACGGCTATGGCCTCGCCAATGCGCTGATCCAGCGTGAGACAGTGACGCGCAAAGAGTTGCGCCAGCTGTTCGGCATGCTGCTGGTGCTCAACATTCTGTTGGCCATTGCACAGGTGATTGCAGCGCCACTCATCGCGCAGTTTTACGAACAGCCCGAGGTTGCCGACTTACTCCGAGTCCTGGCGCTGGTCTTCCTGACGAACCCTTTCCTCGCCCTCGGTTACGCCATCCTTTCGCGCGAGATGGACTTCAAGCGGCAGGCACAGGTCAACCTCGCCACAGCCATGCTGGGCGCAGTGGTGGCTCTGGCCGGCGCGCTGGCAGGTTTGGGCGTATGGACGCTGGTGCTCGCGCCGCTTTCGGTATTCGTCACGCGGGCAGTTGCGATGACGATCGTCGCGCGCGCCTTCATGTGGCCGAGCTTCGACTTTCGCGGCGCCGGTGCCATCACCAGCTTCGGCGGGGCGGTGACGCTGTCCAGCATCTTCTATTTCCTGCAAACGCAATCGGACGTCGTCATCGCGGGTCGGAATTTCGATGCCGCGACGGTCGGCCTTTATACGACCGCGCTGTTCCTCGCGCAGATCTTCATCAACAAGGTGGTGCCGCCGCTGAACGAGGTCGCCTTCACGGCGCTGTCGCGGGCGCAAGCAGACCGCGAGGCCTTCGCCAACGGGTTCCTGATATCGGTGCACGGTATCATGTTGCTCGCCATTCCGTTCTGCCTCGGCCTGGCCGTGACTGCCGAACCTTTCGTGCGCGTCGTCCTGGGCGAGAAATGGCTCGGCATCGTCCCGCTGCTGCAGGTGCTCGGCTGCGCCATGCCCTGGATGGTGCTGCAGGTGCTCTTCGCTCCGGCCACAAATGCAGCAGGCCGCCCCGGCATCGCGGTGCGTAATGCGGCCATCGGGGCGCTGGTCATGCCTCTCGCCTTCATCGTGGCCGTCCAATGGGGGGTCGAAGGCATGGCCTGGGCGTGGCTGGCCGCTTATCCCGCGATCGCGCTGATCACTGCGGCTAATTCGCTACCTGCCATCGGCGTAGCGCCGACCCGATTACTCGCCGCGGTCTTGCCCACGGCCCTCGCCGGCATTGTCATGGCCCTCGCCGTCTATCTCGGGGACAAGGCGCTGGCCGATGCCGAGCCTGTCTTACGTCTTGTGGCGCTCGTTGCCCTCGGCGCGACGATCTATTGCGGCTGGCTCTTCCTGTTTGCGCGGGAGCGGTTGTTCGAGTTCATCGCGCTCGTCCGCAATCGCTAGGCATCTGGAGCCTGTCCCACCTGCGTGGTATCACTCTCGCTACTGATGCAGGAGAGACCGCATGGCGCGCCGCAGCCTTGCCGCAATTCTGGCCTTGGGCCTCGCCACCACTGCCAGCGCGCAGCCGGATCAGGTCGAGGATGTCATCGGCGACGCGCCGAGCGACGAAGCCACGCTGACGGCGGACCGCCACAAGCGCATGACCGTGCCCGTCACAATCGCCGGCGAAGGTCCCTACCGCTTCCTCATCGATACGGGCGCGCAGGCAACAGTCGTGACGCATCAGCTAGTCGAGGACCTCGCCTTGCGCCGTAGTGGCACGGCCACGCTGGTCGCGATGGGCAGTTCGCGGCAGGTCGAGACGGTCGAGCTCGACGATCTCGAATTCGCCAATCGCAGTGTCAGCGGCCTGATCTCGCCGTTGCTGCACACGAGCAATATTGGTGCGGACGGCATTCTCGGCCTCGACAGCCTGCAGGATACCCGCGTGCTGATCGATTTCCGCGAGCGGCGTATGGCCATCGCCGATGCCGAGTACGAAGAGAGCAATTCCGGCTACGAAATCGTCGTGCGGGCGCGCAAAAAGCTCGGCCAGATGGTCATCACCGATGCACGGATCGACGGCGTGCGCACAGCCGTGGTGATCGACACCGGCGCGCAGAACAGCATCGCCAATCCGGTGCTGTTGCGCAAACTGCGTGCGCGCGAACGACACGAGATCGTTAGCGTCGATGTCCTTGGCACCCAGCTGACCAGCCGCGCGACATTCCTGCGCAGCCTGCAGATCGGGCGGGCGGAGATGACCAATGTCCAGATCGGCTTCGCGGACAGCCCGATTTTTGCCGCACTCGGCCTGTCGCGTCGCCCCGCACTGGTGCTCGGCATGAACAATCTGCGCGTTTTCGACCGGGTCGCGATCGACTTCAGCACGAAGCGCATCCTTTTCGACATGCCGAGCCGCCGGGCCAAGCGAGATGACCTTCGCGAAGACATGCCCGGCTGACATGGACCTTGCCTAGTGCAAGCCGCTACCCCAGATGGGCGCGGCAATGCCCCCCGATACCGCCACTTCCGACCAGCGCGACGATGCCGAGAGCTGGGCGACGATCCGCCGCTTCCTCCCCTATCTCTGGCCGGAGGGCAATCCGAAGCTGAAGCGCCGCATCGTCGGCGCGATGATGTTCGTGCTGTTGGCGAAGGCGACCACGCTCGCCCTGCCCTTCGCCTACAAGCGCGCCGTCGATGCGATGACCACGCCCGCGAACGAAGCGGCGATGGTCGCGCTGGCCTTTGTGATCGCTTATGCGGCGGGGCGGTTTGCCGGGGTGGCTTTCGACAACCTTCGCAACATCACTTTTGAGCGGGTCGGCCAGGAAGCGACCCGCAATCTGGCCGAAGACACCTTCGCTCGCCTGCACCAGCTGAGCCTGCGCTTCCATCTTTCGCGGCGCACGGGCGAGGTCACCAAGACGATCGAGCGCGGCACCAAGAGCATCGATTCCATGCTCTATTTCCTGCTGTTCAACATCGCGCCCACGATCCTCGAACTGATTGCGGTAGGCGTGATCTTCTACATCAATTTCGGCTGGGAATTGGTTGCCGCGACCGGCGCGACCGTCGTCGCTTATATCGCGATCACGCGCTGGATCACCGAATGGCGCACCAAGCTGAGGCGGCAGATGAACGACCTCGACGGGCAGGCGCTGGCCCGCGCGGTCGACAGCCTATTGAATTACGAGACGGTCAAATACTTCGGCGCCGAAGGGCGCGAGCGGGAGCGCTATGGCCGCGCCGCCCATGCCTATGCAGAGGCGGCGGTGAAGAGCGAGAACTCGCTCGGCCTGCTCAACATCACCCAGGCGCTGATCATGAACCTGCTGATGGGCGGCGCGATGGCGTTTACCGTCTGGGGCTGGAGCCGGGGAGAGCTGACCACCGGCGATCTCGTGCTGGTCAACACCTACCTCATGCAACTCTTCCGCCCGCTCGACATGCTCGGCTGGGTCTATCGCACGATCCGCCAAGGCATCATCGACATGGCCGCGATGTTCCGCCTGATCGACAGTGAGGTCGAGGTCGAGGACGTGCCCGGCGCGCCGGCGCTAATCGTGAACCGGCCGACCGTCGCTTTCGAGAATGTCGTGTTCGGCTACGAGAAGGACCGCACCATCCTTCACGGCCTCAGCTTCGAGGTACCGGCGGGCAGCCATGTGGCCATCGTCGGACCTTCCGGCGCAGGCAAGAGCACGATCGGGCGGCTGCTGTTCCGCTTCTACGACCCGCAATCGGGCCGCATCCTGATCGACGGGCAGGACATCGCGCAGGTTACGCAGGCGTCGCTGCGCGAAAACATCGGCATCGTCCCGCAGGACAGCGTGCTGTTCAACGACTCGATCGGCTACAATATCGCCTACGGTCGACGCGAAGCGGAGCATGACAATATCGTCGGCGCGGCGCGGTCGGCGGCGATCCTTCCGTTCATCGAGCGACTGCCCGACGGCTTCGACACCGAGGTCGGCGAGCGCGGGCTCAAGCTTTCGGGCGGCGAGAAGCAGCGGGTCGCCATTGCTCGCACGCTGGTAAAGGACCCGCCGATCCTGCTGCTGGACGAAGCGACCAGCGCGCTCGACAGCCGCACCGAGCAGGAAATCCTGCAGACGCTACGCCGCGTATCGGAGCACCGCACCACGCTCGCCATCGCGCACCGCCTGTCGACGATCGCCGATGCCGACCGCATCCTCGTCCTCGACCAGGGACGGCTCGCCGAAAGCGGAACGCATTCGGACCTGCTGCGCGCGGGCGGTCTCTATGCCGACATGTGGGCCCGCCAGGCAGAAGACCGCCCGGCGGTAGAGCCCGTCTGATCAGTCGCCCGTAGCGGCAGCCGCCACCAGCGCGCTGGTCGAAAGGTCCAGCGCATCGGCATCGACCACTTCGACATCGGGGCGAATCGCCTTGAGGTCGTCGAGGAACTCGGCCGCATTGCCGACGATGAGGACGGTCGCCTTCTCAGACCCCACATACTCCGCCGCAACCTGCGTGGCGGCTTCGGGCGAGACTGCCGCGAGACGGTCCGCATAGCGCGCAGCTTCACCCGGCTCGAGCCCGTCGAACAGCAGTCCGGCGACGATGCTGTTGAAGCCCGAAGAACTTTCCAGCGAGCGGGCGTAATTGCCGCCGAGGTAGAGCCGACGCTTGTCGAGTAAGTCCTGCGCAATCGCTTCGTCGCCCAGTCGGTCGAACTCGTCGAGGAAGACCTGCACCACCTCGTCGGCGGTCGAGTTCTGGGTCTGCGCAGAAGCGACCAGCGTGTCCGACCCGACGCCGCTATAGGCGCCGTAGCTGATCGAGCGTTTCGTGCGGACCTCCTCGAACAGGCGTCCGCTGGACCCGCCGCCGAGGATCGCGTTCGCGAGCTCCGCTGCGTAGTAATTGCCGTCGGTTCGCGATGGTGCGCGCATGCCGGCATAGACCGCGGCCTGCCCAGCGTCGGGCATATCGATCACCACTGTGCGGACGGGCTGCGCCTCGCCGGTGGGATTGGCGATCTCGACCGGCGGTTCGCCCACGCCCTGCCAGTCGCCAAGCAGGGTCTGCGTGAGCTCGATCGCCCGCTCGGGTGCGATACCGCCGCTGACGATCACCTGTGCGCGTGCCGGATGCCAGTATGTGCGGCGATGCTCGACCAGATCCTCGCGCGTGATCTGCGCCAGGCTCTCCTGCGTGCCGCCCGGCAGCGTGCCGAAGGGGGAGTCGCCATAAAGCACAGGGCGCACCGCCATGCTCGCGATGCCCCCGGGGTCTTTCAACGTAGCCGCCAGTCCGTCGATCGCCCGCTTGCGCTCGCGCTCGAAGGCGGCCTGCGGATAATCTGCGGATGTGAGGATAGTTGCGAGCACCTTGCCCGCCTCTTCCATGTTGGCGACCGGCGCGGTGAGGCTGAAATAGGCGCCTTTAGACCCGGCAGTCGCGCCGAAGCTGGCACCGAGGCTTTCGAGGCGGCGCGCGATCTCGGTTTCGTCGAGACCGCCCGCCCCCTTGTCGGCCAGTTGCGCGGTGAGCTGGGCCACGCCAGCCTTGGCGCGGTCGTCGCTGATCGAACCGCCCGGCACCAGCACCGTCATCGTCGCCAGCGGCACATCGCCCGTCTGGGCGGCGACCACTTCGATGCCGTTGGACAAGGTCTGCTCGACGATCCGCGCGGCTTCCAGCTGCGGGCGCTGGCCGGGACCGGGCACGGTTTCGCGCACGTCTTCCGCAGCGACCGACAGCGGCTCGCCCACCGCGTCGGGCAAGGTCTTGAAAGTCGGCATGGGATAAGGATTTGCGTAGGCTGAAGGATCGTCCTCGCCTGCCGTATAAACGATGTCGGTCCGCGCATTTGGATTGTAATAGGTCTGCGCGACGCGCTGGACATCGGCTGCCGTGACCGACGCGATCGCGGCAAGCCGCTTGTCCGGGAAAGACGGATCTCCCGTCGTCAGCAGCGCTTCGCCCAGCTCGAAGGCTCGGCCGCGTGCAGTTTCTCGCGAACGCAGCGCGCTGGCGAGAAGTTCGTTCTTCGCTTCGGCGACTTCGGCTTCGGTCACGCCTTCGGACTTTATCCGCTCACGCTCGGCAACGAGAATGCCGCGCACTTCATCGACATTGGCCTGCGGATTGATGACGGCGAACTGCGCCAGCACCCCGCCCTCTTCCTGCATGCCGACCTGATGGATCGCCTGCACGGCCTTGCCGCTGCGGACCAGGGCCGCGGCCATGCGGCTGTTGTCTCCGCGCGACATGATCGCGTCGAGCACCTCCAGCGCGGGCGCATCGGGATGGGTGATCGCAGGAAGCTTCCACACGGTGCCGACGAGCGGCAGCGGGACATTCGGCGCAGTCGCGGTGATGCTGCGCGGCTCGGTCCGCTCGGGGACATCGAGGTCGAAGGCGATCTCCACCGGGTTCTCGCGGCGCGGGATGTCGGCGAAATATTCCTCGACCAGGCTGCGCAAATCGGAAACCTCGAAATTGCCGGCCACGATCAGCGTGGCGGTGTCCGGCCCGTAATAGGCCTGGTGGAAAGCACGCGCATCGTCGAGCTCGGCGGACTCGAGCTGCTCGATGCTGCCGATGGTCGGGCGGCGATAGGGCGAGACGTCATAGGCGGCTTCGGGAATGACGAAGCTGCCGAACCGGCCATAGGGCGGCGCGAGCACGCGCTGGCGCAGCTCTTCCTTCACGACATCGCGCTCCTTGTCGAACACGTCCTGGTCGATCACGGGGAAGGCCATTCGCTCGCGGTGGGTCCAGAGCATGGCTTCGAGATATTCGGCCGGGACGATCTCGAAATAGTTCGTCCGGTCGGCATTGGTGGTCGCATTGCGCGTGCCGCCCACATCGGCGGTGAGGCCGTAGATGAGGTTGTACGGCATGTTCAGCGTCTTACGGCTGAGGATATGTTCGAACAGATGCGCGAAGCCGGCGCGGCCTTCGGGATCGGACTTGGAGCCGACCTCGTACCACATCGATGTCGTCACCGTGCCGGTCGAAGCGTCCGGGATGGCAATGACCTGAAGCCCGTTGTCGAGCGTCCAGCGCTCGTATTCGATTTCGGGGGCGACGACCGCTCCGGTGCTGCTGGCGGTGTGATCGTCGGCAACGGCAGGCGCGGCGGCGATGATGGCAAGCGAAGCCGCACCGGCGGCAAGGATGTGACGGAACATAAAACAGACCCCTCGTCTCGATTACGCAAAACGTTCGAACACCTTGGACGCGATCGGCCAATAGAACAACCGCCCTAGCCGCTCGACGAGTGGGCGCATAATCTGAGCATGCAGGTCGGGGCCGCAGCGGGTTGTGTTGCACTGCAACATGCTTCAAAGAGAACATCATTTCTCGGCATTATTGTCTGATGCCCAAACTTCCTGACGAATAGGTTCTTCCATGCTCGACCGCAGCACCCTGCGCCGCGACTGGCTCTCCAATATCCGCGCCGATATCCTTGCCGGGCTTGTCGTAGCCCTCGCCCTTATTCCCGAAGCGATCGGCTTCTCGATCATCGCGGGTGTCGATCCCCGCGTGGGCCTTTACGCGTCGGTCGCCATCGCGATGGTGATCGCGTTTACGGGCGGGAGACCCGGCATGATCAGCGCCGCGACTGCGGCGGTTGCGGTCGTCGTCGTCCCGCTCGTGCGCGATTACGGGGTCGAATACCTGTTCGCGGCCACCATCCTGATGGGAATCTTCCAGGGCATCGCGGCGCTGCTACGGCTCGACCTGCTGATGCAATTCGTCAGCCGCTCGGTCATCACCGGCTTCGTCAATGCGCTCGCGATCCTGATCTTCATGGCGCAGCTGCCCGAGCTCACACTGGGGAATCCCGGCGTGACATGGCTGACCTACGTCATGGTCGCCGCCGCGCTGGCGGTGATCTACCTGCTGCCGAAGCTGACTACCGCCGTCCCGAGCCCGCTGGTCGCCATCGTGATCCTGACCGCGCTGAGCATCTGGATCGAAGCGCCGGTCAATACCGTCGCCGACATGGGCGAGCTGCCCGAGGGCCTGCCCTATTTCGCCCTGCCCGATGTCCCGCTGACATGGGAAACCTTGCGCATCATCGCGCCCTATTCGGCAACCATGGCGGCAGTCGGCCTTCTGGAAAGCCTGCTCACCGCGCAGATCGTCGACGACATGACGCATACCGGCAGCGACAAGCGCCGCGAAAGCGCAGGTCAGGGCGTCGCCAATGTCGTCGCCGCGATGTTCGGCGGCATGGGCGGCTGCGCCATGATCGGCCAATCGGTCATCAACGTGACCAGCGGCGGTCGCGGTAGGCTGTCGACCTTCACTGCGGGCCTCGCCCTGCTGATCCTGCTCGCCCTGCTCGGCGATCTCGTCGGCCAGGTGCCGATGCCGGCGCTGGTCGCGATCATGATCATGGTCAGCATCGGGACCTTCAGCTGGAACTCGATACCCAACCTTACCAAGCACCCGTGGCAGTCGAGCGTCGTGATGGTCGCCACTGTCGTAGTGGTCGTCGCGACCCACAATCTCGCGCTGGGCGTGCTGGCGGGCGTCATCCTGTCGGGCGTGTTCTTCACCCACAAGGTGATGACCATGTTCGAAGTGGTGCGAGAGCGCGATGGCGACACGGCGATCTACCGCGCCAAGGGCCAGATCTTCTACGCCAGCGTGGAGCGGTTCGAAGCCGCGCTCGGCCCCGAAAGCACCCAGCCCGATCCGGCGGACCACGTCATCATCGACGTGCGCAAGGCGCATTTCTGGGACATCTCGGCCATCGGCGCGCTGGACAAGGTGGTCGAGCGCATGCGCCGCAACGGTCGCAGCGTGCAGGTGCGCGGCCTCAACAAGGCGAGCAGCGATCTCGTCGACAAATTCGCGCTGACAGACAAGACCGGCGTCGAAATCGGCCTCGCCCCGCATCCTTAGGGCGAACTAACCGGCAGCGCGCGCCATCAAGGCGAGCGCCTGCCGGTCGAACCACCACAGGCGCGGATCTCGCCGGGGCCGGAACTGCGGCAGGTAACTCGGGTAGAGCGACGCCAGTCGTTCCGGCAGTGCCGTCGGCCCCGGCCCGCGCATGATGTCGCTGACGATCCGGTTCTGGAAATGCCGCAGGCTGTAATTGCGCATTCGGCGTGCCTGCAGGAGCAGGTCGCCTGGTGTCAGTTGTACGGGATCGCAGAGGAAGGCAGCGCCCTCGACCGTCGCGACCCGCTCGTCCTGCCAGTCGTCCTCGTTGCCGAGATCGGTCTTGGCGAGAGCGCAGAGCAGGCCATCGTCGCCGATCAAATCGTTCGGCAGGCGAATGTCCTTTTCACGCATGCGGGCAACGAAATCGCCGTGCAGCGCATAGAGATCGCCGAACAGTCCATGCTCGCGCCGCATCTGCTCGCGATAGGCCTCTACGCGGCGGCCATTGCCGGGAAACGCGGACGCCGCATTCACGCCCCCATCGTCCAGCCCCGCTACCAGCGCGGCAATCGAACCCGGCTGTACCTCGGCGTCGCCGTCCACGAAGACGAAGTGTCGTCCGGCAGGCGCTGGATCGTCGAAGACGAAGCGGTTCCAGCTGCGCGACTTGCCCCCCTGCTCCCAGTCGTGGACCGTGACCCTGTCGTAGCCGCGCGCGATCTGCGCAGTGCGGTCGGTCGTCCCGTTCACGACCACGTGGATGTCGTAGCCCGGTTCGCCCAGCGGCAGGCTAGCGAGACAGCGCGCGATCCGCCGTTCCTCGTTGTGCGCCATTACCGAAATGGCGACCGGCAGGCTGTCGTTCATTCCGGCTTGCGGGCGATGGCCCACACGGTGACGGGAAAGTTCGGTTCGTTCTTGAAGCGCCGCTGCCAGCCGGTCCGCGCCCAGCGGTCGAGATTGGCCTTCACCGCGCTGCGATTACCCCACGATCCGGTTTCGATCGTCGCCTCGTCGAACCCGACCTCGGCCAGGAAATTGCGCATGCCGAGTTCCGTCCAGCGCGTGCAGTCCACCGGCACGGCGTGCTGGCGGATCATGAAGGGTGTAATGTTGACGAAGATCCCGCCCGGCCTCAGCATCTGCAAGACATGCTCGGTTGCGCGATAGGGCCGCACGAGGTGCTCCCACACATTATCGGCAATGCAGATGTCGAACTGGCGATCCAGCACATGGTCGCAGATGTCGTATTCGGGCCAGTTCATCTCGGTGTAACTGCCCCAGTCGCGCTCGCGCCATTTCCAGCCCGCCGCGATTTCCAGCGCGTCCATCTCCTGCACCGGCAGGGTATCGAGAAACGCATCGATCGTGCGATAGGCGACCGTGCGCGTGATGTGCGTCTTGTCGTAACCGACCACGCGCGCCACACGTTCTGCAAGGGCGATGGCTTGCTGCTTCATGCAGGCCCCCTAGCGCCGAATGTCTAAAATCGGTTTACCGTTCACCCACCCATGCTGGCGCGACCCGGACGGTAAATCAATCGCTCACGATTTCGGCGTCAGAGAATATACTTCGACAGGTCGGTATCGCCGGACAGATCGTCGAGCCGCTCGCGCACATAGTCCGCGTCGATGGTGACGGTCTCGCCCTCGTGTTCCTCGGCTTCGAAGCTGATGTCCTCGAGCAGGCGTTCCATCACCGTCTGCAGGCGGCGGGCACCGATGTTCTCGACGCTTTCGTTGACCCGCGCGGCGATCTTCGCGACCTCGGCGATCGCCTCGTCGGTGAAGTCGAGGGCGACCTTCTCGGTGCCGAGCAGCGCGGTGTATTGGTCCACCAGATTGGCGCGCGTTTCCTTGAGGATGCTCACGAAGTCCTCCTCCGTAAGCGCGCGCAGTTCGACGCGGATCGGCAGGCGGCCCTGGAGTTCGGGCAGCATGTCGCTCGGCTTGGCGACATGGAACGCGCCGCTGGCGATGAAGAGGACATGATCGGTTTTCATCGGGCCATACTTTGTGGCCACCGTCGTGCCCTCGATCAGCGGCAACAGGTCGCGCTGCACGCCTTCGCGGCTCACCGAACCGCCGCGCACGTCGCTGACGGCGATCTTGTCGATCTCGTCGAGGAAGACGATGCCATTGGTCTCCGCATTTTCCAGCGCGACGCGGTTGACGTCGTCCTGGTCCATGCGCTTCTCGGCCTCTTCCTCCACTAGCCGGTCCCACGCATCGGGCACCTTGAGCTTGCGGCGCTTGAGGTTGGACTTGCCCATCGCCTTGCCGAGCATGTCGCTGAGGTCGATCATGCCGACATTGCCGGGCATGCCGGGGATCTCCATGTTCGACTGCGGCTGGTCCCTCACCTCGATCTCGACCTCGGTGTCGTTCATCGAGTTGTCGACGATGCGCGCGCGGAAGGCTTCGCGGGTCGCCTCGCTGGCATTGTCACCGACGAGCGCGGTCAGCAGGCGGTCCATCGCGGCCTCGCTCGCAGATTCGCGAACGGCCTCGCGGCGGCGTTCCTTCTCCAGCCGGATGGCTTCTTCGGCCAGGTCGCGGGCGATCTGTTCGACGTCGCGGCCGACATAGCCGACCTCGGTGAACTTGGTCGCCTCGACCTTGACGAAGGGTGCCTCGGCCAGCCGCGCGAGACGGCGGCTGATCTCGGTCTTGCCGCAGCCGGTGGGGCCGATCATCAGGATGTTCTTGGGCGTCACCTCGTCGCGCAGGTCGCGGTCGAGGCGCTGGCGGCGCCAGCGGTTGCGGAGGGCCACGGCCACGGCGCGCTTGGCGTCCTTCTGGCCGATGATGTGCTCGTCGAGTGCGGCGACGATCGCCTTGGGGGTCAGATTGTCCATTATGTTCTCAGACCTCTTCGACGGTCACATTGCCATTGGTGAAGACGCAGATGTCGGCGGCGACCTTCATCGCCTTGCGCGCGATCTGCTCGGGATCGTCCTCGTATTCGGCGATCGCCTTGGCCGCGGCCAGAGCGTAATTGCCGCCCGAGCCGATTGCGGTGATGCCGCCTTCGGGTTCGAGCACGTCGCCATTGCCGGTGAGGACGAGGAGGTTCTCCTTGTCCGCAACGATCATCAGCGCTTCGAGATTGCGCAGGTATTTGTCGGTGCGCCAGTCCTTGGTCAGCTCGACTGCGGCGCGCAGGAGCTGGCCGTTATATTGCTCGAGCTTTTTCTCGAGCCGTTCGAACAGGGTGAAGGCATCGGCGGTCGCGCCGGCGAACCCGGCGACGACCTTGCCGTCCTCGCCGATGCGGCGGACCTTGCGGGCATTGGGCTTCATCACCGTGTTGCCCATGGAGACCTGTCCGTCCCCGGCAATCACGATCCGGTCGCCGCGTTTGACGCCGACGATGGTGGTGGAGTGCCACTGGACGATGCCGTGACTTTCGCTGTGTGAACTCATGACGCGCGATATGGGGCGCGCGCCGAATGGGTCAAGCCGCCGGGAGGATTACTGCTGCTGCCCGCCAACGCCCGGCGCACCGACCGCGCCGATATTGCCGAACAGGTCTTCGAGGAAGGTGCGCTGCCGGCCCAGCGTCGGCGTCTCGTCGCCATCGGGGCGCAGACATGACGCGCGATATGGGGCGCGCGCCGAATGGGTCAAGCCGCCGGGAGGATTACTGCTGCTGCCCGCCAACGCCCGGCGCACCGACCGCGCCGATATTGCCGAACAGGTCTTCGAGGAAGGTGCGCTCCCGGCCCAGCGTCGGCGTCTCGTCGCCATCGGGGCGCAGATACGCCACTTGGTCGATTCCGCTGCGGTCCGCAGCCACGACATTGCCCGCCGCGTCGAAGCGCACGGCCAGCACCTGGTGCTGTTCGATCCGCGGACGCACGAAGGGTTTGCGGCCCGTGGTGCTCGACACGTAATACCAGGTCGGCTCGCCGAACTGGCTGGTGAAGGTCGGACGGCCCAGCGTGCCCGCGACCGACTGCTGGTTGTCGATGCCCGGCTGGATCGACTGGGTCAGTACCGGATCGACGATATAGCCGCGGGTTTCGCGGATCGGCTGGCACGCAGCGGTAGCCACACCGGCAAGGGCAATGGCGCAGAGGCCGACAATCTTGGTCCTGTTCATGGGAACAGCAAATCTCCGTCTTCAAGTCCGCTTGGCCGTGTGGGCGTGCGTCCCTATATGCTCGGCCAACGCCTTAGTCGCAAAGCATCGGCCCATGCAATGTCACTGTTGCCGATCGCTTGGGGATCAGCGACTGGAGATCGCGGCCTGTATTGCCGCTGAACGGAGATGCCATGTCCTTTTTCGCCCGCCTGTTCGGCCTGTCCAGCGACCCGCGCGAGGAATGGCGCCCGCTGTGGCACCGCGTGGTAGAGGAAGCGCGCGATCCCGACTGGTACCGCATGTGCGGCGTCGCGGATTCGTTGGAAGGCCGCTACGACATGGTCACTCTGGTGCTGGCGCTGGTGATGCTGCGGCTGGACGACGTGGGCGAGGAAGGCAGCAACGCCAGCGCCCGCCTGACCGAGCTGTTCGCCGAGGACATGGAAGGCCAATTGCGCGAAGCCGGGATCGGCGATCCGACCGTCGGCAAGAAGCTCTCCGCCGTGATGGCCAGCATGAACGGCCGCATCGGCGCCTATCGCGACGGGCTACGCAGCGATCCCAAGGTGCTGGTGGAGGCGGTGCGCCGCAACGTCACCATGGCCCAGCCCGACGAGGCCGAGGCACTTGTCCAGCGGATGGCGGCGCTGCACGCGCGGCTGGAGCGGACAGGTTTCGAGACGCTGCACAAGGGAGAGATCGCCGCATGAGCGCGCCCGAACTCGTCCGCCTCGTCAAACCGCGCGCGCTGCCTGCCGAAGCCATGACGATCACTGCCGACACGGCCGAGCGCGAGGCGCTGGCCGATCGCTTCGGCGTGACGGCGGTCGATGCGCTGAATGCCCATGTCGCGTTCGAGACGAAGGATGGCGCGGTGCTGGCGAACGGCCGCCTGCTGGCTACCATCGAGCAGCCCTGCGCTGTGACGCGCGAGCCGCTGACCTACGATGTCGAGGAGCCGTTGAACCTGCGCTTCGTCCCCGCCGGATCGGTGCCGGACTACGCGCCGGACGAGGAAATCGAACTGGACAGCGAGGACCTCGACGAGATCGAATACGAGGGCGACAGCTTCGACCTCGGCGAAGCCATCGCGCAGACGCTGGCCCTCGCCATCGACCCCTATCGCGAGGGACCGGGAGCGGACGAGGCGCGGAAAGCTGCGGGAATCGTCAGCGACGAAGAGGAAACTCCGAGCGGGCCGCTGGCGGAGGCGCTGGCGGCGTTGAAAGGCAAGAGCGCAGAATGATCTTTCGGGTCTGAGCTTCCCGGCGAGCAATCGTTGGCGGCTCGAGAACGCCAGTGCTTCAGCAGGTCGTCGCCTTTCTCGGGACGACCGAATAAGAAGCCCTGCCCCTCGCGACAGCCGAGCGCCATCAGTTTCAGGCGCTGTTCTTCGGTCTCAATGCCCTCCGCGAGAACCTCGAGATCCAGGCCACGAGCAAGAGACACCATGGCCGAGATGATCGCGCTGCCCTGGGGCCTCACGCCGAGGTCGGCGACGAAGGCCTTGTCGATCTTCAGGCGGGTGACCGGGAGCTGCGACAAGGTGGACAGGGATGCAAAACCCGTTCCGAAATCGTCGAGGGCAATGTTGACGCCGGCTTCGCCTAGCGCGTTCAGTGTCGCAAATATCTGGTCGTCAGACCGCAAGGCGACGGTCTCGGTTATCTCGATTTCAATGTCCGAGGGTTGCAAGGCATTTTCTTCGATGGCGGAGCTGATCGTCTCGGTCATCGTGCAGCTTGTGAATTGCGCGGCGAAGAGGTTGAAGCTTATGCGCGGGACATCGATGCCATGGGCTCTCCAGAGAGCCAGCTGACGACAGCTTTCCTTTACCACCCAGTCACCCACCTGATTGGCGACCAGATGCCTTTCGAGCGTTGTCAGGAAATCGGCGGGAGCAAGCATCCCGCGCTCCGGATGATCCCAGCGCAGCAAGGCTTCGGCACCGATTGGCGTCCCGTCGGAGAGGCGAACCTGCGGCTGGTAGACCAATTGCCATTCGCCGCGATCATTGGCTGTGCGAAGCTCGTCCTTCAGGGCCCGGCGGTTCTGCATCTGCCGGTCGATATCGTCGTCGAACAGCCGGACCCTTCGTCCACCCGATTTTTTCACGGCAAGGAGTGCCATGTCCGCCTTGAGCAAAATCTCCTCCGGATCGGTGCCATGCACAGGTGCCATGGCGGCGCCCACGCTAAGGCCGATCTGGATTTGCTGGCCACAGACCAGGAACGGGTCCCGAAACTGGTCGCATAGCGATTGAGCGCGGGCCAGCGCATCCGAACCCCGAGTGAGATTGGGCAAAAGGACTCCGAATTCGTCGCCGCCCATCCGCGCAACCGTGCCGCTTGGTTCAAGATGGGCGATCAGCCGCAGGCTGACGGCTTGGAGCAGGCTGTCGCCCACCGCATGCCCGAAGGTATCGTTCACCTCCTTGAAACCGTCGAGGTCGATTGCGAAGACAGTCGATCCGGCGCGTGCTTCCGCTTTTCCGAGCGCCTTCAAAAATCCGGTGCGATTGACCAGCCCCGTCAACGCATCGTGATGCGCCAGCCTCTTCAGTCGGTTTTCTTTTTCCCGCCGCTCGGTAATATCCTTCAGCTTGGCCCCGATTTCCATGCCATGGGGCCCCTCCCAGCTAGCAAGGGTCATTTCGACCGGAAACTCGGTCCCGTCCGATCTCAGTGCGGATAGCTCGAGCGGCTTGTCGGCCAGTTTGCATACATTCGCTTCGGCCATGCGGCGCATCCCCTCTCGGTGTTGCGCCCTGAATCTTTCAGGGATGATTATTTCGACACCCCTCTCGATGACATCGCCTTCGGAGTATCCGAACATCGCCTCCGCGGCGGGATTCCAGAAGGCGATCTTGCCTTCGACGTCGGTGATCAGCAGCGCTACGCCCAAGGACCTGGCAAACCGATCAATCGAAAAGAGAGTCTCCGGATCGGTCATGCGCGAAGTAACCCAAAGACTCGCGCGCACGGCACCTCGCCGGGGTGAGCGGTCCCAAATCCGTGCATGCCGCGCTCGTATGCGCCCCATGCGAGGTCGCTACGGCAATGTCCACGATCGCGATTTTCTTTCGATTCCAGAGCTTGGCACATATCCATGTGCACAGTGGCTATCAGGCCAAGGCTAACGCACCCCGTCATCCGGCTCAGGGGTTTCCCCTATCGTTGGCACCGGGGCCAGTCGGAGCAGCCCGTCTGTGCGACGCGCGATGGAATCTCTCGAACGCTCAGAAGGGAATATCGTCGTCGAGGTCATCGTAGTTCGAGCCGCCGCCGGAACCGCCGGAGCTGCCGCCCGAAGAACCGCCGCCGCTGCGCCAGTTGTCGCCGCCGCCGGAGCTCTGTCCGCCGCCGCCCTGGTCCCAATTGCCGCCGCCGCGCTGGCCTCCGCCACCGCCGCCGCCCCCGCCGCCCGACGCACCGTCGAGCATGGTCAACGTGCCGCCTAGGCCGCGGATGACGACTTCGGTCGAATAGCGGTCGTTGCCCGACTGGTCCTGCCACTTGCGGGTCTGCAGCTGGCCTTCGATGTAGACCTTGCTGCCCTTGCGCAGATAGCGCTCGACCACGCCGACGAGACCTTCGGAAAAGATCGCGACGGTGTGCCACTCGGTCCGCTCCTGCCGTTCGCCGGTGTTGCGGTCCTTCCACGTCTCGCTGGTCGCGATGCGCAGGTTCGCGACCTTGCCGCCGTTCTGGAAGCTGCGGATCTCGGGATCGGCCCCGAGGTTTCCGATGAGCATGACTTTGTTGAGGCTACCGGCCATCGAATCGTCCCTTCGTGTCTGTTGGCGAAGGGCCTAACGGAGGGGGCGAGTCGCTTCTAGGGGCGATCCGGAGTTTCCACCGAAGCGGACCCGATCGCTACAACCCCAGCGCCACCGCGCCCCAGTAGGTCAGGCCCGCGAACACGTAAGCCAGCGCGAAGAGGTACACGACCATGAATGCCGGCCATTTCCACCCATTGGTCTCGCGCCGGGCGACCGCGATGGTCGAGATGCATT
Organism: Qipengyuania profundimaris; assembly: GCF_030717945.1. Taxonomy (NCBI): domain Bacteria; kingdom Pseudomonadati; phylum Pseudomonadota; class Alphaproteobacteria; order Sphingomonadales; family Erythrobacteraceae; genus Qipengyuania; species Qipengyuania profundimaris. Next base: position 2,605,869 of record NZ_JAVAIM010000001.1, read on the forward strand.
GCGGCGCGAAGACGAACCACGCGAGGAAGGCGAGCGCGGTCGGCAGGCTCCACAGCGCGGCGATCTTGTCGGTCACACCTTCCGCCGCGACCTCCTCGTCCGCGGCGTCTACTGCATAGGTCGTCGCCAGCGCGGAAACGGCGACTTCGCGTGCGGCCATGGCCGGCACCAGCGCAAGGCTCATCTCGCGGTTGAAGCCGATGGGCTCGAGGATCGGGTGGAGACCATCGGCGACCATACCCGCGATACTCGCGTCCATCTGGCTCTCGCCGGGATCGGCCTTGGGGAAGCTCAGCATCAGCCACAGGGCGATGGTCACCACGAAGATGATCGTGCCCGCCCGCCGCAGGAATACCCAGGCGCGCTGCCACAAGCCGATGGCGAGATCCTTGATGCGCGGCAACTGGTAGCGCGGCATCTCCATGATGAAACCGCTCGCCGCCCCTTGCGCGACCGTGCGCCGCAGCACCAGCGCGACGACCATCGCGCCGACGATGCCTGCGACATAGAGCGCGAACAGCACCAGTCCCTGCAGCCCGATGCCCGGCCCGATGCTGGTCTGCGGGATAACCGCCGCAATGATCACCGCATAGACGGGCAAGCGCGCCGAGCACGTCATCAGCGGCGCGATCAGGATCGTCGTCAGCCGGTCCTTCGCATCGGGAATGCTGCGCGTCGCCATGATGCCGGGAATGGCGCAGGCGAAGCTGGAGAGCAGCGGAATGAAGCTTTTGCCCGACAGGCCCACACCCGCCATCAGCCGGTCCATAAGGAAGGCCGCACGCGCCATGTATCCGCTGGCCTCCATCACCAGGATGAAGAAGAACAGGATTACAATCTGGGGAAGAAAAACTACAACCGACCCCACACCCGCGAGCACGCCTTCGGTCAGAAAATCGCGCACGAAGCCCTCGGGCATGGTGTCGGTGACGAGCGCGGACACGGCGCCCACCCCGCCCTCCAACGCGTCGGCGAAGGGGGTCGCCCAGGCGAACACCGCCTGGAAGATCACGAACAGCAGGCCGAACAGGATCACCGGCCCGATCCACGGATTGAGCAGCACGCGATCGATGCCGGTCTCGATCGTGTGGCGCGTCGATTTGGAGAGGATCGCGCCTTTCGCCATATGTTTGGCCGCCAGCCGCCGTTCGGGCAGCGTCAGGTGCCAGCGCTTGTGCGCCTCTTCATCGGCATGGGTGTCCGCCTCGGCGATGACGGCGGTGAGTTCGTCGAGCCCCTTGCGGCGAACGGCAACCGTCGGGACCACCGGCACGCCGAGCGCTTCCGAAAGCGCCGCCGGATCGAGCGTCAGCCCGTCCCGCTCCGCCAGATCCACCATATTGAGCGCGACCACGGTAGGCCGGCCCAGCTCGAGAACTTCCTGCGCGAAGACGAGATGTTGCTCGAGATTGGCGGCATCGAGCACCAGCACCAGCACATCGGGTGCGGCCTCGCCCTCGAACTCGCCATGGACGAGCTTCCGGGTCACCTCCTCATCCGGGCTGGCAGCATCGAAGCTGTAGGCGCCGGGCAGGTCGATCAGCTCGCGCGATTCGCCGTTCGGCAGCGCCAGGCGTCCGGCCTTTCGCTCCACGGTGACGCCGGGATAGTTGGCGATCTTCTGGCGGGCGCCGGTCAGCGCGTTGAACAGTGCCGACTTGCCCGAATTGGGATTGCCGACCAGCGCAACCTTGTGGTGGCGGACGGGATCGTCGCGGCTCATGCGGGCTCCACCTCGATGGCGAGCGCGTGCGCGCGGCGCAGTGCGATGGTCATGCGGCCGATACGGATGGCCAGCGGGTCGCGCGTGCCGAAGACGCCGCGATGGATCACGGATACTTCCGCGCCCTCGTCCACACCCAGGGCCTTGAGGCGCTTGCCCTCGTCCTCGGCTAGCGCAGCCCAGTCCACCGCGGTAATGCGCGCGGATTTCTCATGTTCGAACGCGTCGAGAGTCATGCGCAGCGCCCTGTCAGAAGCGCGCGCTTGTTGCAACCGATTATCAATAGCGGAGGTTAGCGGGCAGGGTACCGCAGCCGTCCTAGGAATCTCGTGACGCTGAAGCTCTCGCGGTCCGGGTTGAGCCACTTGGCCTTTACCTTCTCGAACTTCATGACGCCGTCGATCCGCCGCTCGAGGAAGGCGCAGGTCTCGGCCTTGTTCTCGCTCTCGTCCTCGACGAATACAGCCAGCGTCGCGCCGTAGATCGAAGCGAGGATGGCGCGCTTGGTATAGTGGTTATAATCGGTCGCGGTGTCGCCCGCGAGCCGCCACATGATATCGGCGCTGTTCCAACCGGTCTTCAGCGCAGTCGGCACATTCTGCGGCATGGCCATGATCGCCAGCGCGCGGCGCAGCGATTCCTCCAGACCGAGCACTGCGTCCAGCCGGTATTGCACAAGGTTGCGAATGCGCTCGCGAATCTTCATCTCCGCCAGCTTTTCCGCCGGCATGTCGAGCATCATCTGGCGATCGATCGTCTCGATCCATGCGCGGATCATGCCCATCGCGCCCTGGTCCTTGAAAGCGAGCCGGGCGACATCGCGATCGGCGCCAAGCTGTACAGCCGCCATCTCCAGCGCGGTGTCGGTCCAGCCATCGAACACCGCCGCATCGGCAATGCCGGGCGCGAGCGCCAACCGTAATTCGTCAAGCGTCAGGTCCTCGACCAGCAGCTCTTCCTCGAGGCTCGGATCACTTGGGGCCATAGACCGGCGCCGCCTTTCCCTTTTCCGCAATAGCTGCGTCGAGCGCAGCCAGCACCTGCGATCGTCCGCCGAGAAGCTCGGCATAATCCCTCGCGGTGCGGCCCGAGCTATCCGTGCGCAGCGGATCAGCCCCCTTGTCGACAAGCAGGCGGATCATTTCCACGTCGCGGCGATGGACGGCCGAAATGAGCGGCGTTTCGCCGGCTGCATTCGTGACATTTGCCGAGGCTCCGCCGTCCAGCAAGGCTTCGACCGCTTCCAGCGAGCCGATTTGCACGGCCACTTCCAGCGGCGATTCGCCGTCGCGTGTTTCGAGATTGGGGTTGGCACCCTTGCCGAGAAGAAACTTGATCCATACCGCGTCGCGGCGCTGCGCGGCGATGTGCAGGGCCGTCTCGCCGCTGGTGATGTCGCGCGAATTGACAAGGACGTTGCCCGGCTGCGCCAGCAGCTCGTTCACCTTGCCGCCGTCGCGATCTTTGACCGCTTCGAGGAACTCGTATCCCTCGCGCTTGCGTTGGGCGTTCGCCGGTGCTGCCACCATCGCCAGCGCCGCTGCGCCCAGGATCGCGTGAACAATCCGTTTCATCTCGTCGTCTACCCCTGAATTTTTCCGCATGCGAATGCGGGGTCGTCTCTTGAACAGAGGCAATTAGCAGACCATGAACCGGGATGCCATGCTTCCTCGCAATGCTCTATCTATCGCTATCGCCCTGGCCCTTGTCGGCTGCTCGTACGAAGATAATGCCCCGGCGGAACCACCACCGCTCGAGGGTGCCAGCATCGGCGGCGATTTCACCCTCACAGGCGAGAACGGCGAGCCTGTCAGCTGGAGCGATTTCGACGGGCAATACCGCACGATCTACTTCGGCTATACCTATTGCCCGGACGTCTGCCCGGTCGACGTGCAGCGCGCGATGGCAGGCCTCAAGCTGTTCGAAGAGCAGGACCCGGAGCGTGCCGCCCAGATCCAGCCGCTGTTTGTCGGCGTCGATACGGCACGCGACACGCCCGAGGTGCTGACCGAATTCACCGATAATTTCCATCCGCGCCTGATCGGAGTGACCGGTGACGAAGAAACGCTGACGAGCGTCGCGCAGCAATTTGCCGCCAGCTTCTCCAAGGGCGAGGAAACCGAGGCCGGCGGCTATCTGGTCAATCACACCAATGTCACCCTGCTCTTCGGACCTGACGGAGAACCTCTCGCCACTTTGCCGACCGACGAGGGTGCCGAAGCAGTCGCCACGGAACTGCGCAAATGGGTGCGCTGAGAGACCGCTTCTGGGAACGGCCGCTGGCCGAGCTCGATCAAGCCGAGTGGGAAGCCCTGTGCGATGGCTGCGGACGCTGCTGCCTGCACAAGGTCGAGTACGAAGATACGGGCGAGATCGAGCACACGAATGTGGCTTGCAAACTGCTCGACTGCCAAAGCGCGCGTTGTACCGACTACAAACGACGCAAGGCCTTCGTGCCCGATTGCCTGCAGCTTACGCTCAGGATCGTCGATAAGGTGGAATGGCTGCCGCCGACCTGCGCCTATCGCCTGCGCGCCGAAGGGCAACCGCTGCGGCGCTGGCACTATCTTATCAGCGGCGACCGCGAGGACGTGGTGCGCGCCGGCGTGTCGGTGGCCGGTCGCGTGATCTCGGAAACCGAGGCCGGGCCACTTGAACACCACGTCGTCGACTGGGGCGACGAGGACGAGGACCAGGCGGCGTGATCGACTGGCTTCGCCGCGAAGCCTTGGAGCCGGAAATCGAGATTGCCGGGCGCGTCCTGCCGATCGAACTCAATCGCAACCGGCGTGCCAAGCGGCTGACCCTGCGCCTCGCGCCCGACGGCAGTGCGGTGCGCATCACCCTGCCGCACTGGTGCCGCAGCATGGAAGCCCTGGCTTTCGCCCATGCGCGCGCCGACTGGCTGGGCGAGCAGCTGGCCAAGGTTCCAGAGCGGCGCGACCCTCTCAGTGAAGGGAAGCTCACCTATCGCGGGTGGGAGGTATCGATCGACTGGTCCGCCGACCATCCACGCAAACCCGCGCTCGACACGACCGGCGTTCGGGTTGGCGGACCGCAGGAAACACTGACGAAAAGACTGCAACGCTGGCTGGAGGCCGAGGCGCAGCGCCTGTTTGCCCAAGACGCGCAGGACTATTGCAGCCGTGCCGATCTTCCTGTCGGCGACGTGCGCCTGACCCGGGCCAAACGGCGCTGGGGCAGCTGTTCGAGCGAGGGCGTGCTGCGCCTCAACTGGCGGTTGGTACAAGCACCCGATTTCGTTCGGCGATCCGTGGTTGCGCACGAAGTCGCGCATCTCGTCCAATTCGACCACTCGCCCGCCTTCCACGCGCTGCTGGACGAGCTGTTCGAGGGGAATGTCGAAGATGCGAACGCCTGGCTCAGCCAGCACGGACGCACCCTCTACGCCGCCTTCGGCTGAGCGTACTGGCAAGGTTCAGCAAACATGCCTATCTTGGTCTCATGCGATTGAAGAGCAGATTCCACGTCAAGTCGGGCGTCACCGATCTCTGGGACTATGTCCGCGAACCGCGGCCGTTCCGCTGGACGCTGCTGTTGCTGTCGGCAATGATACCCGCGGGCGCGCTTCTAGCGCTGTCCCAGGAATCCCATCTTCGCCCGCCCGATCCGCCTAAGGTGACCTTTATCAATACGTTCGCGGAAGGCCGGACGGACGAGGAAATCCTCCTCAGCAACATCGAAAACCAGCGACGCAAGGAAGCGCGCGAAGCCGAGCGCGCCGAGCTGCTCGAGCGTAAGGTCGAAGCATACAAGACGCTGGGCCGCGCTACCGGGCTCGATGTCGATGAGATGGCGCGCGAGGCCGAACTCGAAAACGCGCGCGAAGCGGCCGAGGCCGAAGCGCGCCAGCGGGAATATTACCAGGCGGGCGAGACGGTTGCAGCCGGAACCGAATGATGCACGCTGGCTGGCGGCGGCGGCACGGCTGGCATCGCGTGGCCGCCCGCTGAGCCGCCCGAACCCTGCAGTCGGCTGCATCCTCGTCAAGGAGGGGCGGGTCGTCGCACGGGGATGGACGCGGGAAGGTGGCCGACCGCATGCCGAGGCTGCGGCGCTCGACCATGCAGGAGAGGCTGCGAGAGGTGCGACGGCCTATGTCACGCTGGAACCCTGCGCCCATCGCTCGCTTCGTGGGCCGGCCTGCGCGGATCGCCTGATAGAGGCCGGAGTCCCACGCGTTGTTGTCGGCGTTGAAGACCCCGACCCGCGCACCGCTGGCGAGGGTATCGCCCGTTTATCGGCCGCCGGCATCGCCGCCGCCCTTCTTCCCATTCCCGAGGCCGAGGCAAGCCTCGCAGGCTATCTCACTCGCGCCACAAGGGGCCGTCCGCACGTCACGCTCAAGTTGGCCACATCGCTGGACGGCTGCATAGCCATGGCCGACGGTCAGAGCCAGTGGATCACCTGCGCGGCCGCGCGTGCGCACGTCCATTCGCGCCGTGCGCTGACGGACGCGATCCTGGTCGGCGGCGGGACCTGGCGAGCCGACAAACCCCGTGTCGACGTTCGCCTACCAGGACTGGAAGACCGCAGCCCGCAACGTATCCTGCTCACGCGCGGCATCCCGCCCGACGGGGTCAAGGTCATCAATGCGCCGGGCCAGATCGACCGGCTGGACGGCGTACAGTATCTCTATGTCGAGGGCGGCGCGCAGGTCGCGGCCAGCTTTCTCGCCGAAGACCTCGTCGATCGCATCGAGCTCTATCGCGCACCCATCGTGATCGGCGCAGGCAAGCATGCGCTCGGCGATATCGGCCTCGCATCGCTGGGCGAGGCGCATGGCCGCTGGACGCTTGCCGAACAGCGCCAGCTTGGCAGCGACACATACGAAGCCTACAGCCGCACGCGCTGACAGGAGACACTGCACACATGTTCACCGGTATCGTGACCGCCATCGGCACCATCGAAAGCGCCGAGCAGCGCGGCGATTTGCGCGTCGTGGTCGCCTGCCGGTTCGATCCGGCGACGATCGATATCGGCGCATCCATCGCCTGCTCGGGCGTCTGCCTGACGGTGATCGCGCTGGGTGGCGAGACCGGCGATGCGCGCGTGACGTTCGATGTGTCGGGCGAAACGGTCAGCCGGACGAAGCAAGGCATGTGGGATCGTGGCGCGAAGCTCAATCTCGAACCTGCGCTCAAGCTCGGCGACGAACTCGGCGGTCATCTGGTGACCGGCCATGTCGATTCGGTCGGCCAGGTCGTGCTGGCAGAGGATGTGGGCGGGTCGCGCAAAATCGCGATCCGCATCAGCCGCGAGCTGGCACCCTTCGTCGCGCCCAAGGGTTCGATCACGATCGACGGGGTTTCGCTGACCGTGAACGATGTGCGCGACCGCACCGACGGGACTTGTGATTTCGCGGTGAATATCATCCCGCACACCGGCGAGGTGACGACCCTCGGCGCGCTTACCAAGGGCGACCGCGTCAATCTCGAGATCGATGTGCTGGCACGCTATCTCAAGAGAATGCAGGCGCTGGCGGGATAGACCCGCGAGCTTTCAGGCTAGCGGACCGGCCTCGAACGCGTCGCGCGTGATCTCGTAGACGAGGTGCACCACGCGCTTGCCCTGGTAGCGCTCCAGTTCGTAACAATCGGTGCGCTCGGCCCCGATCGCCTCCAGCGCATTGCGCGAGCGGTAATTGGTGTCGCCCACTCTGAATTCGACCAGTGAAACGTGCTCGAAGGCATGCGCCAGCATGGCGCGCTTCATCTCGCGGTTTATGCCCTTCCCCCAGCAGCGCCGCTCAAGGTAGGTCCAGCCGATCTCCACCACGCCGCCTTCTTCCGGATCGTATTTGTCGTAGCGGGTCGAGCCGAGGATGCGATCCTTGGCCTTGTCGACGACAGCCAGCGTACCACCGCTCGCCAGGCCTTCGTCGAAGAACCTATCGAAAACCTCGCGCCGCCAGCGATCGTGGATCGGGTGCTGCTCCCACACCATCGGGTCCGAAGCGACTTCGTACAGCGGCTCGCGATCGTCCTCGGTCACCGGCCTCAGCACCAGCCGCTCGGTTTCGAGGGTCGGCTGCCGGTCCATTGCCGGTCAGCCCTGCGTGACGTCGGCCAGCGCGGCGATGAACTTGTCGGTATTGCCCGCGTGAAGCCCCGCCACGTTGATGCGGCCGGAACCTGCCATGTAGACGCCGTGATCCTCGCGAAGCTTGGCGATCTGGTCCTTGGAGAGTGGCAGCATGGCGAACAGACCGTTTTGCTCGGCCAGTGCGGCGAGGTTGAGCCCCGGCACTTCGTTGTCTGCCGCCGCCAGCCATTCGCGGACGCGGCGCATCCGCTCGCGCATCTCGGTAAGCTCGTCGAGCCATTCGCCGGTCAGCGTGTCGTCATGCAGCACGTTGCGTACCGCCGCCCCGCCGTGATCGGGCGGCATGGACCAGTTCGCGCGCGCCAGCGAATTGGCATTCGACACGATGGCGTCGAGTTGGTTCGGCTCTTTCGCCATCATGTAGAAGGCGCCGACGCGGTCGCGGTAGAGGCCGAAGTTCTTGTCGCAGCTATAGGCGATCAGCGCTTCCGGCACTGCTGTCAGCACGGTGCGAACGCCGGCGATGTCCTCGTCCAGGCCCTGACCGAGCCCATGATAGGCGACATCGAGGATCGGCAGCACACCGGCGTCCGCCAACGCGCTGGCGATCTTATCCCACTCAGTGTAATCCACGCCAGTCGGGTTGTGGCAGCAGCCGTGCAGCAGAACGGCATCGGTCGGCTTGGCGTCTCTGATCGCGCCCAGCACTGCATCCAGATCGGCGTTGCCGTCTTTCGTCGCGTGATTAAAGGGTGCGACTTCCATTCCGACATCGGCCAAAATTTGCGCATGATTGGGCCAGCTCGGCGTGCCCATGTGAATCCGCGTCACGCCCGCCTGCTGGGCCAATGCCACCGCGAGTCGAACGGCGCCGGTGCCGCCCGGGGTCTGCATGCCTTCGATGCGGCCACCCATCGTCGCGTCCTCGCCGAAGATGTAGGGCATCAGTGCGGCGGTGAAGCCCGTATCCCCTTCCGGACCGAGGTAGGACTTGCTGTCCTGTTCGTCGATGAGCTTCTGTTCGGCCTGTTTGATCGAGCGGAAGACGGGCGTTGCGCCGTCGTTGGTGCGATAGACGCCGACGCCGAGGTCGATCTTGTCCTCCCGCGGGTCTTCGGCATGCATCTTGATCAGCGCGAGCAGCGCGTCGGGAGCCTGGGCTTGAAGGTTGTCGAGCATGCGCGCCTCTTCGCCAAATATGCGTGGGGCCGCAACAGGAAATCCCGCTGCGGCCCCGGAGCTCTTCGGTTTTGTTCTATCGCGACCCGAAGGGCTCCTTGCCTCTGCGACCGAGTATCAGAACGGCAGCCAGCGCTGCTTCTTGGAAAACTTCATATAGCCGGCATTCACGCCGAGCCGCAGTCCGGCGCCGACGCGGATGGGAATCAGCACGACGTCGCCCTTGCGCATGTAGCTCGCAGTGAGGCCGCCGACGACATAGGCCTGGCCTTCGCCCGCCGGGTAGCGCTCGTACAGCTCCTCGCTGTCCCACAAATTGTAGACAAGTACGAAGGTGCTGCCCGCGTTCGCGCCCGCGTCGAAGCCGATCGACGGGCCGGTCCAGTAAATGGGGCGTTCGCCCTCTACCTTGTGGAACAGCGTGCCCGAGCCATAACGCGCGCCGACGATGAACGCGCCGCCCGCCTCGCGCCCGACGATGTAGGCATTGGGCTCGCCTTGTTCGGCGAGAAGCTTCTGGATCATGTTGGCGACGCCTTGGGCGCCCTTGCCGAATACGCCTTCGGCTGCACCGATCAGATCGTCTTCGCGGTAGGTGGTGGAGCTGTCGTCCACTGCGGCGGTTTCGACGGCTTCGTCGGCGGCAGCCTCGGCGCTTTGTTCCGACCAGCTGTCTTGCTCGGGATAGCTATCCTCGGGCGCGGTTTCGTCGGGTGCCTGCGTGTAGGTGACCGCCCCGTCTTCCTGCTCGTCGGCATAGACCGGCGCCTCGCCCGGCTGTTCGACGAGGTCGCCGTCGATTGCGCTGTCGGGGTCGATCGTCTCGACCTGCGCCGAAAGCGGCGTTGCGGCCAGCCCGATGGCCGCCATGGCGAGGCCGAAGCGGGACAGATGTTGTGCTAGCGTGGTCATGTTTCCCTCCCTGTCGGCGCATGGCGCACGTACAGTCGATGTCGTAGAAGAATCCCCTTCAAGCAGCAGGGCAATGAAACGGCGATGAACCGAATCGAAAACGGGGCGAATCGAGTCGCCCGTAGGTCGAGATTCTTCCCTTGAAGGGGGCGAGGCCCATGGCTATAGCGCGCCCCTCGCCCGGCCAAGCTCCGGCCGGCGACATGCGGAGACGTGGGTGAGTGGCTGAAACCAGCTCCCTGCTAAGGAGCCATACCTGGTAACGGGTATCGAGGGTTCGAATCCCTCCGTCTCCGCCACCTATAAACCATTGATAGAGAACGATTTTATTGCTCGCGGAATGTCCCGCGGTTCTGCGCCATTCCGCGCGAAAGGTGGTCAGCCAGAGAGCGCATCGATACGCGTTTAGTAGCGAAACCGGCGAACATTCTCTGTGCCCTTATTCCGAGGTACCAGTTTCGCACTTCGGGACTATTGCCCAAACGAAGACGGGCGGCAGTCGCCCGCCACTCGTCAATCGCTCTTCTCGCCAGTCTATCGGCCGAGCAGAATCTTTTCCTGGTCACTCCACGCCAGCGGTAGATCGTTCAGACCGAGCAGCTTCTTCGCATCGAGATCGATAGGCTGTTTTCCGGTAACGATCGCCTCGACAATCTTCGGCGCCAAGAAGTTCAGCCGCACGACGCGAGAGGCGTAGGAGCTGGTCACCTGCTGCTCGCGCGCGAGCGCCGATACCGTCAGCTTGCGGTCCAGCATCATCTGCCACCATGCGCGTGCGAGATGGAGCAGCTTCAGCAGATGCGCCTGCGGCTCGCCCTTGGTCGACTTCGACAAGCCGTCTTGAACCAATCGAACAGCGCGACCACTGCGCCGGATGCTCGCGTCGATGGATATTATTGGCTTGGTCATCGCAGGCGAGGATGGCGCGATCGAAAGTAAGCCGAAAAGCTCGGTCGCAGCCAACTCTACCGATACCTGCGTCGGCGCGATGGTGATTTTTTCGATGCAACATCGCACCGCGGCTCGCTCCCGCTTTCTCAGCCTGGTCGCTAGGCTCGTCGCGCGATCACCGAGGCTCGCCACAATGTCAGGTGCCAGTTCGCCGCCAGCCTTCGCCAGCAAGCCGAGCGGCTGTTCGATCTCCTTTGCCACGGCCTCGCACACGACCTTCTCCAGCTCGAGCGCCGGAATGCGAAGGGTTCGCTGGCCTTCCGTAGCTTCGCCACGGTCGCCCTTCCCGATGTAGTAGCGGTAGCGCATAGCCCCCTTGGTCGCATGGCTCGCGAACAGCGCACTGCCTTCGCTGTCGAACACCTTCCCAGCCAGCAGACTGGGCGAGCTTACAGTACGCGTCTGCTGCTCACCTTGCGTATTGGCTTCGAGCTGCGCCTGCACTCGATCCCATATCTCGCGATCGACTATGGCGCCATGTTGGCCATCGTAGATCTCACCCTTGTGGCAGATCTTGCCGATGTAGATCGGGTTGGAGAGGATCTTGTAGATCTGCCCGCGCGTAAACGGCTTGCCGCCCAGCTTGCGGCCCGTGCCGGTCACGCGCTTGGGGACATGAATACCCTGCTCAGAGAGCTGTGCGGCGAGCAGCCGGACGTTGCGGATCTCCAGGTAGCGATCGAAGATGTTGCGGATGAAAGCGGCGTGCTTATTATCGATCGCCAGCGTTCCGCCGTTTGCCTCGTAGCCGAGCGGCACCACGCCGCCCATCCACATGCCCTTCGCCTTGGAGGCAGCGATCTTGTCGCGAATGCGCTCGGCGGTCACCTCGCGCTCGAACTGCGCGAAGGAGAGCAGCATGTTGAGGGTCAGCCGCCCCATGCTGGTGGTAGTGTTGAACGACTGCGTCACCGACACGAAGCTGACCTCTGCCTTGTCCATCGCTTCGACCAGCTTCGCGAAATCAAGTAGCGAGCGTGTCAGCCGGTCGACCTTGTAGACCACCACGATGTCGATTTTGCCCGCCGCGATGTCTGCAAGCAGCCGCTGGAGCGCGGGACGCTCGAGTGTTCCTCCCGATATACCGCCATCATCGTAGATTTCGGCAAGTTGCGACCAGCCCTTCGAGGCCTGGCTGAGAATGTAGGCAGCACAGGCCTCTCGCTGGGCATCGAGCGAGTTGAAGTCTTGCTGCAAACCCTCTTCGCTCGACTTGCGGGTATAGATCGCACAGCGAACCTTGTTCATGCTGCCCTCGCCTTTGTCTTCAAGCCGAAGAAAGCCGGACCCGACCAGCGCGTGCCGGTGATCGCGCGAGCCACTTCGCTCAAGGAACGCCATTGCCGCTCGTTCCAGATGATCTCACCTTGCTCTCCGATCGCGACCACGTGAAGCTTGCCGCCGTACTCGCGCGCAAGGCGCATGCCTGGCCGGAGGTCCTGCGTGATCGTCTTCCCGCTCGCAGCCTGATCGAGCCGCTGCCTGATCTTGCGCGGCAGGCTGCGCCCCGCCTTGGATTGCAGCTCGTAAGCCACTGCCAGCCGCAGCGTCTGCGCGCTGGCCTTCGGGATGGGCCGACCGGTGAGCTTCGCCCACCGATCGCCAAGTGCCGGCTTGTCCATCGCTGCAACGGCAGCGAGCTCATCGAACAGCTCCGCCATCTTCAGGCGCTCTTCGTGATGCGATAGCAGGAGACCTCGCCGCGCTTGTCGCGCTCGATCGTGTGCCCCTTCTTCTTAAGCCCGGTCATTGCCGCGCGGGTCGTATGCGGCAGCCAGCCGGTCGCCTTCACCAGCTCGTCGAGCGTTGCACCCTGCTTGCGCTTTCAGGAGCGCGATGACCTTGTCTATCTTGGTCTCGCGCTTGGCGTTTGCTGCTGTGTCGGTCTGCTTGGTCATGGGTGGCTCTCCTTGTGGTAAGCGGCACCATGCCGCCTATCACCACCCAAGACCCCGGCTCGCGCGCTGCGTCGGCGTAATAGCCCGCCTTCAAGGGCCGCGATTCACTGACGGCACCAAGGCTTGCTTTGTCCGCGAAGTCGAATGGAAAGTGGGGAATGTCGCGAATGTCCGCTTTGCGCCCCATCCAAGACGTACCGATTCAAGATCTTAGTACCTGAAAGCAGACATTCTTCGAGGCCATTCCGGCCAAGGAGAATGACAATGACGTTTTCACACTTTGATCCTGCTGCCCAAAACCGGGTGCCGTGGAACTTTGGAGCGAAGATTGGGCCCAAGCGACCGTTCAATCAAAAGCAGATATGGGCAATACGCTTCTACCTTGATCGCGAGAAACGCATTCGCGATCGAGCGCTGTTCGACTTGGCGATCGATAGCAAGCTGCGAGGTTGCGATCTCGTTGAGTTGAAGATCGGCGATCTGGTCAGTGGGCCAGAGATCAGGACACGAGCCACCATTACTCAGCGCAAGACGGGGCGGCCTGTTCAATTCGAGATCGCAAAAAACGCGAGAAACAGCCTGTTCGCCTGGCTAGAACTGAGAGGCGGTGACGTCGAGGACTTTGTGTTTCCGAGCCGCGTCGATCACACTCGTCACCTAAGCACGCGCCAGTACGCCCGACTTGTTAACGAATGGGTCGGGGCGATTGGACTGCGGCCCGAGGAGTATGGACCTCACTCGCTCCGTCGAACCAAGGTTTCGATCATCTACAAGGCAACTGGCAACATCAGGGCGATCCAGATTTTGCTCGGCCATTCGAAGATTGAGAACACCGTCCGATACCTTGGTGTCGATATAGAAGACGCGCTAACCTTGGCTGAAAGAACGGAGATTTGACTACTGGTCTTAACGCGGATCTTGGGCGACCGTAAAGAAGGCCTCCGCCCCTGCAATGGAGCGGAGGCCTAAAGTCGAGGTTGGCACTACGAACGCCGCAGTGCCGCCCTTCGGGTCGCCTTTGTGCAGGGCTGCTGCTGTCTGAAAACTTGCTAAGGCATACTGCGTTCGCCCGACGGGTTGCAGCGCTCGGAAAGCGCCAGCTCAACTCGGGAACGTCCCTCGTCGCTCGCAATCGCCAGATCGATGGGGCGTCCGCCCAGATCATCGTGATGTGCGTTCATGAATTCTATCGCCGCTTCCCTCCCAAGAAGCATCATCGCCATGCGAGTGGTTTCGCCTTGGCGACGCGAAGCTGCGGGCGTCAGGCGAATGCTCGGCTTGGGACGCCTCACAGCGGGCACCGTGATATAGGGAAAATTACGGCTAAGGTCGGACAGGCCAAGATTTGCTCCTCTTCAAAAGCGGGAGCACAAACCGGTCTCTCAGTCGCAGATGCTAGATGTTCCCTGCGATGAGCAGCTTCCTACCATAGCATCGGATGCATGTATTGCAATTTCTTGCCGCCCGTTTTTTGCGGATTGCAAGCAAACTAATTGTGAGCCCAACCGGAACCGAGCCACGAGCTCCGGCGTTCGAGATATGTCGTTCCAAAAGGCGGAGGGGCTGTCCCAGAAGGAACGTGTCCCCATGCATTCTTCCGATGCCGTCATCCTCGTTGTCGAGGACGAAGTCCTGATCCGCATGGATGTCGTCGATCAATTGACCAGTCTTGGTTACAGCGTAATTGAAGCATCGACGGGACGCGAGGCGCTCGAAGCGCTCACGACAGGCGACGGGGTTTGTATCCTATTCACCGACGTCGACATGCCGGGAGACCTAGATGGCATCATGTTGGCGCATGAGGTTTCTCGGACACGGCCGGAGATCGGCATTATCGTTACGTCCGGCAAAACAGCGCTCGGTGAGGACGCGCTGCCCGAAGGTTCGAGATTTTATTCGAAGCCTTACATGCCAGCTACGGTCCACGCCGCGATACAGGAAATGCTACCCTGATAGGGTCAAAGCTGGAGCGGCCTATTCGGCAACCGACGCGCGCGGCAAGATAATCGTCACGCGAAGGCCATCAGCTCGCCAATCATAGTCGATTGTCGCACCGAGCTGGCGAATTGTCGATGCGACAAGGCGAGTGCCAAAATTCTGGCTCTCTGGAGCTGTGGTTGTGGGGCCTTCAGTCTCGGTCCACTCGATTTTCAGACCTTCCGCGGTTGGCAGCCAATCGATCGAAACCTTGCCAACCATATCCTTCAGGGCACCGTATTTGGTCGCATTGGTGGCGAGTTCATGAAACACCATGGCCAGTCCTGAAAGTGACTGGGCATCGACCGTCTGTTCATCGCCATTCAGGCTGATGCGATCATTTGCATCACCATACCCCAATGGTCCGAGAATTGTTGCGAGCAACGTACGGATTGCTGTCATTTCATCCGAACGCCCGGCCGCATTGCGAACAATTATGAGATCTTGAGCGGACGCAATCGCTCGAAGCTTTCCGTTGACTTTGTCTGCCAGGTCCCGGGCGCTCAGCGCCGCCGGCACGTTCAGGTTGATAAGGCTCTGCGCGAGGGCGAAGGCGTTTTTCACGCGATGCTGAAGTTCTTCCAGAACGAGCGCCTTGGCCTCTTCGGCGCGGTTGCGCATCCGCTCTAGGCGCATCCGCTCGACGGCGATCGATGTTGTGAGCGCGATCGCTTCGATGATAGCCCGATCAAAGTCGGAGGGTTGCCGGGGTTCGGAATAGTAATTCGCAAAAGTGCCGAGCACGCTACCGTCGCCTGCCTTGATCGGCACCGACCAGCAAGCGCCCAGACCATGCGATAGTGCCAGATCGCGAAAATCGACCCAGAGCGGATCGGTAGCGATGTCTTCGACGAAGATAGCTTGGCCAGTCGCGGCGGCAGTGCCGCAGGACCCCTCCCCGTCTCCTATCGCCATCCCTTCGATCGCCGCATTGTATTCGTCGGGAAGGCTGGGAGCGCCACCCAGTTCGAGATGCTGCCCGTCTTCTGTCAGCAAAAGGATCGAGGCCAGCATGCCGTCCCCGGTCTGTTCTTCGGCGAGGCGAATTATGTCGCAGAGTATGGCTTCGCGGTCGCCCCCAAGCGCCACACGACCAAGTATCTGCTGCTGGCGACGCCAGACCTCTGCGAGATACTCTTCTGTCAATGGGTCGGAAGGGGCCGAGAGAGGATTATCGGTCTGCAACTTTTCGATGACCGACTCCAATCAAGTTTGAGGCAGGCTTACACGATTAAGCGAGTTAGCCGGTGATATCAAGCGCGTGGGCTTGGATCACGGGCTGTTTGCCTTTCCGGTTCCAACATCTCGGAACTTTGGAGTGCCCGCGCCAAACGAGCTTTCTCGCGCCCCTTTTCCATTCTTAGAGTGCGGTCGGCCATCTCGCGCCACGCAGCTTCAGACCGAAGTGCGCGAAGCCTGGCGTTCTCCAGTGTAGCCTCGCCGGCCTCTATGGCAGCCGCGTCTGCTTGCGCGGTCTGAAAATCATAGTTCTGGGACATTACCGTCACTCCTTAAAGTCGAAAAAGGGGAGCTCCGGACCGCATTTGCATGCAATCCGGAGCCAGAAACCTCTCAATCGGCGGCGGACAGGTTCACGGCGCTGGCCTGGCCATTGCTGCCAGTCTCGACCTCGTAATTGAGGCGCTGGTCCTTATCGAGCGTTGTCATGCCCGCCGCTTGGACCGCGGAGATGTGCACGAAGCTGTCGGCGGAGCCGTCATCGGGCTGGATGAAGCCATAGCCCTTGTCGCCAATGAAGAATTTTACTGTACCGGTAGTCATATTCGTTTCCTTTCAAGAAACGGTCGTGTTCGGCGCGCGAGATTGCGAGCCGGGGTCGTGCGTCAAGTCGTCAATTGAAAGGAGGTCGTCATATCCAAGGCGGAAAAATCGGAATATTCCGGTTTCCTAACCAGATGTCGATATCCGTCGAAATTTAACGCGAGCAGATTTGGTCGGGCATTCTTCTTGCGAACTATAAGGTCGCTTCGGAGCCCGCTTTCGTCAGAACCAAATTGGCAAACTGGGCTTTGCTCCAGGCACAGGCTGCGGCGGCGCCGAGTCCATGCTGGAAATCGCTGATACGACCTGCGATGTGTGAAGCGTTCGCAAGTTTTGCCAGGCGGTCGTCATCGTTTGCGGCACCATCGGCACCCATGAGGGCTCGCTGGTGCTCGGCATATTGCAGGTTCAGGTCCATGTCAGTTCTCCGGATGTGGCGGGAATGCTGATGCATGGCCGCGGGTAATGATTGTCACCTAGTCGATCATAGTGGCGACGAGACGTCGCAACTCGGCGGTCGGCATATGACTGAATTTTGTCCGGTCACGGTCCGCGCCATTTGCATGTATCTCGCCATAGCGCGGCGAAAGTTTGGGGCGCGACGTATCGCGCAGGTTCATTGCATTCATTTTTCTTATGTTCGGCAGGTTCTTCCCGCCGCCTT
This sequence comes from Qipengyuania profundimaris, assembly GCF_030717945.1. NCBI lineage: Bacteria > Pseudomonadati > Pseudomonadota > Alphaproteobacteria > Sphingomonadales > Erythrobacteraceae > Qipengyuania > Qipengyuania profundimaris. The sequence continues at coordinate 2,623,021 of NZ_JAVAIM010000001.1, forward strand.
CTTGAAAGTCTCAGCGCCTGTATCCGCGCTTGCGAGCACCGGCGGGTCCTTGCCCGGGTGTTCGTTCGCGAAAGACGATCCGGCCCTTGGTCAGATCATAGGGCGTCAATTCGACATGTACGCGGTCTCCAACGACCGAGCGGATACGGTAACGACGCATCTTCCCTGCTGTGTAGCAGATCAGACGATGCTCATTATCGAGAGTGACGCCGAAGCGGCCATCGGGCAGGATCTCGTTGATCTCGCCCTCCATCACAATGAGCTCCTTCTACGCCAATACATCATCCTCGCGTACGAAAAATCATCCGCGCGGACGAATTCCGCTGCGGAGCCAGGTAGGATGAAATGGAAGTGGTGCCGATCTCGCGCTTGGGCGCTCATTGCGGCAATCATAATCCGTCGCAAACGAAGTTAGGCAATATCTATATAGCAGCGTGCAAAAAAATTACAATGGTGCTGGTCAAATGGTTTGGAAATTGTCGCATGTGTTGACGTGACCCGCTCTGACCGGATCGCACTCATCGAGCTTCAGACTGACGCCGATGCTCGGCCAGCGCATCCTCCAGACTGGAATATCTGTATGGGCCGACACGGTATTGGGTGACAGTCACCGCAGTGACTCCTTCGGGCAATACAGGCGATGGAATGGGTTTGACCGAGCCACCCTCGTTTTCCCACTCGTTTGTCGCCTGAGCCTTGCTGACTCGCGCTTCGGGAACCGGGCTCATAGTTATTGGAACCTTCCCGATGGCAGCTGATCCCCTCGCATGCGAATCCAGGGCGGAAGAGCCGAGGTTCGAGCTGCCCGGATACGCTTTTCATAGTAGCCGACCAGATCAAAATAGGTCTTCCGATCTTCCAACGAGCCCGGCCGAGCCGCATTGGTCTTCGCAAGCTCGTAATTAAAAATCAGCTGATCGAGCGTCATGGCGAACTCCTCTCGCACCGTACAGAAATGGCAGCCGAGGTTTCTAGGCCCCGGCTGGCTTTCACAAGCTAGCCCTGCTGGGAGCGCGCCTGTTCCTCCTGTACGCTCTCAGCTTCGCCCTGCTGCGGCTGCAGGTTGATGGCCCGCTTGTTTCCGCCGTCGACTTCGCTGGTGTCGTAACCGTAGCGCTGATCGACGCTGGGCTCCTGTGCTTCCTGCTGCAGATCCTTCCGACCGAACGGCAGCGCGTCGCCGCCCTTATCCGGGGTGATCATGCCGGTGCCCTTGCCACTGTCGTAGCTCTTGATCTTGCCGAAATGTGTCATGTCATGTCCTTCAGTTTGAATGCAGCGCGCCAGAATTGGACCGGCTGCGACTAAGAGGCGAAACTGAAGGAGGTGGCTTCTGGAAACTGGAAGCCTAAGACCGTCGATTGCGACTGGTAGCTTAGCTCAAGATGGGAAGTCATTGTTGGCATACAAGCCTAAACTGAAAACAGATTAGTAGCGAAGGTCAGCAAGAAGATGCCAAAGGATCGACGTGCGCTTCTGGGGCGCTCGCCGACAAGAGCTGCCAGTCCGCTACCGGCCCCAAAAAGACCGCCTTACTGCTCTTGCCAAAATACCGCTTCATTCTTGAGGGCCTGTTCGAGTCTTGAGCCCCCTCCGGGGTTAACTGTCCAGCCCGGCATACAAGCCGATGCGCACGGCATCCGCGACCGACTGAGCGTTGAGCCGTCCCATCATGTTGGCCCTGTGAATTTCAACCGTCCGAGGGCTTATTCCGAGACGTCGTGCAATCTCCTTGTTCGAGGCACCATCAACAAGACCTTTGAGCACGTCCATCTCGCGTCCAGTCAGGAGCCCGATGACCTTCCGCGCTTCAGCGCGCCGCCTTTCCCTTCGGCCCCTGCGCGCTCCAACCTCGACAAGCCGCCTCACCGCATCGATCAAAGCGTCTGTGGAGCATGGCCATTCCAAATAGTCCAACACAACGTTTGACATGGCTTCGACGATCTTCCGCGGCGTAGGCGCAGATGAAAACATGCCGACAGGCAGATATCCCGTTTCCATCTGCATGACCTCGAGCGCCGGTTTCAGGTCGGCTCTGCGTGGATCGTCGCTGATCAGAACGACGCCTCGAGAGGGTCTGCGGTCGATCAGTTCCTCAAGATTTCCATAGATCTCCGCATGAATCTGGCTCCCGTATAATTGGAAAGCCATCTTTGCGCGGCGCGCAGAATCCTGGTCGACGATATGGACGTAGGTTGCATCGCTCATCGATCACGATTCTCGCTACCGTCCATCATCGCAAGGAACCGCCGGGCGTCCCAGCCTTCCCGGATTACAAACTCCCGGTCGAGCAACCGATGAAGGTCCAGCTCCTCCATTGGTGTGGCAAACAGGTAGCCCTGTCCGAACGAGCAGCCGAGCGCCTGCATCATCCCGCGCTCGGCCTCGGTTTCAATTCCCTCCGCCAACACCCGGATGTCGAGCGCCGCGCCAAGCTTCACCACGGCCTCCACGATCACTCGTTTTGCAGCGCTATTGGCGACATCGTGAACAAAGCTCCGATCGATCTTGATCTCACTGATCGGGAATTTTTCCAGGTAACGAAGGCTTGAATAGCCGGTGCCAAAGTCATCGATGGATATGCCGACACCGAGCTGACGCAGGTCACCGAACACGCGCCGAATATATTCCGGCTGCCCGACCATTAGGTTCTCGGTGAGTTCAAGCGTCAGCCATTGCGGTCGGCAACCAGCTTCAGCCAGTACCCGCTCCACAAATTGCACCATGTCGCGCTGCATGAATTCGAGTACTGAGACGTTGAACGCGAAGCGGATTGGCTCCGAACGGCCTCGATTCACTGTCGCAGCATACGTTGCGAGAGTGCGCAGCCCCCACGCACCGATCTCCAGAATTGCGCCGGTGTCTTCCGCTATACCGATAAATCGCGCGGGGGGTTGAATGCCAAACGAACCATGGTCCCATCGCAGCAACGCCTCGGCGCCTACAATCTTCCCCGAGGTGAGGTCGAACTGTGGCTGATAGTGAAGCACAAGTTCCTGATTTAACCTTGCATTCTGCAACTCGCTGCCGAGCCTGATGCGGTTGCGCGCATCGCGCTCGTCGGAGACGGCAAAGGAATGCGGCGGATGGGTCGGCTCGGCCTTCGAGCGTTGGAGCCCCGCGCCCGCCTGACGAGCGAGCTGAAGCGGATCGACGTCGTGGGCGTCGATCGCATAGCCAGCGGCGAACTGCACGACAATCGATGCGGCGGGAAGGACGTAAGGCGGCCTCAGCAGGTCAAGGACGTCGCTGACACACGCGTTCGCGCAGTCGTCATCCTCCACCGACAGGGCAAGGGCAAATGTGTCGGTGGCGACACGCGATATCGCAATCGCAGGCAAAGTCGCCAGCCGAGCTGCGGTCGCACGAAGCAACGCGTCGCCCAGGTCGTAACCGAAGCCGATATTGACGTCATGAAAGCGAAGGATGTCGACCTTGATCAACAGCAATTTGGACGCGGCAGGAACGTTCGCGGCCGCGATCCTGTCGAGCAGGCCGTAGCGGTCGAGCAAGCCGGTAAGTCGGTCGACCCCGGCTTCGTGGGTCACGTCGCGGATCAGTCCCACACAATGGGTTGCGTTGCCCGCCCTGTCGCGAACCGGAAGCAGACGCAATGCATTGCGGAACATGGTCCCGTCGCGCCTGTAGTTCCGCAAGGTTACCGAGGCTGCTCGCCCCTCTTCGAGAGCCTTGCGTATGTCGGCTATTTCCGGCTGCAAGCGGTCGCTGCCCTGAAGGTATCGGCAATTCTTGCCGATCGCCTCGGCTGCAGAATAGCCTGTTAAGGTTTCAAAGGCGCGATTGACGTGGATGATGGGATGGCCGCGCGCGGCCATGTCGGCAATCAGAACGCCATCGCTGCTATTCTCGAACCCGAGCGCTATCGCTTCGGGTGGTATGGCTGGCTGCTCCGCGCGTGCCGACCGGAAGCGCCATCGCTTGCGGTCATGCATGGCAGGGATCCGGCAAGCTTGGCGGAAAGTTGTCGTACGTCATTGAGAACGGCAAATGCCGCCTCGTTTCACTCCCCTCAACGCCGGCGACGCGACACTTCAGGACAAAACGGAGTCATCCTCGTCGTTGCCATCGTCGTCACGTCGCGTCGTCTGGAACCGGTTGCGATATTCCATCGGCATAACGCCGATCCTGCGCCGGAATGCCCGCCGAAGCGTCACCGTCGATCCGAAACCGGCGAGATAAGCGATCTGCTTGATCGGCAACTCGCTATCCTCCAGCAGGCGTCGGGCGATATCGATCCTCGTCAGTTCCACATAGGTGGCGAGGCTCGTGCCCAGCTCAGCGCGGAACAGCCGTGACAAATGACGTGGGCTTACCCGTGCAACGTCGGCAAGTGCATCGAGCGACAGATCCGCTCGCGCATTTTCGAGGATATGCAGACGGACTTTGCCGATCGGAGTGGAAGTGGCCATTTGCGCGGTCAAAACGTCGCTAAACTGCGATTGGCCGCCGGGACGCTGAAGGAAGACCACCAGTCTGCGCGCCACCCAGAGTGCCACATCGCGACCGTGATCCTCCTCGATCAGCGAAAAAGCGAGGTCGATGGCGGCCGATACCCCAGCCGAACTGAAAACAGGCCCATCGCGGACGAAGATGCGGTCGGGCTCGAGGTGAATATCGGGGAATTCCTCGGCAAGGAGTTCAGCATATTGCCAGTGGGTCGTCGCGCGGCGTCCCTTCAGCAATCCGGCATGGGCGAGCAGGAATGCGCCCGTGCATGTCGAGCCATAACGTCTCGCATCCTGAGCCTGCCCGCGCAGCCAACGCGCAACGTCGTCGTTCGGAGGTTCCGGCACACCGTAGGGCCCAACGACGATCAAGGTATCGCACAGAGCGGTTGCATCTCGGATACCGGCATCAGGAACGTATTTGACGCCCGAGGCGCTTTCTTCAACGATTCCGAGATCTGTCACCAGCTGGACGTTATAAGGTTGGCCGGACGCAATCTTGCAGTTTGCCTCGAACATCGCGTCGCGCAGGCCCGCGATCTCCAGCAAATGGACGTTGCTTGGCGCGAAGATCGTGATGAGCATGGTGGATTTTCCACTCTGCGGCGTCCATCGCCTCAATGCCCGTTGATCGCTCCATCCTATAAGCCTTGCCGATCCGAATGACCAGAAGCGTGTTCCTGCCCACGCGAAGGCGGTCCGGCGTTACCCACCATATTTCCAGTTTCGGACAGCTTCGTCGAAGAAATTCCTTCCTTGAGAAGAGAGGAGCGGCCCCACTCAATTTTGCGGATGGGGTAGCCGCTCCCTTCATCATGATGCTTGCGTCCGAATTCTCCGGTCACGGTCAGCTCATGCCTCGAGGCCACCATTGGTATCGGAAATATCGCTTCGGGGTATCGCCTTAGCGGAACTGCAGCTCCCCGTGATTCCGTGATTGAAAGCAGACTGTCTGCATCCGGCCCCAGCTGCGACATCGAGAGCGTTACCTCTTCGGCCATTCGGGCCGAGGAGAAATGCAATGGGATACTCACGTTTTGATGCAGCAACGCGGCATCGTCCGGCTTGGAACGATGGCAAGAATGTCGGAACGAAGCGGCCACTGACACAGAAGCAGATCTGGGCGATCCGCTTTCATCTCGATCGCGAGGGACGCCTAAGGGACAAAACGCTTTTCGACCTCGCCATCGATAGCAAGCTGCGCGGCTGCGACCTTGTGAAGATCAAGATCGGTGACGTGGTCGCAGGTGCCGATATTCGCAATCGCGCAACCGTCATCCAGCAAAAGACAAATCGTCCGGTGCAGTTTGAACTCACCGCCGACGTTCGAGCCACATTGCTAGCGTGGCTGGAACGCCGAGGTGGCTCTACAAGCGATCACCTATTTCCAAGCCGTGTCGATCCAGCTGGCCATATGAGCACGCGCCAGTATGCACGCTTGGTCGATGAGTGGGTGACGGCGATCGGCTTGCGAAAAGCCGAATATGGCACATACTCTCTCCGGAGAACGAAAGCCGCGATGATCTATCCGGCCACCGGCAACATTCGAGCTATCCAGATCTTGCTGGGTCACACGAAGATCGAGAACACGGTCCGCTATCTAGGCGTCGATGTCGAAGATGCTTTGCTTCTATCAGAGCGAACTGAGATCTGACTTGTCGAGCGGTCGACCGTCGAACCTCGGTCGACCGCTTCGAGCATTTGCGACGCGCGGTCGGACGGCCGAAATTGGGGCAGTTAGCCGTCACAACGCTGCAATCCGCTCTCCTACCCACCAAGATTACCGTCATTCCCAAGAAATGACCCCATCAGCCGGTCGCCAGGATGCAGGTCTGATCAGCTGATCGTGAGCAATTTGAACGGACTTGATTTCAGCTTCGATTTGCCGCCGCCAATGCGCAAGAAAATCGAACAGGACGGGGAAATCCGGTGCGGCGTCGTATTCCTGCCAGGCGAAGATCTGGATCAACGACGGGTGGTCAGGCCGGAAATAGCAGATCTCAGCTGTCGTAAGCCCGTATCCATCGAGTTGGGCGAGAAACGCACGATCCGTCATGAAGAGCCTCGCCCTTCTTCCCCCTTGTGTATCCGGCTCATGAAGCCGGAAGAGAGCCGTGTATTCCGGCGGGTCATACCCGCGGGAGGCGGGCCGCTGATTTTGGATCCTAGAACGCCGCAATCCAGAGCCCATGTCGCGAGTTTCGCGTTCGCGACTTCAGGCTCGTAAGCGGGGTGTACCGATGTGTCGAATGGGTGCAGGTAACGGGAAAATGGCCGCGACATCTGTTGCCTCCTTTCTCAACGCCGCAGATTGCAGTCTCCTGATTCGTATCGTCGGATAATCTGCGACGCCCTCTATCGCGCGCGAAGATTTCTAGCGGCGAACGGTGCATATTTGTCGACAATCCGTTCTTGAAGCGGGCCCTCCCAAAATTAGATCGCGATTGTCTCTTGCCGGAAAATACCGGGGGAGGCGCGCTAAGTCATATCGCTTTGTAATGGAGGTTATGCATGCATTTCCGACCTTTGCACGATCGCGTGCTGGTTCGCCGTATCGAGGCCGAAGAAAAGACGGCCGGCGGCATTATCATCCCTGACACCGCCAAGGAAAAGCCGATGGAAGGCGAAGTCGTCGCCGTTGGCCCGGGTGCGCGTGACGATGCCGGGAAGCTGGTGGAACTCGCCGTCACGGCGGGCGACCGTATCCTGTTCGGCAAGTGGTCCGGCACCGAGGTGCGGATCGATGGCGAGGACCTGCTCATCATGAAGGAGAGCGACATCCTCGGCATCATCGAAACCACCGCCGAACTTAAGAAGGCGGCGTAAGCACAAAACGTTCAATCTTCTGTTCAACCGAAAGAAGCATAGAAAGGAGCAGGCCAGATGGCTGCGAAGGAAGTAAAATTTGCGTCGGATGCGCGTGATCGCATGCTCCGCGGCGTGGATACGCTTGCAAATGCGGTCAAGGTAACTCTCGGCCCCAAGGGCCGTAACGTCGTGATCGAAAAGAGCTTCGGCGCGCCGAGGATCACCAAGGACGGCGTCACCGTCGCCAAGGAAATCGAACTCAAGGACAAGTTCGAGAACATGGGCGCCCAGATGCTGCGCGAGGTCGCCAACAAGCAGAACGACAAGGCCGGTGATGGCACGACCACGGCCACCGTGCTGGCTCAGGCGATCGTGCGCGAAGGTGCCAAGGCGGTGGCTGCCGGCATGAACCCGATGGATCTCAAGCGCGGGATCGACCTCGCCGTCGGCACCGTGGTCAAGGACCTCGAGAGCCATGCCAAGAAGGTATCGGCCAATAGCGAGATCGCGCAGGTCGCGACCATTTCCGCCAATGGCGACGAAACTGTCGGCCGGATCCTCGCCGAAGCAATGGAGAAGGTCGGCAATGAAGGCGTCATCACGGTCGAGGAAGCCAAGAGCCTCGAAACCGAACTCGAAACGGTCGAAGGCATGCAGTTCGATCGAGGTTACCTGTCGCCGTATTTCGTGACCAATGCCGAGAAGCTGAAAGTCGAGCTCGAGGATCCCTACATCCTCATTCACGAGAAGAAGCTCTCGAACCTTCAGGCGCTCGTTCCGTTGCTCGAGCAGGTCGTCCAGTCGAGCCGTCCGCTCCTCATCATCGCAGAAGACGTTGAAGGAGAAGCGCTCGCGACGCTGGTGGTGAACAAGCTGCGCGGCGGGCTCAAGGTTGCCGCTGTCAAGGCGCCGGGCTTCGGCGATCGTCGCAAGGCGATGCTGCAGGACATCGCCATCCTGACTGGCGGCGAAGTGGTCAGCGAAGAACTCGGCACGAAGCTCGAAAACGTCTCGTTGTCGATGCTTGGCCGGGCCAAGAAAGTCATCATCGACAAGGACAATACGACTGTCGTCGACGGTGCCGGCGCGAAGGCCGATATCGAAGACCGGGTTGGCCAGATCCGCGCACAGATCGAAACCACGACCAGCGATTACGACCGCGAGAAGCTGCAGGAGCGTGTCGCGAAGCTGGCCGGCGGCGTGGCTGTCATCCGGGTTGGCGGCGCGACCGAAGTCGAGGTCAAGGAGCGCAAGGACCGGGTCGACGATGCGCTGCACGCTACTCGTGCTGCAGTCGAGGAAGGTATCCTTCCCGGCGGCGGCATCGCTCTTTTGCGTGCACTCAAGGCGCTTGATGGGCTGGAGGCCGCCAATGACGACCAGCAGTCGGGGATCGACATCGTCCGTCGCGCGCTGCGCGTTCCGGCACGCCAGATCGCCGATAATGCCGGCGAGGACGGTGCCTATATCGTCGGCAAGCTGCTCGAAGGCGGCGACTACAACCATGGCTTCAACGCCGCGACCGGCGAATATGAAGACTTGGTGAAGTCGGGCGTGATCGATCCTGCGAAGGTCGTGCGCACCGCGCTGCAGGATGCGGCTTCGGTCGCCTCCTTGCTGATCACCACCGAGGCTTTAGTGGCCGAGCTGCCCAAGGAAGATAGCGAGGCGCCGATGCCTTCGATGGATTTCTAAGGCGTCCCTTCACTTGGAACCCTACAGGCGCGCTCGCGAGGGCGCGCCTGTTTTTTGGCTCCAAGCCACTCAAATGTAGGTGGACAAAATTGGAGTGGGCCTGAAACCAGAAGCCAGTTTTTTAGTTAATCAAATGCCGGACGCCAAAACCGGGTCCGGTTGGACAGAGGGCGTCGGCTCTTTCGTTCCCGACGCTGCTCATGCCCAGATTGCTCAACAAGGAGGATTTGGAAATGAGAACTGCATTTGACCTTACCCCGTATCGCCGCTCGACCGTCGGCTTCGACCGTCTGTTCGACGCGATGGAAAAGAGCTTCCGTGCTGATGGGCACGATAGCTTCCCTCCCTTCGACATCGTTCGCACGGGCGACGAAAGCTATCGCATCACGCTCGCGGTTGCTGGTTTCACTCGCGATGAAATCGACATCACCGCCCAGCAAAACCAGCTCGTCATTTCTGGCGAGAAGCGCGAAAAGGAAGAGGATGGCGTGGATTTCGTGCATCGCGGTATTGCCACGCGCGCTTTTGAGCGGCGCTTCCAGCTCGCCGATTTCGTCGAAGTGAAGAAGGCTTCCTACGAGGACGGCTTGCTGAGCATCTTGCTCGAGCGCGTCGTTCCCGAGGCCATGAAGCCGCGCAAGATTGAAATCGGCGGCAATGACCATGACAACGACGACACGCCGAGGCTGACGAAGGAAAAGGCCGCGTAAACGTCGGCTTCTCACATAGATTGACGCAGGGCGCGCTTCGCGAAGCGCGCCCTGTCTTCAGGTTAGTTGGCTTCTGGCAGGGCCCACATGACCTAACCGTAAATGTCTGCAATGGGTCGGAAGCCAAACGTCCGCTTTGCCGGATTTTGTGGCTAGAAGCGGACAGTCCGCAACCGGCCCGAAAGCTGCCGTTGGGCGGTAGTCTCGCTGAATGACTGCTTTTGGGCCGGAAACGGACAGCCCGGTATCGGCAAGCAATTAGCCTAAGCGGACCAGGGTCCCCTTGCTCCCCGCGTCCTCATACCGCGCGCTGCGCCCGGTAAATTTGGCGATGATATCCGCTGCGGTGCGAGTGTGCTGGCTAACCTTGACGCTCGTGAAGGCACCGCCCCCAGCTAGCGCCATCGGCAACAGCAGCTGATCCTGCAGATACGGCCCAGCAAAGGCGCCTGAAGCCTCGTAGCCGGCCATGCGCTTGCCGGCCGTGTTCCCGATCCGCTCCGCCGACAGGCCCAATTTGCCGAAGCCCGAGACGACCTCGGTCACGTGCTCGAAAGACGCATCGAGCGTTAGCGCCACGCCTGGCCCCTGGCCAGCGGGCAGATCGCGAATGGCGATCATTGCTTCCTCCCAATCGGGCAGCGCCTTGAGTGCAGCTTTGCGAATGCGCTGGGCGATCTTGCCATCGCCGAGGGAGGCATGGGAGACCATACCGGAGCGTTCGCGCAATTCGCCGCGCTCGATGCATTCGATCCGGCGCAGCGGCGAAGGATCGATATCGATTTCGATCCGACCACCCCCGCGTGGAAAGAAGCCATGCCGCTTGATGCGCGCCGAGATGCGCGGTCCCATGCGCTCGAAGATGGGCAGGAAACACTTGGCGATGAAGTCGAAAGGCGGTGCCATACTGGCGTGCGTGCCGCCCTCGATGACCAGATGCGACGGCTTGTCCGCCAGCGCGAGCGGGACAAGCACGGTCTGGAGGACAAGCGCGGTCGAGCCGGCGGTGCCGACAGCGAAGCGGTAATCGCCCGGCGTCACCGAGCCTGGCTTGAAGACGATGCGGTTGGAGCCGAGCTGCAACCCCTCGCAATCGGCCCCGCCAATGGTGCATGCGGCTTCGGTCGCGGTCAGGTGCTGACGCATCAGTCCGGGCTGGTCGCGGCCTGCGCGGATCTTCTCGATCGTGAAGGGCTCGCCGGTGACGAGCGAAAGCGCACAGGCGTTGCGCAGCACCTGCCCGCCGCCTTCGCCTTCGGAGCCGTCGATAGTGATCATGGGTTATTCCTAGATAATCGGATGGCCGCGTGAAGGGATTATCCCTTCACGCACACCACCTGCTTCAACGTATGGACGACTTCGACCAGATCGGCCTGCGCGGACATGACCTTTTCGATCGGCTTATAGGCCCGAGGCGTCTCGTCGATCACCCCTTCGTCCTTACGGCATTCGACCCCGGCGGTGTCGGCGACGTGCTCTGCGAGCGAGACTTCCTTCTTGGCCTGGGTCCGGCTCATCACCCGTCCAGCGCCATGCGAGCAGCTGTCGAAGCTGTCCGCGTTGCCGAGGCCACGCACGATGAAGCTCTTCGCGCCCATCGATCCGGGAATGATGCCCATCGTTCCTTTCGCCGCGCGCACCGCGCCCTTACGGGTGACGAGCACGTTCTCGCCGAAGTGGTTCTCGCGCGTCACGTAGTTGTGATGGCAGTTCACCGCCTCGCATTCCGCCGTGAAGGGCTTGGCGATCTGACCGCGAAGCGCCGCGATCGTGTGCGTCATCATCACGTGCCGGTTGAGCTTTGCGAAGTCCTGCGCCCATTCGACCGCCTCGACATAATCGTCGAAATGGTCGGTCCCTTCCGGGAAGTAGGCAAGGTCTTCATCGGGCAGGTTGATATGCCACTTGCGCATGTCTTCCTTTGCCAGTTCGATGAAGTAACGCCCGATCGCGTTGCCCACGCCCCGGCTGCCGGAATGCAGCATGACCCACACCCGCTGCTCCTCGTCGAGGCACAGCTCGATGAAGTGGTTGCCCGTCCCCAGCGTGCCGAGATGCACGAGGTGGTTGGCGCGCTCCAGCTTGGGATACTTCGCCACGATCCGATCAAACCGATGGACGAGCGTCGCCCAGACCTCGACCGTCTCCGACGGCGGATCGCCCCAGGCGCCTTTGTCGCGTCCGCCGCGGCCCGAGGAACGGCCATGCGGCACGGCCTTTTCGATAGCCGAGCGAATGCCCTCGAGATTGTCGGGGAGATCGCTCGCCATCAGTGACGTGCGCGCGGCCATCATGCCGCAGCCGATGTCCACTCCAACCGCAGCGGGAATGACCGCGCCCTTGGTCGGAATGACCGAGCCGACGGTCGCTCCGATCCCGACGTGAACATCGGGCATGGCCGCAACGTGCTTGAAGATGAACGGCATCTTCGCCGCCCGGGCGAGCTGGTCGCGGGCCTTGTCGTCGACGGGAACGCCGCGCGTCCACATCTTGATCGGCGCGCCGTCGCCCACTTGCTGTAGTTCGTAGCCCGTCTGGGTCATCGTTCTGATCCTTATCTGTCAGCCTTAGGGGTGACCGGCCCATTCCGGCCACCCCGGCGTCGTCGTCGCCGGGCGTTCGACCGACCCGGCACTCAATAGCTTTGCAGACAGCGTGCCAAATTGGCTCCAGACGAGGGCAATCCTCATAAGCTACTGTATCCGTGTGCTTTTCTGAAAACGAGGCCAGAAGGGAAGCACGTGCTAGGACGCAAATATATATAGAATTCTATCGCGATTTATCCTAATTGATAAAGCATGAAGAGAACGACGGTTATCGGATTTCTTGGTTCCACCCTCGATGCGAGCAAGCGCGACGCGTCTCGGTGGAGCAAATGGCGGCCAACGGTGGGACTTTGCATGCAGCCCGATCTGCGCGTCGATCGCCTGATCCTTTTTCACGGGCGCCAGCACGAGGGGCTGGCGCGCTTCATCGCCGACGATATCGCCAGCGTCTCGCCGGAGACGAGCGTGGAACCGCGCGTCATGAATTTCGACGACGCATGGGACTTCGAGGAGGTCTACACCGAGCTGCTCGACTTTGCGCAGGGTTTCGCCTTCGACCCCGAGGCCGAGGACTACTTAGTCCACATCACCACCGGCACCCACGTCGCGCAGATCTGCATGTTCCTGCTGACCGAGGCCCGGTTCATTCCGGGCAAGCTGTTGCAGACGCAGCCGAAACGCGGTGCGCCCGATCCTTCGGGTGTATGGACCGCGATCGATCTCGACCTTTCTCGCTACGACACCATTGCGCAGCGTTTCGCCGAGGGGAGCCGGGCTAGCACATCCTTGCTCAAGGGCGGTATCGAGACGCGCAACGCGGCCTTTAACACTATGATCGACGAAATCGAGCAGGTCGCGACGCGCTCTTCCGCGCCGCTACTGCTGATGGGGCCGACTGGCGCTGGAAAGAGCGCGCTTGCCCGCCGGATCTACGAACTCAAGGTCGAGCGGCACCGCCTCTCCGGTCCGTTCGTCGAGGTCAACTGCGCGACATTGAAAGGCGACAATGCGATGGCCGCGCTGTTCGGCCATACCAAGGGGGCGTTCACGGGCGCGGTCGCCGAACGCGCTGGCCTGCTCCGGAGCGCCGACAACGGCATGCTGTTTCTCGACGAGATCGGGGAACTGGGCCTCGACGAGCAGGCGATGATCCTGCGTGCGGTGGAGGACAAGCGCTTCCTGCCGGTGGGTTCGGACAAGGAAGTGGCAAGCGATTTCCAACTTATCGCCGGCACTAATCGCGACCTCGTTGTCGAGGTCGGCGAGGGCCGGTTCCGTGAGGATCTGTTCGCCCGGCTCAATCTATGGACCTTCGCTCTCCCCGGCCTCGCAGAGCGCCGCGAGGACATCGAACCCAACCTCGACTATGAACTGGAACGTTTCGCCAAAGCGGAAGACCTGCGCGTCACTTTCAACGCCGAGGCGCGCCGGACCTACCTCACCTTCGCAACGAGCAACGCGGCAGCATGGAACGGCAACTTCCGCGACCTGTCGGCCAGCATTACTCGCATGGCGACGCTCAGCCCGGACGGACGGATCGACGCGGCGACGGTTACCGCCGAAATTACACGGCTCGGGCGCTTGTGGCACGGCGAGAACAACCGGGCTGGTGGCAGTGCGCTTGCCGAGGTCCTTCCGGAAAATGCCATCGCCCGGATCGACCCGTTCGACCGGGAACAGCTGGCACATGTAATCGCGGTCTGCCGTCGCAGTGCGTCGTTGTCGGCTGCGGGCCGAGAACTGTTTGCGGTCTCACGGGGTGAGCGCAAGTCGACGAACGACGCCGATCGTCTGCGCAAGTATCTGGCGCGTTTCGGGCTTAGATGGGACGATATCGGCTCATGGGCCGTTCGGCGACCGTCCGCTTGTAGTTGTCGAGCGGGCTAAAACAGACAATTTCCTCGGCCGTCCGGCGCTGTCATGCGCCACCTTCGGCAGTTCGGGCGATCACGTCAGCCCCACCGCACACCATCTGGCAGACTATGGTTTCGACAGGGGCCCAAACAAAAGCGCTAGGGTTCGATATCCCGAATTCATGACTTGCGCGAATACTCTGCGTGTCGCGGGAAGGCTTTGCGAAAACCGCGATCCTGATCCCCCTTGTGCAACTGTAAGAGAACGCATTTTTCCTTCGGGTTAAGCGCCATCCAATCGGTTGCAGCTAGTGGCCTACGTTTTGCATGCAGATTGGGGGTAATCAAGTGCACCGCGCAAGTGCACGAAGTTCTCGGTTCTGCTGAACCTTGTGCTAGCCATCAGAGCAGCTTCGACAGTTGCCGTGATGCCAAATCAAGCGAGATAAGACGCCTGTCACCTTAGCGGCGCATGACTTTGACTCGGAGACCGATTGGCGCCGAAGCGCTGCTTCGACTTCGTCCCGTCTCACAAGCCTGAAAGTTTGAGCGTCTTCCCCGTTCTGGCCGTCCTGCGCCAGAAACAAACCGTTTGGAAAGACGGGACCAAAATCGCCCAACTATGCCGGTTCGCAGGTGACCGCCTGCTCCGCCACTTCCCTCTTCAAGCTCTATTGATCCGCACTATTGCGGCTATTGAGACGCTGTTTTAGCTTGCCCTAATCGGTCCAGGGGAGGGGAAGCGATATGTCGGACATTGCCGATAAGTCGAAGTCGTCGACCGAGGATCGCCGCGCATATTGGCGGGCGAACCTGCGACTGCTCGGCACGCTGATGGCGATCTGGTTTGCGGTGAGCTTCGGGGCCGGGATCCTGTTCCGGCCCTTCCTCGACCAGTTCATGCTCGGCGGATTTCCGCTCGGTTTCTGGTTCGCGCAGCAGGGATCGATCTACGTCTTCATCGTGCTCATCGCGATCTACGCCTGGCGAATGCACCGGATCGAGCGGGACTTCGCCCTCGATGACGACGATGCCGACACGCCGGTGGAGGGCGAGTAGGCGGCATGGCAACGCAGACGCTGATCTATCTCTTCGTCGGGCTGAGCTTCGCGCTCTATATCGGCATCGCGATCTGGAGCCGCGCCGCATCGACGTCCGAATTCTACGTCGCGGGCGGCGGGGTAAATCCGGTCGTGAACGGCATGGCCACCGCCGCCGACTGGATGAGCGCGGCGAGCTTTCTCTCGATGGCAGGGTTGATTGCCTTCATGGGCTATGACGGCTCGGTCTACCTGATGGGCTGGACCGGCGGATACGTCATGCTGGCATTGCTGCTGGCTCCCTACCTGCGGAAATTCGGCCAGTTCACCGTTCCGGACTTCATCGGGACGCGGTATTATTCGAACATCGCGCGGACGGTCGCGGTGGTCTGCCTGATCTTCATCAGCTTCACCTATATCGCCGGGCAGATGCGCGGCGTGGGCATCGTGTTCAGCCGATTCCTCGAAATCGATGTGACGCTCGGTGTGATCTTGGGCATGGGGATTGTATTTTTCTACGCGGTCCTCGGCGGGATGAAGGGCATCACCTATACGCAGGTGGCGCAATATTGCGTGCTGATCTTCGCCTATCTGGTGCCTGCGATCTTCATCTCGTTACTGGCGACAGGCAATCCGGTGCCGCAGTTGGGGCTAGGCTCTGAACTTGCCGATGGATCGGGCATGAGCGTGCTACAGAAGCTCGACAGCTCGCTCGTCGAAATGGGGTTTCCCGCCTATACCGACGGCAGCAAGTCGATGGTCGATGTTTTCTGCATCACCGCTGCGCTGATGATCGGCACGGCGGGCCTGCCGCATGTCATCGTGCGCTTCTTCACCGTGCCCAAGGCGTCGGACGCGCGCAAGTCTGCTGGCTGGGCGCTGGTCTTCATCGCGCTGCTTTACACGACCGCGCCTGCCGTCTCCGCTTTCGCGCGCCTCAACTTCAACGAGAGCGTCAGCGACACGCGCTATGCCGAGGCGCCCGACTGGTTCCGCAACTGGGAAGCCAACGGCCTGATCGCCTGGCGCGACAAGAATGGCGACGGGGTGATGCAGTACGAGGCGGGCGACGCCTTCGAGGGTGCACCCGAATATACACCCGGCGGCATCGGCGTTTCGGGCGAGCGGCTGCTCGACAATGCCGCCACCGACAATGCGAACGAGGTCTATGTCGACCGCGACATCATGGTGCTGGCCAATCCGGAGATCGCCAATCTGCCCGGTTGGGTCATTGCGCTGGTCGCGGCAGGCGGGCTGGCGGCGGCGCTGAGCACGGCGGCGGGGCTGCTGCTGGTGATCTCCACTGCAGTCAGCCACGACCTCCTCAAATCGACCTTCCGCCCGCAGATCAGCGAGAAGGGCGAGTTGCTCGCCGCACGGGTCGCGGCGACGGCGGCCATCGTGGTCGCGGGCATTCTCGGCATCTATCCGCCAGGCTGGGTGGCGCAGGTCGTGGCCTTCGCCTTCGGCCTCGCCGCGGCGAGCCTCTTTCCGGCGATCTTCATGGGCATCTTTTCCAAGCGCATGAATCGCGAGGGCGCGATTGCCGGGATGGTGACGGGACTTGCCTTCACCTTCCTCTACATCGCGTGGTTCAAGCTCTGGGCGCCCGACCTCAACACAGCGGAGCACTGGCTGTTCGGCATCTCGCCCGAAGGCATCGGCGTTGTCGGCATGCTGCTGAATTTCGCCGTGGCGATCACCGTCGCGCGGCTGACCGCCCCGCCCCCGCCCGAGGTTGACGCGCTGGTCGAGAACATCCGCGTCCCGCGCGGGGCGGGTGCTGCCCACGCGCATTGACGCGCGCAAGTCAGCGGTTCTGCCGCCCCTCGATCAGGCTGTCGACCACGCCCGGATCGGCCAGTGTCGACGTGTCGCCCAGCGAGCCGAAATCGTTCTCGGCAATCTTCCGCAGGATACGGCGCATGATCTTGCCGCTGCGCGTCTTGGGCAATGCGGGCGTGAAATGGAGATGGTCGGGCGTCGCGATCGGTCCGATTTCCTTGCGCACCCACTGGCGCAGTTCCGCCTCCAGCTCGTCGCCGCCGTCATCGCCTTCCATCAGGGTGACGTAGCAATAGATGCCCTGCCCCTTGATGTCGTGCGGATAGCCGACCACGGCAGCCTCCGACACGCGCGGATGCAGCACCAGCGCGCTTTCGACTTCCGCCGTCCCCATGCGGTGGCCCGAGACGTTGATGACATCGTCCACCCGGCCGGTGATGCGGTAATAGCCGCGATCGTCTCGCTTGCAGCCGTCGCCGGTGAAATACTTGCCGGCGTAGGTGCTGAAATAGGTCTGCACGAAGCGCTCATGGTCGCCATAGACGGTCCGCGCCTGGCCGGGCCAGCTATGCGTAATGCAGAGGTTCCCCTCGGCCTCGCCCTCCAGAACGCCGCCCTCGTTGTCGACCAGTTGCGGCTGCACACCGAAGAAAGGCTTGCCCGCACTGCCCGGCTTCATGTCGTGCGCGCCCGGGAGCGTCGTCAGCATGATGCCGCCGGTTTCGGTCTGCCACCAGGTGTCGATCACCGGGCAGCGGCCCTCGCCGACGACTTCGTAATACCAACGCCAGGCTTCGGGATTGATCGGCTCTCCCACGCTGCCGAGCAGGCGGATCGAAGACCGGTCGCGGCTCGTGACGTGATGATCCCCCTCGCGCATCAGCGCGCGGATGGCAGTGGGCGCGGTGTAGAAGATGTCGACCTTGTGCTTGTCCACCACGTCCCAGAAGCGGCCGTGGTCGGGATAATTCGGCACGCCTTCGAAAATGAGGCTCGTCGCGCCGTTGATGAGCGGGCCGTAGACGATGTAGCTGTGGCCGGTGACCCAGCCGATATCGGCGGTGCACCAGTGCACCTCGCCCGGCCGGTAGTCGAAGCCGTAGTGGAAGGTCGCGGCGGTCCACACGCCATAGCCACCGGTGGTGTGCAGCACGCCCTTGGGCTTGCCGGTCGATCCGCTGGTGTAGAGGATGAAGAGCGGATCCTCCGCCTTCATCGGCTCGCAGGGGCAATCCTCGTCAGACCGCAAATCGTGATACCAGTGGTCGCGGCCTTCGACGAAATCCACCTCGGCACCGGTGTGGCGTACCACTAGTACGCCCTCTACCTGCACGCCTTCGAGCGCGAGGGCGGCATCGACATTGGCTTTCAGCGGAATGGTCTTTCCGCCGCGCAGCCCGCTGTCGGCAGTGATGACGAAGCGGCTGTCGCAATCGGTGATGCGGCCCGCCAGCGCCTCAGGCGAAAAGCCGCCGAAGACGACCGAGTGGATCGCCCCGATGCGCGCGCAGGCGAGCATGGCCAGCGTCCCCTCTACCACCATCGGCATGTAGAGCGTGACGCGGTCGCCTTTCTTCACGCCCAGCGCCTTCAGCGCATTGGCCATCTGCACCACTTCGGCATGCAATTGCGTGAAGGTGAGAGTGCGAGAGGGGCTGTCCGGATCGTCCGGCTCGAAGATCAGCGCGGTGGCATCGCCGCGCTCGGCGAGATGGCGGTCGACGGCGTTGTGACACAGGTTGAGGACGCCATCCTCGAACCAGTTGATCTCGACCGGATCGTAGGACCAGTTGCCGCCCTTCGCAGGCGCGGTTTCCCAGTCGAGCCGCTTTGCCTGCTCCAGCCAGAAGCCGTCGGGATCGTCCACGCTGCGCCGGTAAAGCTCTTCGTACTGCGCCGCCGTGCAATGGGTCGGCCCATCATTGGCCGGACGTGCGACGTATTCCCTGGCCGTATCGGTCATCTGTCTCTCCTCGACGATCGTGTTAGCCAAAAATCAGTCCGATGCCAGCACCCGGTCGACCCCGGCCTGCGTCACCGAGTGATAGGACGCGCGCGTATCGGCATAGATGCGCTGGGCGATGGGGCGGCCCCACTCGCCTTCGCCCCATAGGGTGGCGAACAGCGGGCGGACGAATTTGGCACGGCCGACGCGGGCCAGGAACTGTTCGACAAGTGGTACGACCGGTTCGTAACGATGGTCGAGGGCGTAATTGAGCCAAAGGAATAGTTCTTCGTTGTTAGCCGATTGCGAAAGTCTCAAATTGTCGTCGAGGATGCGCATCTCGATCTCGGTAAGATCGGCTGGCAGATTGGCGAGAAAACGTTGCCGCTCGGCAGATGTCCACCCGAACCAGTGGTCTTCCGGAAAGCTGACGCGCGCCGGCGGGTTAGGGCCATCCACCGGGGTCGAATAACGCGTCGCGTAATACAAGACGGCTTGATCGACCGCGGCAAAGGCGGCCGGGTCGGGTTTCGCAACATTCTCGGGAAGGCCCGGTTCGAAAATCCATTCGCGCAAGGTCAGTCGCTCCGCTTCCGCTTCGTCCCGGACGAGATTGGCCATCATGTCCGCGTAGAACATCTCGCTGGTCGCGGGCTGGAAGGCGTGATTGTCGAACCATTGGCGCAGCCAGGCATCGAAGCGCTCGCGCCCGACGATGCTTTCGACCGTCATCAGGAAAAACGCGCCCTTCTCGTAAGCAATCGCGCTACCAAGCTCGTATTCGCCATCGGTGCTGAGCGCGGTGCCCGGCGCGTCCCTGCCGACCTCGTTCAGCGTCTCGAGGATATTGGCATACATCAGCGCTGCCTCCTGCTCGGCGCGCTTCTCGCCATAGACCGCTTCCATGATGCGGTTCTCGAAATAGGTGGTGACGCCTTCGTTCAGCCAGCTGTCGCCCCAGACGGCGTTGGTCACCAGATTCCCCGACCAGCTATGCGCCAGCTCATGCGCGATCAGCCCGTTGTTCGACCGGTCGCCCGCGATGAAGGTCGGGGTGAGGAAGGTCATCACCGGGTTTTCCATCCCGCCGTAGGGAAAGGCGGGTGGGAGGACGATCATGTCGTAACGGCCCCAGCGATATTCGCCGTAAAGCGCCTCTGCAGCCTCGACCATCTCTTCCGTATCGCCGACCTCGGCACGGGCGCGCGGCAATGTGGCAGGCTCCGCCCACACGCCGGTGCGCGGCCCGATCAAGGCGAAGTCGATGTCGCCCGCGGCAATCGCGATCAGATACGGCGGCACGGGCTTGTCCATGACGAAGCGGAACGCGCGACGACCATTGCCGAGATCCTCCGGCTCGCCCTGTCGCACCCCGCTCATCACGACATCGAGCGGCTTAGGCGCAGTGATCCGCGCTTCCCACGTCTGGCGGATGCCGGGGCTGTCCTGCGTCGGGATCCAGGTGCGGTTGAGGATCGCCTGCCCCTGGCTGAACAGGAAGGGATGGACCCCGCCCTCGGTCTGCTCGGGGCTCAGCCATTGCAGCGCGCTTGCATCGGCCGGCGCGCGGTAGTCGATGCGGATGGTGCGCGCGCCGTTCAGCGTGATCCGCAGCGGTTCGCCCTTGGCGCCCGTTTCTTCCATCGATTCGATTTCCCACGGAAGTTCGCGGCCGCTGCCGTCGGTGACGCGCGCGATTTCCAGCCCGTTGGTGTCGAGCACGATCGTATCGGCACCCGGTTCGGCCAGCACGTCGAGCATGGCGGTGCCGCCGACGCGCCGGGCATCGAAATCGAGGTCGAGATCGAGCGCGACATGCGTAACGCGAGCCCGCTCCGGTTCGGCCCAGGTCTGCGTGTCCTCGGCCTCGGGAGTCGTGAGGATGGGCGAGACCATTCGCGCAGGGTTGGCCGTGTCGGCGAGAGGCGCCGCCTCCATGGTCGTGCATGCAGCAGCGCTCAGCGCAAGGATGGTAGCAAGGGTGATTGAGCGCATCGAAGTCTCCGGATTGGTGGCGCGGCCGGATCCCGAAGGGAGGATCGGCAACTCTATTGCGGTGGCTATCGCCTATCGGTGGGCGGCAATCCACCCCTAGCGTGAAATCGTATGCCGGGGGCTGGCCAAGGTTCACTCAAGCTGTATTGTTAACGTTATCAGATCAAGGAGCCGGACGACCGGCCGAAGGGGAGACCATATGTTTCGACCAATCGCGGCTGTCGCCGCTTTCGCACTGCTCAGCGCCTGCGCTCCTATCGAGGACGTGCAGGAGAGTGCAACCGCCAGTACGCGGGCACTCCTGTTCGAAGAAGATTTCGACGCACCTTCGCTCGATCGGTCGAAATGGAACGTCATCGGGATGGACTTCTGGGTCAACAACGAGCAGCAGGCCTATCTCGACAGCCCGGATACGATCCGGTTCTCCGACGATGTCGAAGGTGCCGATGGCGGCGCGTTGATCCTGAAACCGGTGTTCCGCCCGAACGTCGATACCAATGCCGATCGCAAGGCCGATTTCATCTCAGGCCGGATCAACACGCGGGACAATTTCGACTTCACCTATGGCCGTGCCGAAGCGCGCATTCGCATGCCGCTGAACCGGGGCGCATGGCCGGCCTTCTGGCTGCTCGGCAACGGTCAATGGCCCGCCACCGGCGAGATCGACATTATGGAATATGTCGGCGAGTCCGAATGGTCCGCCGTCGCCATTCACGGCCCGGGATATTCGGGCGAGACGCCCTTCGTGGCGCGGCGCACCTTCCCCGCCGGCCAGGACGCGAGCGACTGGCACGTCTACGGCGTCGAATGGACGAAAGACGCGATCGCCTTCGATGTCGACGGGGACGTCTTCTACACCGTGACCCGCGACGAGATCGAGGAAAAGGGGCGCTGGGCGTTCGACACACCGAAATTCGTTATCCTCAATTTCGCCATCGGTGGCATCTACCCCTACAAGGTGAACAAGCTGGAAGAGCCCTATTACGGCATCCCGCAGGAAACCGTCGATGCGGTCAAGGCCGGCCAGGTCCAGATGGAGGTCGACTGGGTCCGCGTGTGGGGCTCTGAAGAATAGGCCTCACTAGTCGCCGTGAATGGCGGCGAAGGCTTCGATCTTCTCGACCCGGCCCGATACCACCAGCACATCGCCCGGCATGATGATCGTGTCGGGCACCGCGTGGATGAAATCCTCGCCCTCGCGCTTCACCCCGATCACGGTCACGTCGTACTTGCGGCGGCATTCGCTGGTGACGAGTGGGAGCCCGACGATCGGCTCTGGGGCAGCCAGCCGGGCGATGGCGAATTCGTCGCCAAAGCTGATGAAATCGAGCAGCCGCTCGTTGAGCAGGCGCGCAACGCGCTCGCCCATCTTCTGTTCGGGAAATACGACATGATGCGCGCCCGTGCGCTCGAGTATGCGGCCGTGCTTCTCGTTGGTTGCCTTGGCCCAGATATTCGGCACGCCGAGATCGGATAGTGCGAGCACCGCCAGCACGCTTGCCTCGATATTGCTGCCGATCCCGACCACCGCCGAGGTGAAGCTGGCTGCACCCATCCGTTCGAGGCAGGTCTGGTCGGTGCCGTCCGCCTCCACCACCTGGGTCAGGTCCTGCGCGTATTCCTGCACCCGCGAAGGATCGGTGTCCGCGCCGAGCACTTCGTGCCCCATGCGCTCCAGAGCGCGGGCGACCGAGCCGCCGAAGCGCCCGAGACCGATGACGAGGACGGGTTTGCGCGTATCAGCCGACAATCGGGTTCTCCTCGGGATAGCGGAAAGGTTGCGGTTCTGCTCCAAGCGCCAACGCGGTCGCCACGGTAATGGTCCCTACGCGCCCCACGAACATCAGCGCGCACAGCACGACCAGTGCGGAGGGCGGCAGGTCGGCCGTGATGCCGGTCGAGAGGCCGACGGTCGAAAAGGCCGAAATGGTTTCGAACAAGACCTGCTCCATCGGCAGTCGCGTAATCGCGAGGATATACATGGATGCGAGTATGATCAGCGTGGCGGCGGCGACAAACACGGTCAGCGCCTGGCGTTCGATCCCGTGACCGAACCGGCGACCGAACAAGCTCGCGTCGCGCCGCCCCTTCACTTCGGAATAAACGACGGCCAGCAGGACGAAAAAGGTCGTGATCTTGACCCCGCCGGCGGTGCCCGCGCTTCCCCCGCCGATGAACATCAGCACATAGTTCATCAACAGCGTCTCGCCGCGAAACGCCCCGACATCGAGGCTGTTGAAGCCCGCCGTGCGCGGCATGACCGAATGGAAACCGGCGTTGAGGATCTTGGCCCCGACACTCATCGGGCCGAGCGTATCCGGGTTGGTCCATTCCTTTGCGAGGATGGCTCCGAACCCGACCAGCAGCAACACGGCGGTGCCCATCACGGTGATCTTGGTATGCAGGGTCCACTGGCTCCAGCGCACCCCCTTGTGCCGCACATCCTGCATCACCGGGAAGCCGAGGGCGGTGACGATCACGGCCGCCATGATTGGCACGAGAAACACCGCGTCCGTCTGGAACCCCATGACGCTGTCGGAATAGCTCGAGAAGCCGGCATTGTTGAAAGCGCTGACCGCGTGAAAGACGCCATGCCACAGCGCCGGGCCGAACTCGGAGTCATAGCTAACCATCAGGCGGGCAACGAGGATCGCGGCGACCACCGCTTCCACCGCGATGGTGATCTTGAGGACCAGAGCCAGTACGGATCGCGCGTCGCCGACCTCCAGCCGGTTGCGCTCCACATGCGTCGCCATTCGCTCGCGCAGGCCGAAGCCGCGCCCGGCCATGAGGCCGAACAGGGTGGCCGCGGTCATGATCCCGAAACCGCCGATCTGGAACAGGACAAGGATGACCACCTGTCCGAACCACGACCAGTAAGTTGCGGTATCGACCACGATCAGCCCGGTCACCGCGACAGCGGATGTCGACGTGAAGAAAGCCGTGACCAGCGGCGTCGCCTGCCCGCTGGCAGACGCGAATGGCAGCATCAGCAGCGCCGTGCCGATCGCAATCGCGACTGCAAACAGCAACGGAATGAGGCGGACGGGATCGCGAAACGCGCGGATCATTGGACCGCAACGCCCGTCAGACAGTCTAGCTCCACACCGCCTCGGGCGGCAGGCTCATCAATATGGCATCGATATTGCCGCCGGTCTTGAGGCCGAACAGCGTGCCGCGGTCGTAGACGAGATTGAACTCGGCATAGCGCCCCCGCCACTGCAGCTGCTGCAGCTTCTCCGCCTCGGTGAAGTCGCTGTCCATCCGGCGGCGCACCAGCTTCGGGTAAATGTCGAGGAATGCCTCCCCTACGTCTTTCGTGAAGGCGAAGTTGCGCTCGAACGCCGCATCGTCTTCGCACTCGAGGTGGTCGTAGAAGATCCCGCCCACGCCGCGATGCACGCCGCGGTGGGGGATGAAGAAATAGTCGTCCGCCCACTTCTTGAAGCGGTCGTAATAGGTCGGGTTGTGCCCCGCACAGGCGGCGCGGAAGTGCGCGTGGAAATCGGCCGTGTCCTCCTCGTAAGGCAGCGGCGGGTTGAGATCGGCCCCGCCCCCGAACCAGGCGGCCTGTGTGGTTAGGAAGCGCGTATTCATGTGGACGGCGGGCACGTGCGGGTTCGCCATATGCGCGACGAGACTGATGCCGGTGGCGGTGAAACCGGGCTGCTCGGCACTCGCGCCGTTAACCTGGCCAGCGAATTCTGGCGAGAAACTGCCGCGCACGGTGGAGACGTTGACGCCGACCTTCTCGAACACCTTGCCTTTCATCAGGCCCTGCACGCCGCCGCCGGGATCGTCGTTGCCGGCTTCCTCGCGGTCCCACGGCGTATAGGTGAATTCCGCCTCCGACCCGGCTTCGCGCTCGATCGCCTCAAATTCGGCGCAGATATGATCGCGAAGGCTTTCGAACCAGTTGCGGGCTTGGTCGGTCTGCTCGGTCCAGTCGGTCATGCGAAGGCTCTTGCCATCGCCCACGGCCTCCGGCAATAGCGGTGCATGGTTCCCCTTTCGTTCGCAGGCGAGGAATGGCTCCTGACAGAGGGCCGCGCACTCTACTGGCCGCGTGAAAACGCGCTGCTGGTGGCGGACCTGCACCTTGAGAAAGGCAGTTTCTTCGCGCGGCACGGGCAGATGATCCCGCCCTACGACAGCCGCGAGACGCTGGAGCGGGTCGCGCTGGCCATTCGCGAAACCGGCGCGCGCCGCGTCATCACGCTGGGCGACAATTTCCATGATTCGGACGGCTCCACCCGGCTGGAAGATCACGCCTGCGGCATGCTGGAGGCGCTGACCAAGGCGGTCGACTGGGTCTGGATCACCGGGAACCACGATGAGGGGCACGATCCGCATATGGCGGCCCGCTGCGGCGGCACGCTGGTCGAGGAGATCGAACTCGGCGGCGTCATCCTGCGCCACCGCGCGAGACAAGGCGAGACGCGCCCCGAACTGTCCGGCCACTACCACCCGCGCCTGCAACTCAAGATCCGCCAGCGCATGATCCGCCGCCCCTGCGCGGTGGTCAGCGCGAACGAAGGGGCGAACGGCAGGCCTTCGGGCCGCATGATCCTGCCCGCCTTCGGTGCCTATACCGGCGGCATGAGCGCCGCCGACCCCGCGATCCTCAAGGCGCTGCAACCCGCCGACCGGATCGATGCGGTGGTTCCGGCGAAAGGCAAGCTGGCGCGATTTCCCCTCTGGCAGGCGGCTTAGTTCCGGCCCCGGGTTTTCGCACTGGCGAAAGCGCGCATTTCTCCCTATATCGCGGCCAGACAAACGGCAGAATCAGGAGAATACCACATAGCACGTCCACCCCGGCGCAGCATGCAAATGCCCGTGAAAAGCGGCCCGCGCTACGATAACATGATCAATGTCCCCAAGGTCCGCGTGATTGATCACGAAGGCGAGAACCTGGGGGTGATGTACACCCGCGAAGCGACGGAGCAGGCCAACGAACTGGGCCTCAACCTCGTGGAAGTGTCCCCCAATGCGGACCCGCCGGTGTGCAAGTTCCTCGATGTCGGCAAATATCGCTACGAGGCGCAGAAGAAGGCGAACCTCGCGCGGAAGACGCAGAAGACCCAGGACATCAAAGAGGTCAAGATGCGCCCGAACATCGACGATCACGATTACGACGTGAAGATGCGCAACGTAAACAAGTTCATCGAGAACGGCGACAAGGTGAAATGCACCCTGCGCTTCCGCGGGCGCGAAATGGCGCACCAACAGCTCGGCATGGACCTGCTCAACCGCGTGCGCGACGACATGGAAGAACTCGCCAAGGTCGAAAGCTTCCCGCGCCTCGAAGGTCGCCAGATGGTGATGGTGCTCGCGCCGAAATAAGCGCGCCGAGCCGATGCTAGACAGGTTGAACCGGGGAACGCCACAGGGCGTTCTCCGGTTTTTCGTCATATGAACCGGAAGAACATCGCGCCCGTCGCAATTCTCGTCCTGTCGCTTTTCGCCTGCAACGCGGAGAGTGAATCCGATCACGAGGTGACTTCGGTCGATCTCGACCAGCCTGCATCCGATATGCCGGAACAGCGAATGCCGGCGCCCCCGCCGCCGGCTGAGGGCTCGGCCGACGAGCCGAACGACGGATTTCCCAAGCTCGATCCTGCCCCGTTGACGCCCGAGGCGGAAAAGACCGAAGCCGGTGCGCGCAATGTCCTGCTTGCCTTTGCAAGAGCCATCGAACTGAAGGAATGGGATCAGGCATGGGCCATGCTTGACGATGCCAGCAAGGCACGCTGGCCGAAAGCGCAGTGGACGAGCATGTTCGAAGATCTCGACCCAATCACCGTTGCCGTACCCAATGGCAGCATGGAAGGCGCGGCCGGATCGTCCTATTATTCCACCGATTTGACCATCACGGCGAACGATGAACAGGGCCGTCCAATCCGCTACGAAGGGCCGATCGTCCTTCGCCGGTCCAACGACGTGCCCGGCGCGACCGTGGCCCAGCGTCATTGGAGCATTTACGAACTGACGCTCGACGCGACGCACTAGAACCCGACCCCTCCCCTTGCTAGCAAGCGCGGGAGGGGGAACAATGGCCGCAAAACATATCGGACTGGTTGGCGGTGCTCTGGCACTCGTGGCGAGCATCGTCCTGCCCCCGCCCGCCGGGATGAGCCGTGAAGCTTTCATCGTTGCGGGCCTGGTCGTGCTGATGGCGGCATGGTGGATGACCGAGGCGCTGCCGCTGACGGCCACCGCGCTGATGCCCTTCCTCGTTTTGCCCTTCGCCGGGGTTATGACCGCGCGCGAAACGGCCAGCGCATACTACTCTCCTATCCTTTTCCTGATTCTCGGCGGGGCCTTCATCGCCCTCGCGATCGAGCGCACCGGCCTGCATAAGCGGCTGGCGCTGGCATTGCTCCGCCTCGTCGGCGGGCGCGGGGGGCAGACCGGCGTGTTGCTCGCTTTCATGGGCACGGCGGCGATCCTGTCGATGCTGATCTCCAATACCTCGACCGCGCTCATCATGATGCCGATGGCGGTCGCCGTGCTGGCGGGTGGCGGACTGGCGGAGCGCGACACCGAGGGCCTGTCCGGCGCGCTCCCCATGGGTATTGCTTTCGCGGCCAGCATCGGCGGTCTCGGCACGCTGGTGGGTTCGCCGACCAATGCCATTGCCGTCGGGCTGCTCGACACGCTGACCGGAACGCGGATCACCTTCGCGCAATGGATGGTCTACGGCCTGCCCGTGGTGATCATCGGCGTGCCGCTGGCGGCGTTCCTCGTCGCCCGCGTGCAGAAAGTGCGCGACCATCCCTTCGATGCGCGCGCCGCCCGCACCGCGATCGACACCCATGCCGCATGGTCCAGCGCGGAGAAGCGCCTCGTCCCGGTGGTCGCGGTCACCTTCCTGCTGTGGATGGGGCAGATGTGGATCGCGCCCTATCTTCCCGAAGGCTCGCTGACCGACGGGACGATCGCCATCCTGATGGGGCTGACGCTGTTCCTGCTGCCGGACGGCACCGGACGTCCGCTGCTGGTGTGGGAAGAGGCCGACCGCGCGCCGTGGGGCGTCATCATGATGTTCGGGGGCGGCCTCGCGCTCGCTGCGGGCATGGCCGCCAGCGGGCTGGCCGACTGGCTGGGCGAGGCGCTGCTTCCTCTTGAGGCATGGCCGCTCATATTGGTTGCCATAGCGGTCGTCGCCATGGTCGTGCTGATCACCGAGTTCGCCAGCAATGTCGCGACCGCCTCGGGCATTATCCCGGTCGTTGCGGCGCTGGTCGTGGCGCTCGGTGTCGATCCGATCCTTCTCGCCATGCCCGCCGCCCTCGCCGCGAGCTGGGGCTTCATGCTCCCGGCGGGGACCGGCCCAAATGCCATCGCCTGGGCGACCGGCCGCATCCGGATCGAGAGCATGGTGAAGGCGGGCATCCTGCTCGACCTGTTCGGCATCGTGATGATCGTCGCGGTGGTATGGGGCATGAACGCGCTGGTTGCTGGCTGATTTTCCTACTCAGGAAGCCGGAGCTATGCCGCCGGGATGATATGCTCCGAGAATCCAACCTGGCTCGCCGTTGAGCCTGACGAAAATGGCTGCGAAGTTTCTCGTCCCTGGACTGTGGTCCATGCGGTCCATGTGACTGGACTCGTCGCAGTTGAAACCAACATCGGTCCAACATAAGGGAGACGGCGCGAGCGGCAGTTGGCGGAGATGCGTTCCTGCGGAGGTTAGGAACGGGCGCCCCGACTGCCCCACCGGCCCCCGCCTTCCTGGGGGCATGTTTGCAGGAAGGATGCTCCTCCCCATGAGCGACAACGACATCGACCCCACCACCCCGCGCAAGAACCCCAAGGCGGAAGTCACCAAGATCAACGGCCGCGCGCTGAAGCCGAGCACGCTGATGATGGGCCACGGCTACGACCCGACCCTGTCGGAAGGCAGCCTGAAGGCCCCGATCTTCCTCACCAGCACCTTCGCCTTTCCCAGCGCGGCCGACGGCAAGCGCCATTTCGAAGGCATCACCGGCAAGCGCCCGGGTGGCGCAGACGGCCTCGTCTATTCGCGCTTCAACGCGCCCAACCAGGAAATCCTCGAGGATCGCCTTGCGGTGTGGGACGGGGCGGAAGAGGCGCTCTCCTTCTCGAGCGGGATGACCGCGATCGCCGTGCTGCTGCTGGCGGCCTGCAAGGCGGGCGACGTGATCGTGCACTCCGGCCCGCTCTATGCGGCATCCGAAGGCTTCATCGCCAAGACCATGGCGAAATTCGGTGTCACCTTCATCGACTTCCCCGCCGGCGCCAGCCGCGAACAGCTCGACGAAGTGATGACCAAGGCGAAGGCCAAGGCCGAGGAGCAGGGCGGCGAAGTGCCGATGATCTACCTCGAAAGCCCCGGCAACCCGACCAATGCGCTGGTCGATATCGAAGCAGTCAAGGAAGCGCGCGATGCGCATTTCGATCCGGACAAGTGCTCGATCGCGATCGACAACACCTTCCTCGGCCCGCTGTGGCAGCGCCCGCTCGACCATGGAGCGGACCTCGTGGTCTACTCGCTGACGAAGTATGTCGGCGGCCATTCGGACCTCGTCGCGGGCAGCGTTTCGGGCAAGAAGCGCTTTATCGATGCGATCCGCATGCTCCGCAACACGATGGGCGGCATCTGCGATCCGAATACGGCATGGATGCTGTGCCGCAGCCTCGAAACCGTGGAACTGCGCATGCAACGCGCGGGCGAGAACGCCGCCAAGGTGTGCGACTTCCTCAGCAAGCACCCGAAGGTCGAAGGCCTGGGCTATCTCGGCATGATCAAGGATGCGCGGCAGCAGGACATCTACGACCGCCATTGCCTCGGTGCAGGCTCGACCTTCTCGCTGCTGCTCAAGGGCGGCGAGGCGGAATGCTTCCGCTTCCTCGACGCGCTCAAGATCGCCAAACTGGCGGTGAGCCTCGGCGGCACGGAAACGCTCGCCAGCCACCCCGCATCGATGACGCACCTCTCGGTTGCCGAAGGCCGCCGCGCCGAGCTCGGCATTTCGGATAATCTCGTGCGCATCAGCATCGGGATCGAGGATGCCGACGATCTGATCGCCGACTTCGAACAGGCGCTGGAGGCGGTCTGAAACGGATCGGCTTCCTCGCTTGTGCGGATACCCTCCCCGGCGATGGCCCTCGCCGGGGAGACGCGTTCGAGCACGATCTGGAGGTGGCCGCCCTGCGCCCGGCGTTTGCAGCGGCGGGGCTGGAACTGGCCGAGATCGACTGGCGCGCACCACTCGAGGCGTTCGACGGGCTCGCGCTGGTCCTGCTGGGTACGGCATGGGATTACCAGGACCATCCGAAGGAATTCCTCGCCCGGCTGGAGGCTCTGCAAGCGCGCGGCATTGCCGTTTGCAATCCGCCCGAGATCGTGCGGTGGAACGCGGACAAGGGCTATCTGCGCGAGATGGACGAGGCCGGTGCGACCACCGTGCCGACCGCCTATTTCATGGATGCGGATGCAAGCGACGTCGGCGCGGCGATGGATATGTTCGATACGCCGTCGGTGGTCGTCAAGCGCCGCATCGGGGCGGGCGGCCTAGGCCAATACCGCTTCTCGGCCGATGCGATGCCCGATCCCGATTGGCGAATGGGCCATCGGTGCATGATCCAGCCCTTCCTGTCGAGCGTGACCGAAGAGGGCGAATACACCTTCCTCTTCATCGACGGCGCGTTCAGTCACGGCGTGCTCAAACGCGCCGCAGAGGGAGAATATCGCATCCAGTCGCTCTATGGCGGATACGAAACGGACTACACGCCCAGCGCGGAAGATCTGGCCACGGCGCAGGCGGTTGTCGAAGTGCTGCCCTTCCCCGCGCCGCTCTACTGCCGGATCGACATGGCCCGCCTGCCGTCAGGTGAGCTGGCATTGATGGAAGCGGAAATGATCGAGCCCTACTTCTATCCCGAGCAGGGTCCGGGTTTAGGCAAGCAACTGGCCAGCGCCGTGCGCAAGCGGCTTGGTTAGCCCTTCCACTCGCGGCGCTCTTCCGCAACCTTCAGAACTTCGTAAGCCACCTGCAGCTTCTGGAACTCGGCTGCCGCTTCGGCATCGCCGGGCTTCACGTCGGGATGTACGGTCTTGGCCTTTTCGCGCCACGCTTTCTTGATCGTGGCGAAATCGGCGTCGGCCTCCAGTTCGAGGATGTCGAGCGCACGCATTTCGTCCGCGCTGCGCGAGCCGTCGCCGCTGCCGCCCCAGCCATAGTGCTGAGCCTCGGCATAGCCGGCATTTTCGCTACGCTCTGCCTTGGCGCGCTGTTCTTTCTCAGCCTTGTCGAGGCCTTCGAAATAATCCCACTTCTGGTTGTATTCGGCTGCATGACGCTGGCAGAACATCCAGCGTTCCGGGCTGTTCGGCGCCTTGGGCGCGGGGCAGTCGCCCGGCTCGTCGCAACCATGCCGGTCGCAAATCCGCACATTCGTCGCCTCGCGCGAGGAGCCGTAGCCGCGCCATCTGGGGAAGCCCCAGTCATTTGATCGCCGCGCCTTAGGCATTGCGGCCGAATGTCGTTTGTCGAGATCGCATGGCAGTCAATCTAAGCGTCCTCGCGATAGAGGCAAGGATGTGGGAACGGGTTGCAATATGAAATGTTGCGTTGCGGTAGGGTTTGTTAACCCTCGCCTGCAACAGACGCCCCCGAGAGAAGAGAGCATGAGCAAGCAACTGACCCTGTCGGCCCGGATCAGCACCGCCCTGATGGCGGTGTTCGTGATCGCGCTTGCGACAGGCGGACTGAATGTCGATGCGCCTGCCGAAACTCTTTCCGGCAATCCCCCGCTGATCGGACTTTCGATCGGTCGCTGACCTGTCCCTCCCGAGTGTCGCGACCGCGTGAAGGGCTCCCGTCCGTGACGGGAGCCCTTCCTATTTCAGAGGTCAGTTGATGACGACGGTCGCGGCGCGGCGGTTCTGCGCCCAGGCGGATTCGTTCGAACCCAGCGCAACCGGGCGTTCCTTGCCGTAGCTGACCGTGCGAATACGATTGGCCGGGATGCCGATCGAGACGAGATAGTTCTTCGCCGCGTTGGCGCGCCGCTCACCCAGCGCGAGGTTGTATTCCCGCGTGCCGCGTTCGTCGGCATGGCCTTCGACGGTGAAGTTGAGTTGCGGATACTGGCTGAAATACTGGCCCTGCACCTGCAGCTTCGCCGAATCCTCGGAATCGATGTTGTACCGATCGGTATCGAAATAGACGACCGTATTTGCCACACCCACGGCATCGGTGAAGTGCTGCTGCGTCCCCACGGTCGGGCCGGTCGGCGCGGTTGGCGTAGGCGTCGCGGTCTGCGTCGGCGGCGGCGGCAGTTCTTCCGGCGCCTTCTTCTGGCAGGCCGCCAAAGCGATGGTCGAAGCGAGCATCAATCCTGTTGCAACACGGGTATTCATAGTGCTGTCCCCTTTTCAAACAGCGTGGTGAAGTCGGTTTGCCCCCCGAGTTCGTCCTACAAGACTCTCAATGATCTTACGGCAGGATCGGTCCCCAAGCGGGGTCCGACCCGTCCACCGGCGTCGGCAGGCGGCGCTCGTTCTCGCCGGTCAGATCGACCTGCCACAGTCCGGCCTTGCCGCTGTTCCGCTCGGTGCGGAAGAATTGGATGATGCGACCGTTGGGCGCCCATGTCGGGGCTTCGTCCTGCCAGCCGCGGGTCAGGGTGCGCACGCTGCCACCCGATGGCGTCATGACACCGACATTGAAGCTGCTCGAATTGGTGAAGGCGATCTGGTCGCCGCGCGGGCTCCATTCCGGCGTCGCGCAGCGCCCGCCGAAGAAGCTGATGCGGCGCGGGTTCGATCCGTCGGAATTCATGACGTAGCACTGCTGCCCACCGGACCGGTCGCTTTCGAAGACGATGCGGCTGCCATCGGGCGAGTAAGACCCGCCGATGTCGATGCCGGGTGCATCCGTGAGTCGCTGCGGCGTACCGCCCGTACTCGGCACGCGATAGATGTCCGTATTGCCGTTCACCGCCATCGAATAGAGGATGTAGCGCCCATCAGGGCTCCAGCGCGGCGCGAAGGTCGGATTGTCGCTCTGCGTCACCAGCGTCTGACGGCCGGTGCCGATGTCGTAGACATAAATCCGCGGATTGCCGTCGACATAGCTGAGGTAGGACAGCTTCTTGTAATCGGGCGAATAGCGCGGCGTCAGCGCGGTCGAGCGACCGGTGGTGATGAAGCGATGGTTTGCTCCGTCGCTGTCCATAATCGCCAGCCGCTTGGTGCGATTATCCTTAGGCCCCGTTTCGGCGATATAGGCAATGCGGCTGTCGAAGAACGGGCTCTCACCGGTCAGTCGCGAATAGACGAGGTCGGCGCATTTGTGCGCCGCGCGCCGCCAGTCAGCCGGTTCAACGATCCAGCCCTCGCGGACCAGTTGCTGCTGCAGCGCCATGTCGTAGAGGTAGCAGCCAACCGTCAGCCGGTTGTCGCTGCGCGCGCGGACATAGCCATGCACCAGCATCTCCGCGCCGCGATTGGACCAGGTCGGCCAGTTTGGCGCGTTTATCTCGGGAAAACTCGGCTGGGGCAGCGCGTCGGGACCGGTCGGCTTGAACAGGCCGTTGTTTCGCAGGTCGGCGGTGATGACGCGGGCAAGTTCCTTGCCCAGCGCAGCCGTGCCGTTCTGGTTGGCCGGGGTGGCGACATCGGCATCGGTCGCGAAACCGGGAATGGCGATGCCCAGGTCTTCCAGCGCGGTTTCGTCGGTGATGGTGAAGGTCAGCCCTTCGCCATCCTCCGCCTCCATGACGGTTTCGACCTCGCCGCCTTCCTGGATGGGCTGGCCGAGATCCTCGTTCTGCGCCGCAAGCGGGGCGGCGACGAGAGCGGTGGCAAAAATGAAGAGCTTTTTCATCGGGACAAATTCCTGTCGAAGCGGGCGCCGCGGATGGACTTCCACGCGTTGTAATATTCGGGCGGGAGATCGAAGGGCGCGGCAAGTTGGACGGCGCGGATGGCGACTTCGGCGTGGCGGCCCTTCTGGGCTTCATTGGCCGGGGTCACGCCATCCTGTGAGACGACGCGCGGGCGACCCGCCAGCGAGCCGTCGGGATTGAGATCGAAGGCGAGAACGGAGACGAGCAGTTCGGCGTCGGCACCGGACGGCGCCTTGCCCTGCCAGTGCGGGCGCACCTGCCGGGCAATTGCCTGCACGATCGAAGCCTTCGCGCTGGCCCCGATCTGCGACGCAGGAACGCGGGTCTCGCTGGTCGTGGTACTGGCGCCTGCGCCGTCGAGGAAGCTGTCGCCGAGGCGCGAGCCGCCGCTGCGTTCGCTGCTGCGCGGCTGCGTTTGCGTGCGCTGCGGCTCCCGGCGCGGGGCCTCGCGCGGCTGCGTGCGCGGCGCCGGGACGGGCGATTGAACGCGCGGGACCGGCGGCGTGACCTGACGCGGGACGGGCGGAGCGACCGGCTCGACAACCGGCGGGGCAGGACTGTCCGACAATGTCGGCGCGACTGCGGCGCGGCTTTCCGGGACCGGATCGGGCGCGGTAGCTTCCAGCCCGACTTCCTCGGCGAGGCTCACCGTCATGCGCTCGACCGGCTCGAAAGTCGGGGCCGGGAGCAAGCCTTGCACGAACAGGCCAGCAAACAGCGCCAGATGCAGGATGAGTGCGACCAGTAGCCCGGTCTTCTCCTCGCTGCGAAAGGCGGTGTCTCCCATGCTCACCGGCTATTCCTCCGTCGATGAACCGTTGTTGACCGGCGCAGAGACCTGGCCACCGTTCGTCACCAAAGCAATGCGGTTGAGCCCGGCGCGATTGAGCTCGCCCATCACCGCCATGACGCGCCCGTAATCCAGTCCGCGATCGGCGCGCAGGGTGATGTCGGGGCCGTCGTCCGTGCGCGGAATATTCTCGAGCGCCTGCGGCAAGCCGCCGACCGCGACCTGCGCATCGTCGATATAGACATAGCCGCCCTCGTCGATGCTGATCGTTACCTGCTGCGCTTCCTGCGGCAGCGAATCGGCGCGGCTGTCGGGCAAGTTGATCGGCACACCAGCGGTCAGCAGCGGCGCAGTCACCATGAAGATGATCAGCAGCACCAGCATGACGTCGACAAAGGGCGTGACATTGATTTCGGACATCGGGCGACGACCGCCGCGCCCTCGCCTGCCGCCGCGCCTTGCTCCGCCGGAGGCAAGACCCATCGCCATCAGCGCTGCTCCAGCTGGCGGCTGAATGTCGCGGAGAGCTTGTCGGCAAAGCGCTGCAGCCGCGCTTCGTAGCGATCCACGCGATGGCTGAAGCGGTTATAGGCAATCACCGCGGGAATGGCGGCGAACAGGCCGATCGCGGTCGCGAACAACGCTTCCGAGATCCCCGGCGCGACCACGGCGAGCGAGCTGCTTTCCTGCGCGCCGATCTGGAAGAAGCTGTTCATGATGCCCCAAACGGTGCCGAACAGGCCCACGAAGGGCGCAACCGAGCCGACCGTGGCGAGGAAGTTCAGGCGCTCGGCGATGTCGTCGGCCTCCAGCGCGATCTGGCTGTCCATCGCGATACCGATGCGGCCGCGCAGCGCTTCCTTGTCGCGCACCTCGCCCTTGGTGGATTTGCGCCATTCGCTGACGGCCGCCTGCGCGACGCGAGCGGCCGGGATGTCCTTGTTGCCGCGTTCGGACATGAACCGATCGAAATTGTCCGCCTGCCAGAACTCGCTTTCATAGGCGATCATGCGTTTGCGGGTGCGCGCCATGCGCAGGCTGAAGCTGACGATGATCATCCAGACCCAGATGCTGGCCAGCAAAAGCCCTGCCATCACCAGCTGGACGACGATGTCCGCATCGAGGAACAGTTCGATCGGATCGAGCCGCGTCGGGGCAGCGGCTGCAAGCATGGAAAGTGTGGTCATTCGCCCTCTTGGATACCGAAGCGCGCAAAGGCCGCGCGCCATTCTTCGGGCTGGCGCACTGGCCGGCCCCCGGGTGAAACGAAACCGACGCGCAAATGTGCCTCGGCCAGCAAATCGTCCCCGCGAAACGCCCGCTGGTGCATGCGGCAGGACGCTGCGCGCATCTGCGTGCAGGTGGTAACGATCGTCACATCATCATCCAGCTTCGCGGGGCTAAGATATTTCAGCGAGAGTTCGGATACGGCGTAGGCGCCCGTCCCGTCCTCGATCGCCGCGCGCTGGTCGATCTCGAGCCGACGCAGCAGATCGCTGCGCGCCCGTTCGAACCAGCGCAGATAGTTCGCGTGATAGGTGATGCCCGACAGATCCGTGTCTTCGTAATAGACGCGCACCGCATAGAGGTGGCAGCTGCCATCGATCACGCCGTCGGGGGGATTGGGTAGAACCATTCGGACGGCGCTCTAGCGCAGCGGAAATTCGCTGCAAAGACGGCATTCGACTCCTGAACATTAACGGCGATGAAACGAGGCATGGAGGCGGTGAAAATGTTCGAAAGCAGGGAGCCTATCTTCGTGCAATCATCGGCCCCAATGGCTCACCACCAAAAAGGTGCACATGCAGATGCGGCACTTCCTGGCCGCCATGCGCGCCGATATTGGCCATCATGCGGTAGCCGGGCTCGACCAGACCCTTGTCGCGAGCGACCTTACCCACGGCGCGCACGAAGCCCGCGATTTCCTCGGCGCTCGCTTTCGTACTGAAGTCGTCCCAACTGACGTAGCGGCCCTTCGGTATGACCAGCGTGTGCACCTCGGCCTGCGGATTGATGTCCTCGAAGGCGAAGGCCCATTCGTCCTCATAGACTTTGTTCGAGGGAATTTCCCCGCGCAGGATCTTCGCGAAGATGTTGTCGTCGTCATAAGGCTTTGTCGGGTCGATCGGCATTAGGCGCTCCTCGAATTCTTCTCGTCGATACCGCTGGTCCCCTCGCGTCGGTCGAGTTCGGCCAGCACTTCGGCCAGCGACACATCCTTTGCGCTAAGAAGCACCATCAGGTGAAAGAGCACATCCGCCGCCTCGCCGACCAGCTCTTCGCGGCTGCCGCTGAGCGCGGCGACGCAGGCCTCGACGGCCTCCTCGCCCAGCTTGCGCGCCATGACCGGCACGCCGCGGTGGCTGAGCTGCGCGACATAGCTGGTGTCGGGATCGGCATCCCGGCGGTTCGCGATGGTGGTTTCGAGGCGGGTGAGCGTGTCCATCGGCCTGCTATGCACGGCGGCGCGGCGCGAGGCAATCGGGCCAGGCTATTGTCCGCCGTCGCTGCGACCGATCAGGAAGCGACCCACAACAATGCCGCCCAGTGCGACCGCCACGATCATCAAAGCGCTGGGCTCTTGCAGGCGCGCGGCGATGCCAGCCGGGCCGGAGAGATCCGCGAACTGCGCGGCCAGCGATATGAACTGGCTGGACATGAGTCGCCCTATGCCAGAGCGGTGTGACGGGCGCAGGACTTGCGTGGCGCTTGTCCCTCATGGGGACGCGCACTTTATCCGCGGGCAGGCAATCTAGCCTCGCGCAGGGCCGCATGGGCCTCGGCCACCGTGTGCTCGCCGAAATGGAAGATCGATGCGGCAAGGACGGCGCTTGCGTGCCCCTTGGTCACGCCTTCGACGAGATGGTCGAGCGTGCCGACGCCGCCGCTGGCGATGACAGGGATCGAGACACTGTCCGCGATCGCGCGGGTCAGTTCGAGATCGTAGCCCGCCTTGGTCCCGTCACCGTCCATCGAGGTGACAAGCAACTCTCCCGCGCCCAACTCCGCCAGTCGCTCGGCATGCTCGATGGCGTCGATCCCGGTCGGCTTGCGGCCTCCGTGAGTGAAGATTTCCCAGCCGCGAAAGCCTTCGCCCTCGGTTCGAGCCCGCGCATCGACGCTGGCGACAACGCACTGGCTGCCGAATTTCTCGGCGATCTCGCGCACCAGCTCGGGTCGCGAAACGGCTGCCGAATTGATCGCGACCTTGTCCGCGCCGGCCAGTAAGAGTGCACGCGCATCTTCCACGCTGCGCACCCCGCCACCGACAGTCAGCGGCATGAAGCACACCGCCGCCGTACGCCGCACCATGTCGAGCAGCGTTCCGCGCCCCTCGTGGCTGGCGGAAATGTCGAGAAAACACAGCTCGTCGGCGCCCGCGCGGTCGTAGGCCTGCGCCTGCTCGACCGGGTCGCCCGCATCCTTGAGATCGACGAAATTGACGCCCTTCACCACGCGCCCATCGGCCACGTCGAGGCAGGGGATGACGCGGATACGGACGGTCACGATTGCTTCGCCGCCTTAAGCGCTTCGGCAAGATCGAGCCTCCCGTCATAGAGCGCACGTCCGGTGATCACGCCCTCGATCCCATCGGCGGCATGCGGCTTCAGCGCCTCGATGTCTTCGATCCCTGCGACGCCGCCGCTGGCGATGACGGGGATGTCGACCTGTTGAGCAAGCCCGACTGTTGCCTCGACATTTACGCCCTTCAGCAGCCCGTCGCGCCCGATATCGGTGAACAGCAGCGCGGCCACACCCGCATCCTCGAACCGGCGGGCGAGATCGACCACCGGCACGTCCGACACCTCAGCCCAGCCCTCGGTCGCGACCATGCCGTCCTTCGCATCGACCGCAACGACGATGGCCTGCGGATGTGCGCGGGCCATCTCTTTCACGAACTCCGGATCCTTCAGCGCCGCCGAACCCATCACGATTCGCGACACGCCTGCATCGAGCCAGCCCTCGACGTCCTCTTGGCTGCGGATGCCACCGCCCAATTGCACGCGCCCCGCGAAGGCCGCAACGATGCTCTCGACCGCCTCGCGGTTCTGCGCCGATCCGGCGAAGGAACCGTCGAGATCGACCACGTGGAGATACTCGGCCCCGGCCTCCGCAAACAGCGTCGCCTGCTTGGCCGGATCGTCGCCATAAACCGTCGCGCGATCCATATCGCCCTCTGCGAGACGCACCACCTGGCCGCCTTTGAGATCGATGGCAGGAAATATAATCACGGTTTCCACTCCAGAAAACGGGTCAGGGTCGCAAGGCCATAATGCTGGCTCTTCTCCGGATGGAACTGCACGCCAAGCAGATTGTCGCGGCCGACCGCAGCGACCAGACCGCCTCCGTGATCGGTCATGGCGAGCACGTCCTTCCCGCTATCCGCATGGAAGTGGAAGGAGTGGAGGAAATAGGCCTCTCCCTCATATACCACATCGTGCATTTTCGCGTGCGGCGTCAGCGCAACATCGTTCCAGCCCATGTGCGGTACCTTCACGCTTTCATCGGTTGGCTCGATCAGCCGCACCTCGCCCTCGATCCAGTCGAGCCCGGGCGTGATGCCATGCTCCAGACCCTGCGTGGCGAGCAATTGCATGCCCACGCAAATACCGAGGAACGGCGCGCCGCCCACGAAGACCCGTTCGTGCATCGCCTCGATCGCCCCGTCGACAGCGCGCAGGCCTTCGGCGCACGCCTTGAACGAGCCGACACCGGGAAGAACGATCCGGTCGGCCGCGCGGATGACATCGGGATCGTCGGTGACTTTCACCTTCGCTCCGACCTTGCGGAGCGCGTTTTCGACTGAGTGGAGGTTGCCCGCGCCGTAATCGACAAGCGCGATTATCTCACCCACCGAGCTGGCCCTTCGTCGAGGGGATCGCGCCGCCTTTGCGCGGATCGATTTCGCAAGCGATCCGCATCGCTCGGGCGAAGCCCTTGTAGATGCTTTCGCAAATGTGGTGATTGTTAGTGCCGTAGAGCAGCTCGATGTGCAGCGTCAGGCCGCAGGTCTGAGCGACCGAGTGGAACCAATGCTCGATCAGCTCGGTGTCCCATTCGCCCAGCTTTTCCTGGCTGAAGCCCGCCTTCCACACGAAATAGGGCCTGCCGGATATATCGAGTGCGACGCGCGCCAGCGTCTCGTCCATCGGCGAATAGGCGCTGCCATACCGCGCGATCCCACCCTTGTCGCCAAGCGCCTGCGCCAAAGCCTGGCCGAGCGCGAGCGCACTGTCCTCGGTGGTGTGGTGCTGGTCGACATGGAGGTCGCCGTCGACTTTCAACGTGACGTCGATCAGGGAATGCTTGGCGAATTGCTCGACCATGTGATCGAGAAAGCCGATGCCGGTGGTTACGTCGTATGATCCGGTCCCGTCGAGATCGACCTCGACGAGAATTTTCGTTTCCGCAGTGTTGCGCTCGATACGGCCTGTTCGCATGGCGCCCGCGCTAGAGCCGCACGGGGCGATAGGCAAGAAATAGCACCTTACGGCGTAGTAAAGCCGCGCTTAAAGCGCTTGACCCGCGCGCCTCGCGGTTACACCTAGGCGCGCATGAGCGACGAGACGCCCGACAGCCTGATCCCTTACGATTCCATCGTGCAGGAGGCCCTGCGCGCAGTGGTAGGCCGCGTGCTCGGCGAAATCGAGCAGACCGGCAGCGAACTGCCGGGCGCGCATCACTTCTACATCACATTCAAGACGCACGCCCCCGGCGTGAGCATCCCCGACAGCCTGCGCGAGCGGTTCCCGGACGAGATGACGATCGTGCTGCAGAACAAGTTCTGGGACCTGAACGTCCGCGAAGACGGCTTTTCGGTCGGGCTGAGCTTCAACCAGGTGCCCGCCGCGCTCGACATCCCCTTCGCCGCGATCACGCAATTCGTCGATCCGGCGGTCGACTTCGGGCTCCAGTTCCAGGCGACCGTGGCCGACATGGCTCCTGCCCCGACCGAGCATCCCGAAAATGACGGATCGGAACAGGGCGAGGATGCAGCCGTTGAGGGTGCAGAAGACGGATCCAACGTCGTCACGGTCGATTTCGGCCGCAAGAAATAGCCGCGGCGCGAAGCCCCGGCAGAACGGGGCATGGCATGGGCTTGAGCAGCAAGAAGAAACCGAACCATCTGACCGATCGCGCTGGCGCGGCGATCGAGAAGGCGACCGACAAGACTATCGGCCCGGACGAAATGCCGGGGCCGAGCCCGGACCCGTCGACCAATCTCATCATTCACGACATCCTCCTTCGCAGTGTCGGGCGGCTGTCCCGCATGACAGTGGAGAAGGCCCTGCTCGGGCGGCGCTACGGCAAGGGCTACGCTAAGCAGATCGTCGAAAATCGCTCGACCCTCAACGCTCTGGCGGCCTACGGCGTCACCAAGGTCGCGACGAAATCCGTACCCGGCGCCCTAGCGGTAGGGACCGGCCTTGCGCTCAAGGTGCTGTTCGACAGGGGCCGTTCGCGCCGCAAATCGAAAGCAGCCGGCGAGAAAATGCTGCGCGAGCAGGCCGATCCCGATAGCTTGATCTAGGCGTAGTGCCCTGCCGCCCTTGATTTCGGCGGCCGGCTTGGCGCAAGAGCGCGCATGGCCGAATCCCAAACTCCGACAGACAAACTCGCACGGCGCGGGCTGATGTTCATCCTCTCTTCGCCGAGCGGCGCGGGCAAGACGACGATCAGCCGGATGCTGCTGGAGGCCGAAGACGAGATCAAGCTGTCGGTCAGTGTGACGACCCGCCCGCCACGACCGGGCGAGATCGACGGGGTGCATTACTACTTCGTCGACGATGCCGAGTTCGACCGGATGGTCGAGGAGGACGACTTCTACGAATGGGCTCATGTCTTCGGCCATCGCTACGGCACACCCAAAGGCCGCATCCGCAATGCGCTGAAGGACGGGCAGGATTTCCTGTTCGACATCGACTGGCAGGGAACGCAGCAGCTCTACCAGAAGGACCAGCAGGACGTGGTCCGCGTGTTCATCCTGCCCCCCAGCATCGCCGAACTCGAACGCCGCCTGCGCAGCCGCGGGACCGATGCAGAAGAGGTAATCGAGGCGCGCATGGAACGCGCCCGATCGGAGATCAGCCACTGGGACGCCTATGACTACGTCGTGATCAACGAAGACGCGCAGGCCTGCTTCGCCAAAGTTCGCGAGATCCTCGATGCCGAGCGGATGAAGCGTCAGCGGCAGACCGGGCTGATCCCCTTCGTCCGCGAACTGATGAGCTGACCATGGAGGGCGGGGTCGCATCGCTGACGGATCGCGAACGCGAAGTCCTGCGTTTGCTGCTGGCGGGGCACACGGCCAAATCCGCCGCCGCCGAGCTCGACTTGTCGGTCCACACGGTCAACGACTATCTGCGCGAAGCCCGCAAGAAACTCGGGGTGGCCAGCAGTCGGGAGGCCGCAAGAATCTTGGGGGAGCAGAACGAGCAGCCCCCACAAAGCGCCCCCCAAAATGCTGCACCCGAGCAAATCGGGATGGCCGATGCTGCAACCGCCACCGATACTCTGATGCCATCAGCAACCCCGGGCCGCCGCAACCGCGTGGCTTGGATCATCGGAGGAACACTCATGTTCACAGCCATTGTCGCCGCAGTCCTGCTCGCCACTTCATCCGGATCGCACGACGCCGGAGAAGACGAGATGGAGGCATCCTTGCAGCAGGGCACACCGGCGGAAGCCGCCGCGCGCGACTGGATCAAGCTCGTCGATGCCGGCAATTATCAAGAAAGCTGGGCGCAGGCCGGATCGATGTTCAAATCCGCGGTGACTGCCGACGCCTGGGCCAAGCAGGTCACGCCGGTACGCCAGCCGCTCGGTGAGGTCGTCAGCCGCAATCTCAAAGGCATTGACGCACCCGCCTCGCTCCCCGGCGCGCCGAAGGGCGAGTATCGCATCGTCACCTTCGACACGGATTATGCATCAGCCGCAGGTGCGGTCGAAACCGTCGTTCTCGCCAAATCCGGCAGTGACTGGGGCGTCGTCGGATATTTCATCCGGTGACCACCCGCGCCGGTGTATGGCGCGGGTGACAGATCCTGCCGGTCAGTCCCCCGACGGATCGACGAAATTGCCCGCGCCGACATTGGCGTTTACCACGCCCCCATCGATCGCGATGGTCGTGCCGACGACATAGTCGCCCGCGCGGCTGAGCAAATAGATCGCCCCGCCCGCCATATCCTCGGTCACTCCGACGCGGCGCGAAGGAATACCCTTCTCGACCATATCCGCATTGTCTCGCGCCGCGCGGTTCATGGCGCTAGGAA
The DNA here is from genome assembly GCF_030717945.1 of Qipengyuania profundimaris. Lineage (NCBI taxonomy): Bacteria > Pseudomonadati > Pseudomonadota > Alphaproteobacteria > Sphingomonadales > Erythrobacteraceae > Qipengyuania > Qipengyuania profundimaris. Next base: position 2,665,806 of record NZ_JAVAIM010000001.1, read on the forward strand.
AGGCGCCGGGTCCGATACCGTTCACGACGATATTGTGCTGTACCAGCTCCGCCGCCATGCGCCGTGTTAGGTGGATGAGGCCTGCCTTCGACGCCTGATAAGGATAGGTTGGCCAGGGATTGGTCTTCATGCCGTCGATGCTGGCAATCATCAGCACCTTGGCCGGGCGATCCTTCGTACCGGACTTCTTCAGCAGCGGCATCAGCTTCTGCGTCAGGAAGAACGGCGTCTTGACGTTCAAATCCATCGTGCGGTGCCAGCCGGCCTCGCTGAATTCCTCGAACGGTTCTCCCCAGGCGGCGCCGGCATTGTTCACGAGGATGTCGAGCTTGTCCTCGCGGGCGGCCAGATCGTCCGCCAGCTGCTGGATGCCGTCCATCTGCGACAGGTCGCCGACCAAGCCGATGACCTTCTCGCCAAGTTCGGCGCTAGTCTCGTCGACCTGCTCCTTCTTGCGGGCGACGATGTAGACACGCGCTGCGCCCGCAGCGAGCAGGCCTTCAACGATCATCTTGCCGATGCCGCGGCTTCCGCCGGTGACGAGGGCGACGCGGCCTTCTAGGCCGAACAGGTCTTGCAGGTTCATATGTCTCTCTCCCCGGCTTAATAGCCGCTCAGTTCCGCAACGCGGCCCGCGTGATAGTACTGGTCGCCGAGAAATTCCTGCAGCGCCCGGTCGCGTTTCATGTAAAGGCCGATGTCGTATTCATCGGTCATGCCGATGCCGCCATGCATCTGCACACCTTCGCGCACCGCGAGGCCCGCAGCCTTGGCAACCTTAGCCTTGGCGACGCTGGTCATCAGCTCGGCCTTCTCGCTGCCGCCATCGACCAGCTGCGCGGCCTTGACGGTCACGGCGCGAGCGATTTCGACTTCGGAATAAAGATGCGCGGCACGGTGCTGCAGCGCCTGGAATTCGCCGATCAGCCGGCCGAACTGCTTGCGCTGCTTGATATAGTCGACGGTCATGTCCATCGCCCCGCGCGCCACACCGACGCCTTCGGCTGCCGAGCCGACCCGGCCCGCCATCAGCACGGCGTCGAGGATCGCGCGGCCACCGTCGACCTCGCCGATCACGGCATCCCCGTCGAGCTCGACATTGTCGAAGCTGACATGGCTCGCCATCGAACTGTCGACCAGCCGCACGCTGTCGTGGCTCATCCCGCTTGCGTCCTGCGGCACGGCGAACAGGGTGATGCCATCCTTGTCGTCATCGCTGCCGGAAGTGCGCGCGGCAACCACGATCATCTCGCTCGACGCGCCATAAACCACGAAGTCTTTCTTGCCCGAAAGGCGGAAGCCATTGCCGGATTTCTCCGCCTTGGTCGCGATCCGCTCGGGACGGTGCTTGGGCCCTTCGTCGATCGCCACGGCATAGACCTTGTCGCCCGAAATGAGGTCCGGCAGCCAGCGGCCCTTCACATCGTTGCTGCCGTGCTTGAGCGCTGTCGCGGCGAGCACGGAAGAGGACAGGAAGGGCGACGGCGTGAGATTGCGCCCGATCTCTTCCAGCACGATTCCGGCTTCGACCTGGCCCATGCCGAGGCCGCCGTCGTCCTCGTCCACCAGCATGCCGGTGAAGCCCATTTCGGCGAACTGCTTCCACAGGCCATGGCCGAAACCATCCTTGCAGTCGCGGTCGCGCCAGTGGCGCAGCTGGTTCTTGATCGAACCTTCCTCGGCCATGAACTGGCTGGCGGTTTCGGCCAGCATCGCCTGGTCGTCGTCGTAGTACAGAGGCATCGGATCAGGCTCCCGGCAGGTCGAGGATACGTTTGGAAATGACGTTGAGCATCACTTCGCTCGTACCGCCTTCGATGGAATTGGCCTTGGTCCGCAGCCATCCGCGCGCAGCCTTGCCGCCGTTCGACGCTTCGCTTTCCCATTCGAGCGCGTGGCTGCCGCCGGCCGCCATGACCAGTTCGTTACGGCGCTTGTTGAGCTCGGTACCGGCGTATTTCATCATGTTCGGCTGTGCGGGATGGCCCTTGCCGGATTTAAGTTCGTCCATGAACTTCTCGCTCATGGCGGTGTAGGCCAGCGCATCGACGTCGAACATGGCGATCTCGGCGCGCAGCACCGGGTCGAGCGCGCCCTGGCGCGAGGTGACAGCGCCGAGCGAAGTCGCCCGGTCGCCGCCGCCGGTCGCCGAGATCATCTCGCGCTCATGGCCGAGGAGGTATTTCGCCACGTCCCAGCCGCGGTTGATTTCGCCGACAAAGCCGGGAATGTCCTCGCCGTAGCTCTTCGGCACGGTGACATCGTCCATGAAGGTTTCGCAGAACGGGCTGTTGCCGCTGATCAGCTTGATCGGCTTGGTCGACACACCATCGCTGGCCATGTCGAAAAGCATGAAGGTGATGCCCTGGTACTTGTTCTCCTTATCGGTGCGGACGAGGCAGAAAATCCAGTCGGCTTCGTCGGCGTAGGAGGTCCAGATCTTCTGGCCGTTCACGACCCAGTGATCGCCCTTGTCCTCGCCGAAGGTCTGCATGGAGACGAGGTCGGAGCCGCTGCCCGGCTCGCTATAGCCCTGGCACCAGCGGATTTCGCCATTGGCGATCTCATTCAGGAAGCGCTGCTTCTGTCCTTCGGTGCCGAAGTGCAGCAGCGCCGGGCCGAGCATCCAGATGCCGAAGCTCGAGAGCGGCGGGCGGGCATTGATCGCAGCCATTTCCTGGCGGAGCACCTTGCCCTGCGCCGGGGTGAGGCCGGCGCCGCCATATTCCTTCGGCCATTCGGGAACGGTGTAGCCCTTTTCGCGGCAGGCCTCGAACCAGACCTTTTGCGCATCGTTCTTGAAGCTGGCGTTGCGCCCGCCCCAGTAAACGTCTTCCTCGTCGCGGACTGGCTCGCGCATTTCGGGTGGGCAATTGGCTTCCAGCCATTGGCGCGTTTCGGCGCGGAAGGCTTCGAGATCGCTATCGGACATGGCCATGATCCTCTCTGTTCTGAAACATCGGTATGTTGACGCTAACGTTAGGAGGATTCGGCCACCGGGTGCAAGGGTGCACACGACGACCTGCAATGCCGTAGCGTCAGGCGGAATGCGTTGACGAGCGGGGCAGCGCGCCTAAGCTGGAGGCGGAGAAATTCGGGGAGAGAGTAGGCATGCGATTCTCTGGCAAGACGGTCGTGATTACCGGCGCCGCATCGGGCATCGGCGCGGAAACGACGCGCCTGTTCGCCAGCGAAGGCGCGACCGTTTTCGCCAGCGACATCGATGCCGAAAACGGCGCGAAGCTCGCGAGCGAAACCGACGGCGACGTGCGGTTCGCCGAGTGCGACGTCTGCGATCCTGCGGCCATGAAGGCACTGATGGACCGCGCGGCAAGCGAGACCGGCGGGATCGATGTCGTCTTCAATAATGCCGGAGCGGGCGGCGCGCGCCCGCCGATCGACGAGATCGAACCCGATGAGTGGGACCGCACGATGGACCTGCTGCTGCGCTCGGTCGCGATGGGTATCCGCTATGCGGTGCCGCATATGAAGGGGCGGAAAGGTGCGAGCATCGTCAACGTCTCCAGCGTTGCCGCGGTGGGCCCGGGCTATTCGCCGACCGCCTATGCCGTGGCGAAGGCCGGCGTATTGCACCTCACCAAATGCGCAGCGACCGATCTCGCGCAATTCGGCATCCGCGTGAACGCGATCCAGCCGGGCTTCATCAATACGAACATCTTTACTGCGAGCCTGGAAATTACCGGCGAGATGCGATCTATGGCCAATGCGGCAATCGCGCAGATGTCCTCAAATGCCCAGCCGGTCGCCCGGGGCGGACAGCCCCGTGACATCGCTAATGCGGTCGCCTTCCTAGCGGGCGAGGAAGCGAGCTTCATGACCGGGGCCTCGCTGATCGTCGACGGCGGGATCACGCTCGGTCCCCGGCATAGCTGGGATCCGGAGGAACCGGGCCTGTTCGCCGCACTCGAGGCGATGGAAGAGCAGGCGAAACAGGGCGCTGCCGCCACCTGATGTCATTCGTCGACGGCCCTCTCTCCCAAAGACTGAAGCTGGTCCACGGCTCCGGCGCGGTGGCCTTCGGCGTGAAGGATTCAGGGTTCAGCTTCTTCCTGCTGCCGTTCTACAATCTCGTACTGGGCGTCGATGCGGGCGTCGTCGGTGCGGCGCTGGCTACCGCGCTGGTCGTCGATGCGCTGGTCGATCCGCTGATCGGCCATCTGTCCGACCGGACCTACACGCGCTGGGGTCGCAGGCTGCCGTGGCTCTATGTTGCACCTTGGCCGCTCGCCCTGCTGTGGACGGTGCTGTGGTCCCCGCCCTTCACCGGTACGCCCGGCTTCTGGGAGATCGTCGCACTGGCCGTGGGCGTGCGGCTGCTGCTCTCCGCCTGCGAGGTCCCCTCGGTCAGCCTGGTTCCCGAAATCACCGACGATTACGACGAGCGCACCACGCTGTTTCGCTATCGCTTCCTGTCGGGCTGGATCGGCGGATTGCTGATGATGGTGCTGGCCTTCACGATCTTCCTGCCCACGCCCGAAGCGCAATTGCAACCCGAAGGCTATGCGCAATTCGGCCTCTTCGGGGCGGGCCTGATGGTGCTCGCGGTCATCGGTTCGGCGGCGGCGCAGCACAGGATCGTGGCGCAGCTTCCGGCGCATCGACCGCCCCCGTTCTCGCTACGCGGCGCGTTCGCCGAAATCTTCGATGCGTTTCGCGAGAAGGCCTTCGTGATCTTCGCCCTCGGCGGTCTGGCCGCATATGTGCTGCAGGGAATGACCTTCTCGATCACGCAATATGTGAACCTCTACGTCTGGCAATTCAGCGAGCTCGCTTTCCGGCTTTACCCGGTGGTGCTGTTTTTCTCCGTCGTGCTGATGTTCGTCATCGTCGGCCCGCTGCACCGCGCCTGGGGCAAGCCAAAATCGGCAGCGGTGGCGGCCATCGTCGGCCTGACCTTTTACTGCCTGCCCTATATGCTGCTGCTGGCAGGGGCCTGGCCTACCACCGGCACTACCGCCTCGACCGCCCTGCTGTACGTCTTCCTCATCTGCGCCAACACGGCGAGCGTCGTGTCGATCATCTCCGCCACCTCCATGGTCGCCGAGATCGTCGAGGCTTTCGAGGAGCGGACCGGCAAGCGCGCCGAGGGCACGTTCTATTCGGGCAACTGGCTGGTTCAGAAATGCGCGACCGGGGGCGGCATCCTGCTGACCAGCCTGATTGTCCAGTCGATCGATCTTGCGCCCGGGACGCCGCAATCGCAGGTGACGCAGGAAACCGTCACCCAGCTGGTGGTGCTCTTCGTCGCGGCCGCCAGCATGCTCGGCCTCATCGCCGCCTTTTGGCTCGGCCGCTTCCCGATCACGCGCGAGCAGCACGAGGCCCGTGTGGCGGCCCGGCGCGCTTCCGACCCTGAATTCCCCAAGGCGATCGACGATGCGGTACGCGCCGATCCCGACGGCCACACGATAACCCCCTAGGCGTGCAGGTGGAGGCTTGGCTTGCGCCGCCGCATCTGCCAGTTTCATGAAGCAACCGATCTGAGAGAAGAGGAAAACACGATGGATTTCGAACCCACTGAGAAACAAGTATTCTGGCGCGACCGGGTGAAGAACTTCATCGAGCAGCACGTGCGTCCGGCCATCCCCACCTATCGCGAACAGGATGCGGAAGGCGATCGCTGGAAGGTGATCCCGGTCGTCCAGGAACTTAAGGCCAAGGCCAAGGCGGATGGCATCTGGAATCTCTTCATGCCGCCGCGCAACGAAGGCCATCACCATGTCGAGGAGACCTATGAGTTCGACGGTCCCGGCCTGACTAATCTCGAATATGCGCTCTGCGCCGAAGAAATGGGCCGCGTCGGCTTCGCGTCCGAAGTCTTCAACTGCTCCGCGCCCGATACCGGCAACATGGAAGTGTTCCACCGCTATGGCACGCGCGAGCAGAAGGACGAGTGGCTGACGCCATTGATGAACGGCGAAATCCGCTCCGCCTTCCTCATGACCGAGCCTTACACGGCCAGCTCCGACGCGACGAACATCGAGACCCGCATCGAACGCGACGGCGACGAATATGTCATCAATGGCCGCAAGTGGTGGTCCTCGGGCCTCGGCGATCCGCGCTGCAAGGTCTCGATCGTCATGGGCAAGACCGACTTTTCCGCCGGTCGCCATGCGCAGCAGTCGATGGTCCTCATGCCGAACGATGCGCCCGGCGTGAACATCATCCGCCACCTGCCCGTCTTCGGTTACGACGATGCCCCGCACGGGCACATGGAAGTCGAGCTGAAGGATGTGCGCGTCCCCGTGACCAATATGCTGCTGGGCGAAGGTCGCGGTTTCGAGATCGCGCAGGGCCGCCTCGGCCCGGGCCGCATCCACCACTGCATGCGCACCATCGGCGTGGCCGAAGAAGCGCTGGAGAAGATGTGCAAACGCCTGCAGGAGCGCGAAGCCTTCGGCAAGCCGATCTACAAGCACTCGGTATGGGAAGAGCGCGTCGCCCGCGCCCGCATCGATATCGACATGACCCGCCTGCTCTGCCTGAAGGCCGCCGACATGATGGACAAGGTCGGCAACAAGGCGGCCAAGCAGGAGATCGCCATGATCAAGGTGCAAGCGCCGAACATGGCCCTGCGGATCATCGACGATGCCATCCAGGCCCATGGCGGTGGCGGCGTGAGCGAGGACTACGGCCTTGCGAGCGCCTATGCCCACCAGCGCACGCTGCGCCTGGCGGACGGTCCGGACGAGGTCCACGCCCGCTCCATCGCACGCATGGAATTCGCCAAGCATACGCCGAACGAAGGGCCGAGCAGTAATGCCCTGCGCAACAGCAACGCCCAGTCGGCCAGCGCCGGCAGCGCAGCGGCCAGCGCCGGCATGTCCAGTGGCGATGTAGGAGCAACGCGCTGATGGCCAAAGCAGCAATACTCGAGCAGGTCGGCGGGCTGACGATCGGCGAGGTCGAACTCGCCGATCCGGCCCCGCACGAAGTCCTGATAGACACCAAGGCGTGCGGGCTGTGCCATTCGGACCTGCACTTTATCGACGGGGCCTATCCACACCCGCTTCCGGCCATTCCGGGCCATGAGGCGGCGGGTGTGGTGCGCGCGGTCGGCAGCGAGGTGAAGACCGTGAAACCGGGTGACCATGTCGTCTCCTGCCTCTCGGCCTTCTGCGGCCATTGCGAGTTCTGCGTGACCGGGCGCATGGCGCTGTGCATGGGAGCGGACACGCGCCGCGACCAGACGGCACCGCCGCGCATCACCCGCAATGGTGGCGAAACCGTGGCCCAGATGCTCAATCTGTCGGCCTTTGCCGAACAGATGCTGATCCACGAGCATGCCTGCGTCGCCATCGACAAGGACATGCCGCTGGACCGTGCTGCCGTGATCGGCTGTGCGGTCACGACCGGAGCAGGCGCGATCTTCAACGCCTGCTCGGTCGTTCCGGGCGAAAGTATAGCGGTCGTCGGCTGCGGCGGCGTTGGGCTCGCGGCCATCAATGCGGCCAAGATTACCGGTGCCGGCAAAGTCATCGCGATCGATCCGCTGCCCGAAAAACGTGCCCTGGCCGAAACGCTGGGCGCAACGCACACGATCGACGCCATGGCGGACGATGCAGTCGAACAGGTCATGAAGATCACCGGCGGCGGCGTGCATCATGCAATCGAAGCTGTCGGCCGGCAAGCGAGCGCGGACCTGTGCGTGAAGATCCTGAGGCGCGGCGGCACGGCGACGATCCTCGGTATGATGCCATTGGACTGCAAGGTCGGCCTCGGCGCGATGGACCTGCTTTCCGGCAAGAAGCTGCAAGGCGCGATCATGGGGATGAACCATTTCCCGGTCGATCTGCCGCGCCTGGTGGATTTCTACATGCGCGGACTGCTCGATCTCGACACGATCATAGCGGAGCGCATTCCGCTCGAGAAGATCAACGAGGGGTTCGAGAAAATGAAGCAGGGCACCTCGGCGCGCAGCGTGGTGGTGTTCGATTGATGTCGGAACAGCAAATCGACTTCGACAAGGAAATGGTCGGCACGGTCGAAGTGTCGGACAAGGACGCGATGGACCTCGACACGCTGACGGCATGGTTCGAAGCCAATGTCGAGGGCTTCGAAGGACCGATCAGCTATTCGAAGTTCAAGGGCGGCCAGTCGAACCCGACCTACCGGATCGACACGCCGAACCAGTCTTACGTTCTGCGCCGCCAGCCCTTCGGTAAACTGCTGCCTAGCGCGCATGCGGTGGACCGCGAATACAAGGCCATGCATGCCCTCGGCCCGACCGGCTTTCCTGTGCCCAAGACCTATGGCCTGTGCGAAGACCCGGACGTCATCGGCTCGAAGTTCTTCGTCATGGGTCTCGCCGACGGGCGATCCTTGTGGAACGGTGCCCTCCCCGGCATCGACCCGAAGGACCGGCGCGAGATCTACAATGCCATGATCGACACCATGGCCGAGTTGCACCTGCGCAAGCCGGACGAAATCGGCCTGTCCGACTTCGGCAAGCCCACCGACTATTGCGCTCGCCAGATCTCTCGCTGGTCGAAACAGTACAAACTCTCCGAAACCGAGCATATGCCGCAGATGGAGCGGTTGATCGAATGGCTCCCGCAGACGATCCCGCCGCAGCACGAAAGCAGCGTGGTCCATGGCGACTACCGGCTCGACAACATGATCTTCGAAAAGGATGCCAATCGCGTGCTCGCGGTGCTCGACTGGGAGCTGTCGACGCTGGGCGATCCGATCGCGGATTTCAGCTACCTCATGCTCAACTGGCACAACCCGGCAGACGGGCGCGCGGGGTTGCTCGGCCTCGACTTGGACGAGCTCGGCATCCCGACGCAGCAGGAAGCAGTCGATCGCTATGTCGCCAAGACCGGCTATCCGGTGCCGCCGATGGACTGGTACTTTGCTTACAACCTCTTCCGGCTGGCCGGCATCATGCAGGGCATCAAGAAGCGGGTGATCGACGGTACGGCATCGTCCGCCCACGCCAAGAACATGTCCGAGCGCGTCGCGCCGCTGGTGGAGCGCGCCTACCAGTTCGCGCAGGCTGCGGGGATGGACTAGCGCGGCTGGGCTGCTAACGAGCGCTCCGAAACGAACACGGAGACCAGCATGAGCGCCGACCTTGAAACCCGCATCGAAGCCGCGTGGGAAGACCGCGCGAACGTGACGCCAAAATCGGGCGACGTGCGCGAGGCGGTCGAGGCTGCGCTCAAGATGCTCGACAGCGGAAAGGGTCGCGTCGCCGAGCCCGACGGTAAGGGCGGCTGGCAGGTCAACCAGTGGCTCAAGAAGGCCGTGCTGCTCAGCTTCCGGCTTAACGACAACCGCGTGATGGACGGCGGCAGCGCCGGTCACCCCGCCTTCGACAAGGTGCCGAGCAAGTTCGCTGGCTGGGACGATGCCCGGTTTCGCGAAGCCGGTTTCCGCGTCGTGCCCGGCGCAGTGGCCCGCGAGGGGGCCTATATCGCCCCCGGCTGCGTGCTGATGCCGAGCTTCGTCAACATCGGCGCCTATGTCGGCAAAGGCACCATGGTCGATACCTGGGCCAGCATCGGCAGCTGTGCCCAGATCGGCGAGAACTGCCACATCTCCGCCGGCGCCGGCATCGGCGGCGTCCTCGAACCTATGCAGGCGAACCCGACCATCATCGGCGACAACTGCTTCATCGGCGCGCGCAGCGAGATCGTCGAAGGGGTGATAGTCGGCGAAGGCAGCGTCGTCGCGATGGGCGTCTTCATCACCCAGTCGACCAAGATCGTCTATCGCGACACGGGCGAGATCATCCGCGGGCACATCCCGCCCTATTCCGTGGTGGTGCCCGGCTCACTGCCAGGCAAGGATGGCGGACCCGGCCTCGCCTGCGCCGTCATCGTCAAGACGGTAGACGCGCAAACCCGCGAGAAAACGGGCATCAACGACTTGTTGCGCGACTGATCCGCAGGCCTGTAAAAGGGAACATTCGCCGCTGAGGCGCGTATCGCAGCAAATGGTCGAAACGACCGGGAGGTATTCTCACAATGGAAAAGCATGATGGTCACGTCCACGTGGACGAAGTCGAAGCGAGCGGCGGCAGCAAGGAAGGCGTCGTACGCTGGGTACTTGCCGGAGGACTGCTGCTGGCAATCCTGCTGATGTCGATCGTCTGGATCATACCCGCCATGACGCAGGGTGATGTCGAAGAAGAGGCCACCGTGAGCGGTGAGATCTCCACCATGGAGAGCGACGGCGACAATACCGACAGCATCGTGGGAACTGGATCTTCGACCGATCTCGGAGACGATCAGGAACCGACGATGGACGCCGATGTTCAGGAAGAAGACGGATTGAGCGTCATCGAGAACAACTGATCGAGGTAGAGCCCCATGAGCAATTCCAATAGTTTCCAGACCGACCAGTACGTCGAATGGGAGTGGGGGAACGGCAAGGGCAAGGGCCAGATCAAGGAACGCTTCGAGCGCGAAGTGACCCGCACGCTTCAGGGCAGCGAAGTTACCAAGGATGGCGACGAGGACAATCCGGCCTATCTGATAAAGCAGGAAGACGGCGACGAGGTCTTGAAGCGCGGCTCCGAACTTTCGGCGCAGAACTGATGCCGAAAGCCAAAAGCAAAGCGCAGCAGCAGGCCGCTGGAGCCGCTCTGTCCGCCAAGCGCGGAGAGACAAAAGTGTCCGACCTGCAGGGCGCGTCCAAGGACATGTATGAGAGCATGAGCGAGGACGAACTCGACGAAATGGCGTCGACCGACCGCTCCGACCTGCCCGACACGGCGGACGACGATTGATGGACGGGGACAAGAAGGACGAGGTCTATTCCGATTTTACCGACTGCGTGAACATGCAGCCGAAAGAACTCGAGGAATGGCTCGATACCGAAAAGTCGAAATCGGTCGGCGACAATGACGGCGGCGAAAGCACCGGCCACCGGTCGGGCCGCCGGATCGTCGAGATCAAGCGGACGAAGAAAGACGACCTGACGGACAGCCAGTACGAGCACATGCAGAAGGTCGTCGGCTATGTGCACCGTCACACCGCGCAAAAGCCTTCCGGCGACATCGAAGAAAGCGATTGGCGCTACAGCCTGATGAACTGGGGTCACGACCCCTGTAAATGAGCCGACCGGGGAGGTTCAGTCCTCCCCGTCGCGCGGCGCACCCACAGCATATTCGATCGGCGTAGCGTTCCGCTGGGTTGCCGCATAGGCCTCCGCCGCGCGCAAGACCCGCATCATGTTGCGCGAGGAAATCTTTTCGAGATCCTCCTGCGAATAGCCGCGCCGGGCCAGTTCGACGAATAGCGCCGGATAGCCGGTTACGTCTTCCATGCCGACCGGGCCGTTGGGCATGCCGTCGTAATCCCCGCCGATGCCGATGTTGTCGATCCCGGCGACTTCGCGGACATGGTCGATATGGTCGGCCATATCGGAGATAGTCGATACCGGCGCGCGGTTCTCCGCATCCCAGACCGCAAGCTGCGCTTCGACTTCGTCGGGCCGACCGGGAAGCAGAGCTTCGAGCCGCGCCTGCTCCGAAGCGCGATTGGCGGAATGCTGGCGCAAATCCTCGGTCAGGAACCACGGTAGTGCCACCACCATCACGATGCCGCCATTCTGCGGCAGGCGGGCGAGCACGCTGTCCGGCACGTTGCGCAAATGGCCGTTGATCGCCCGCGCGCCGGAGTGACTGAAGATTACCGGTGCACCGGCCACGTCGATCGCATCGTGCATCGCCTCCTCGCTGACATGGCTGAGATCGACCAGCATGCCGATGCGATTCATCTCGCGCACGACGTCCATGCCGAAAGCGTTCAATCCGCCATGCTTGGGCGCGTCGGTCGCACTATCGGCCCAACTCAGTGTGGTGCCATGGGTCAGCGTCATATAGCGGGCACCGAGATCGTACATCTGGCGCAACACGGCAAGGCTCGATCCGATCGAGTGCCCGCCTTCCATCCCGAGCAATGAGGCCACGCGCCCCGCCGCCATCGCCTGTTCGACGTCGTCTGCAGTCAGCGCGAGCTGCAGCGTGTCGGGATAGCGCGCGATCAACCGCTTGGTCACGTCGATCTGCTCGATGGTCGCCTGCACGGCTTCGGGTTCCGGCAGGCTGGCGCTGACATAGACCGACCACCACTGCGCGCCGACCTTGCCGGTGCGCAGGCGCGCAATGTCGGTGTGCATCGCAGCCCGATCCTCGGTCGCCGTATCGAGCGTGTCGGCGAAATCGAAATCGTTGATGCGGTTGTCGAACCGGCTGCGAAGCTGGATCGGCACGTCGTTGTGGCCATCCCACACCGGCGCCGCTTCGAGCGCAGCTGCGGCGGTTTGCTCGGCCCGGTCCTGTGCGGCGAGCGGGCTGGTCGTGATGAGAAACGCGGCGGCGAGAGCGAGTGTGCGCATAAATGGAACCCCTTGCGATGTCGTGGGCTGTCCTAGCAAAGACAGACTGCAAGGAAAGGCGGGAATGATGACGATCGAAGCACGGTGGAACGGCGAGACCCTGGCGCGGAGCGACGACACAGTCGTCGTGGAGGGTAATCATTATTTTCCGGCCAAGGATGTGGCGCGCGGCGTTCTGACGACCAGCGACAAGACCACCACCTGCCCGTGGAAAGGCACGGCACAGTACCATTCGATCAATGCGGGCGGCGCAATCAATCCCGACGCCGCATGGTACTATCCCGAACCGAAGCCCGACGCCGCCCATATCAAGGGCCGCATCGCTTTCTGGAATGGTGTCGAGGTGGTCGAGGTTTGAGCAACCTCGAAGCAGAAATTCTGAAAATGCTCGGCCGTCGCGCCGAAGGCGCGACTTTGTGCCCCAGCGAGGTGGCCCGCTTTGTGTCCCCCGATGACTGGCGTGCGGAGATGATTGCAGTGCATGCTGCGACCGACAAATTGGTCAGCCGCGGCGAATTCTCGCTCAGCTGGAAAGGCGAACCGATGCCACGGCGCAAAGGACCTTACCGTATCGGCAAGCCTTCCCAATGATCCAGGTGGTCGTCAGACTGTTGCTGGCGGTTTTCTTTGCAACCGCCGGGTATCTGCATCTTGCGCGCCCGGAACCGTTTCTCACGATCATGCCACCTTGGGTGCCCATGGCCGAAGCCGTCGTGTTCTGGACCGGCATTGCCGAACTGCTGGGCGCAGTCGCTTTGTTCCAGGGCGTCTCGATACCGTTGCGTCGAGCCGGCGCGATCGGCCTCGCGCTTTACGCAGTGTGCGTGTTTCCGGCAAATATCCATCACTTCGCGCTCGACATGGCGCGCCCCGATGGCGGGCTGGGGCTCGGCTATCACATACCGAGAATGTTCGCGCAGCCACTCGTGATCTGGCTCACGCTGTGGTCCGGCGGCGTCACGGACTGGCCGTTTCGCCGCCGGTCCTGAGCAGGATCAGCTCATGTGCTTCGAGACGGCGCCCGTCATCTTGAACATGGAGATCTGTTCCTTGCCGATCACCGCGCCGAGCTTGTCGTCGGGGTTGATCATGCGCTTGTCCTTGGAATCCTGCAGGTTGTTCGCCTTGATGTGATCCCACACCTTCGACGTGACCTGGGCGCGGGTCATGGGACCCTTGCCGACCACGTTTTCCAGTTCCGGCGTCAGGTTCACCGGCTTCTGCAATGCGTTGTTCTTGCCAGCCATGATAATTCCTTTCCTTGGCTATGCTTCAATCATCGTCGTCGAGATCCTCTAGGTCCAGTTCCTCGACCTGATGGCCTTCGAACCGGGCGGTGAGGACCGCGGCGGCGGTCACGTGTCCGTCCAGATTTCGGACGAGTTCCTCATGCGTCGCACCCGGCATCAATGTGAGCGGGAGATCGACGGCAAAAAGCTGAAACAGGTAACGATGCTCTTCTCCAAGCGGCGGGTCGGGCAGGAGCCATTCGGAATTCCCATGGGCGTTCTTGCCGGTGCGCGGCGGGACTTCCCCTTCCAGCAGCTTGCCCTTCTGGCCGGGCAGCCCCCAAACCGTCCAATGCACCTGGCCCGTAACGATATCCTCTGCGACCAGCACCAGTTCCTGCGTACCCGGCGGCGGCGCGGTCCATTCGAGCGGCGGCGCGACCGCATCTTCTTCGATCGCAGTAAAAGAGGGGTCGAGCTCGCCACCGTGGCGAAAAGCGTCGCTCGCCAGCGCGAAGCCGGAGCGACCCAGAGCCTTTTCCTCGGCCACCTTCGCCAAGGTGGGTGCATGCGGCACCTCCCCTCCACCGATCGCCTGTTGGATCCAACCCGGTACGCCGCTCGACATGCTTGCTCCTATGCCCGGCGCACACTGCGCGCGCCTTTCGATAGGAGAGTAAGGCACAGGGACGGGAGGAAAACCATGTGCGGTGGAGGAATTTGCACCGTTTTCCCCCCGTAAAAACCGAATTTCGCTATTTCCCCCGCCCTTTGGCTGCCTCCTTGATCAGCCCGGATTAATCCCCCATGCCGGAAACACGGGTTCCGTCGATCGGGACCGCAGGAATTTGGAGACATCGCATGTCTATGGGTCGCACCATTCTCAGCACCACTCTGGCCTTTTCGCTCGCCGCTTGCGGCGGAGGCGGGAGCGGCGGAAGCACTAGCGGTAGCGGCGGCGGAGCGACCGGCGGAGGCAGTACGAATCAGTGCTCCTTGAGCCAACGCCAGGATTGGGTCCTGGCCCAGCTGAACGAGTGGTACCTGTTCCCGAACCTGCTCGACACCTCGGTATCGAAGGCGAATTACGACGGCGTCCAGTCCTACATCAACGCTCTTGTGGCACCCGCCCGCGCGCAAAACCGTGATCGCTTCTTCACCTACATCACCTCAATTGAAGAAGAGAACGATCTTATCCAGAACGGCTCCAACGCGGGTTTCGGCGTTCGCCTGAGCTACGACACGCAGGCGCGGCGAGTATTCGTGGTGGAAGCCTTCGAAAACGCCCCTGCCTTTGCCGAAGGGATCGACCGGGGGACGGAAATTCTCGCCATCGGCGGCCAGACGGTGGCTGACATCATGGCGGCCAATCCGAATAATCCCGCAGGTGCGGTTAGCAACGCCCTTGGCCCGAGCGAGCCCGGGGTCACCCGCGAATTGCGGATTCGCCAGCCGGACGGCACGGAAAGCAGGGTCTCTGTAGCCAAAGAGGAATACAGTCTCGATCCGCTGTCCGATCGCTACGGCTCGCTGATCCTGGACAACGGCGGGACCAAGGTCGGTTACATAAACCTGCGGACCTTCATCGTCGACGACGCCTCGCGTCAGTTGCGCGATGCTTTCTCCCAATTCCGGTCGCAGGGTATCGAGCAGGTCATTCTCGATTTTCGCTACAACGGTGGCGGGCTCGTATCGGTAGCGGAACTGCTCGGCGACCTGCTGGCGGCAGACAAGGTCGGACAGGAATTTTCGACGACTATCTTCAGACCTTCCAAGAGCGAGAACAACGAAACCTACAATTTCAGTTCTCAACCCCAGGCGATTTCCGCAATGAAGATTGCAGTCATCGGTACGAACGCCACGGCATCGGCTAGCGAACTTCTACCGAATGCGTTCATTCCCTATCTCGGCCAGAATATCGCTTTCGTCGGGAGCGATACCTTCGGCAAGCCCGTCGGCCAGATCGCCCGCGACCGTTCTGCCTGCGACGATCGCCTGCGCGTGGTCGCCTTCCGCTCGGTCAACCGCGACGACAACGGCGGCTATTACGATGGGCTCGCCTCGGTCATGCCGCGCACCTGCGCGGCGGCGGACGATTTCCTCGTTCCGCTCGGCGATCCTCGCGAAGCCTCGATCTCCGCGGCGCTGGATTTCCTCGCCGGTCGCAGTTGCACCGCAATCGGCGCGGCCGACAAGGACGGCACCGTGCAGGCCCGCCTGCCGGAACGCGAACTGATGATGCCGAGCGAGCCGAGCGCTGCGCAGCTGCGCATCCCCGGGCTCTTCTGATCCGGACGGTGCATGGCTGAGAAACAGTACACCAACTTCGCGGAGTTCTGGCCGTTTTACCTGCGCGAGCATTCGCGCCCTGGTACACGCGCCCTGCACTATATCGGGACTTCGCTGGTCGTGGCGCTGGCCATCGTAGCTTTGGTGACCGCGAACTGGTGGCTGCTCGCAGCCATGCCGGTCGCGGGGTACTTCTTCGCCTGGATCGCACATTTTGCGCATGAGAAGAACCGGCCTGCGACCTTTACCTACCCGCTCTGGAGCCTCGGAGCCGATTTCCGCATGTGGTGGCTCTGGTTGACGGGGCGTCTCGGACCCGAACTCGAGCGTGCAGGCGTCGAGCGCTAGGCGAGCGCCGCAGCGACCGTAGCGAGACCGAGCCCGACCGAGAGCGGCACCCTGAGCGACATCCACCAGGCGGGCGCCAGCGGGCGCAGCTTCGCATCGACGGCGAGGCTCATGAGAATGCCGCTCCCCAGCATGATGAGCGACGGCTCGGGCCAGGTCTGGCCGAACACCCATGGCAGATAGGCGACGAGCGCTATCAGGCTTGGAATGACCGCCACCACCCAGACCCAGCCGAGCGAGCGCCGGTTCTCTGCTGCCGGTGCCATGGCCGCAATGCCCCACCACATGCCACCGAGGAAACTGAAGATCAGCGCGGCATAGCCGAAGGCGATCGCCTGCGCGGCATAGCGCCACTCGTCCGGCCCGACATACAGCGCGAGCACGCAAGCAAATTGCGGCAAGAGGCCGGCAAGGCCGAGAAGGCGGGGAAGCGATGGTACGGTGCGCATCATCTAGAGTGTCTCCGCCCGCCCAACGCGCTCACGGTGTTGCAGGTCCGGAGAAAGGCTGCCGATCGGTCCATGCACATCCCTCGCGCATTTCGCCGCCGACCAACAGGGTGGCGGTAAAGGGATAGCTGCGGTCGCTCATGCCGTCGGAACAGGTGCCGGGCGTGATGGTGAGGTCGAAGGTCGCGCCATCCAGCGTGCCGCTGTACCCCGCGCCGTTGAGCCCGGAAAAGCGTTCGACCGGAAAACGCGTTCCGTCCGGATTTTCCGGCGTCGCATAGGATACGGTACCGCCTTCGATCGAACCGTTCCAGAAAGGCTCCGTACCGGTGAAGCGCACGATGTCATCGGCAGCGATGGCGTCGAAAGCGTCGCTGCGCTCAGCCTGCTCCCCTGCCTGACATCCAGTCACAAGCGCGGCGATTGTGCAGGCGAACAGAGAAGTTCTCATGCGGAAACCCTTGCGTGCTGGCGGATGAAGTCCGCCGTCTCGTCCAGCGCTTGCCGCCCCTCCGGCACGGGAAGCAACATCCAGACGTGGAACATGCCCGGATATTCGCGATAGATATGCGAGCGAGAGCCGAAAGCTGTCAGTTTCTCATCGAGCCGGCGACCATCGACCAGCAGGATGTCGCTCGTGCCCGAAAAGATTGCAGTCGGAGGCAGTCCTTTCAGCGGTCCGAACAGGGGGCTGACCTTGGGGTCGTCCGGCGCAAGTTCACCGCGATACATAGCACCGCATGCTTGAAGGCCCGAAACCGCCAACATCCTGTCACGCGGCTCGATATCGCGCTGCCCCGGCGCATCCGCGGTGGCATCGAGCCAGGGCGAGAACAGGACGAGCGAGCCAGGTAATTCGCCGCCATCCTCCCGGATCATCTGCGCGAGCGCCAGCGCCATGCCGCCACCTGCGCTGTCACCCATGACGGTTAGCCTATCCGCGCCGTGTTTCGCAGCGACATCGCCGTAAAGTGCTCGCATGGCATCCAGCACATCGGCTGCCTTGTGCTCGGGCGCGAGCGGATAGAGCGGGACCGTGGCAGACGCGCCGAGATCGCGGCAGAGCCGCGCGATACTGTCCCAATGGACGGCGGCGATGTCCATCACGTAGCCGCCGCCATGAAGGTAGAGGAGATTTGGCGCGCTAGCTGCATCGACCCCCCGCGGGGTCATCGTGACGACTTTGAAACCTCGTCTGTCGTCCTCGACAATATCGAATTGCTTGCGAAGCGCGTCACGCGGCATGACCGTCGGCTTGCGCCGTAAGGCCGCGATGCGGTCCTCGAGCTTGTCCGGCTCGGAAAAGAACCGCTTGATGCCGAGGAGCGGCAAGGCAAGATTGACGAGGCGTGCTCGCAGGCTGGGCATGGTATCGCTATTCCCAATCTACCGACGTGGTAGGCGAGAAGACTAGCGAGGGATTACGTGCTGTCCAGCGGCAGGGTCCGCACGTCAGCGGCCAAAGATGCGCGAAAGCAGCCCGCGCTTGGGCTCTTCCTCTTCTTCTTGGCCGGTTTCGAGGACCCGGCGGCGCAGGTCTGAGCCGGTCGGCTTCTTTTCTTCCTCGACGGGTCGAACCTGAATGAAGTCGGCGGCGAGGATCGGGGCGCATTCGCTCGCCTCGGTCTTGCGCTGCGGCTCGACCGTCCGCGCACCTATGCCGTGGACCATCACGATTTCAGGCCGCATCTCCACCGTTCCGGCGAGCACCGGAATACCGCCTGGCAGGCCGTGGATGGTGCATTCGCTGGCAACCGCTTGCTGGAACAGAAGCGCGCGCCACCAGCAGCCGAGCACATATTCGACATAGCGCAACGGCGCATCTTCGGGCGCACCATCGCGGAAGAAGTGGCGCTGCTTGTGATGCAGCAGTGCCGTGTTGAGCTCGTCCAGTCCGTCGATGTCGAGATAGACTTCGATGTCCTCGTCATATCCGGCCCAGGCGGGGCCGTCTTCCGCCTGCATCTGGGCAAACAGGTCCGCCTCGCGCGCCGTGCTGAATCCGAACGCCTCGTCCGTGTAGAGGCCGAGCATCATGAACGGGTGATGGAGTTGCCCCTTCTCGAAGGCCCGGTCAGCCTCGTTTGCCACCGCCAGCGTGACGCCGGTGATCGTTTCGCCCTCGTGGTCCTGAATGGCTTCGACCAGTTCCGGCCATCCGGCGATGGTCACGCCTTCGGGCGTCGTACGCAGGCACATGCGCCCGAATTCGCTTTCGAGCTGCTCGATCGCCGGTTGGAGGATGCCGTGGATGTCGTCGAGACTGCCCGCCTCGAACAGGCGCCGCAGGTCGCTTTCCCAGGCGTCCTCGCCCTTGGCGGTCGCAAATGTCAGTTGCAGGTCATGCATCACTCGTCTCTCGCTTCCGGCTTTCCGGAGGTTTCGCGCAGTGCATACGCGCAAAGTGTCACCACGCTGTTAACCTAGCCGCTGAACCATTGCAGACCGGTTCAATGCATCGGTTAAAGCGGTGTGAATGCCGAGGGTGGGCGATGCTCGTAAAGAGGGCCGCGGAACCGGGCGCACGGTCCGCTCATTCCTTCAGCAGAACCATGACAAGCGGTCCCAACATCAATCTTGCCCGCACAGGCTTCGCCGTTGCCCTCCTCGGCGTGGTGCTCGGCGGCATGCTGACCGGTGAAGCCATCGGCGAAACGCCGATGTTGCAAAAGCGTGGTCACGAGTTCGCCCTTCCGCAAACGCCTGCACCCGAGGTTTCGAGAACGGCGAGCCGGAACACCCCTGATCACTATCCTCTCGTGACGCCCGAGGGTACGATCCCAGTGGCGGAGCTAGCCTTTCATGGACGGCTGCGGGATCAACGCCTGGAGTGGTTCGACCAAGGCGATACGACCCGTCTCGATGCCGACTACGAGAACTTCTTCGACGAAGCCGAAGTCGATGCGCTGGCGTCTGGTCCTGCAGTAAGGCGTGAGCCGATCGAGCAACGCAAGCTTCGCGCCCCCTCGCCGACACGACGTTCGACGACCGCTGGTGCCGTCATCGTCGAGCCACTCGCCGGCACCCTCGAGGTGGAGCCGATCGAAGATACGCCCGAACCGGTGTCCATCGATATTCCGGAAAACAAAAAGGGCGACCTCTAAGGTCGCCCTTTTCTATGCGAATTATCGAGCGCTTACTGCGGCATAAGCACGGTATCGATGACGTGGATCACGCCATTCGATGCAGCAACATCGGTTGCCGTCACGGTCGACGTGCCACCGGCAGCATCGGTCAGGACGACATTGCCGTCGACGACATTGGCAGTGAGCGTGCCGCCATTGACGGTATTGATCGTATAGCCATCTTCACCCGCATCGGAAATCGCCTGCGTCAGCGTAGCCGCATCAACATTGCCTTCCACCACGTGGTAGGTGAGGATGTTGCCGAGCGTCTCCGTATCGTTCGTGGTCAGCTCGGTCAGGGTCGCCTCAGGGATCTTTCCGAAAGCGTCGTTGGTCGGTGCGAAAACGGTGTAAGGACCGTCACCCGAGAGCGTATCGCCGAGTTCGGCAGCCGTCACAGCGCTGACTAGCGTCGAGAACTGTTCGTCGCCCTGCGCGACTTCCACGATGGTGCCGGTCTCGGCGGTGTCATTCGCCATCTGGTCGGCAGCGGCGGTGTCGTCGGTCGTCGGCGTTTCTTCGACCGGTTCTGCACAGGCGGCAATAGCCAGCGAGGCAGCCGAGGCGAGCGCGATTGTAAGCTTGTTCATATCTAA
The DNA here is from genome assembly GCF_030717945.1 of Qipengyuania profundimaris. Classification (NCBI taxonomy): domain Bacteria; kingdom Pseudomonadati; phylum Pseudomonadota; class Alphaproteobacteria; order Sphingomonadales; family Erythrobacteraceae; genus Qipengyuania; species Qipengyuania profundimaris. The sequence goes on from NZ_JAVAIM010000001.1 coordinate 2,686,211, forward strand.
CCCTTTTTTGAAGAGAGTGAGCGTGTCGGCGACAGGCTCTTCCAGCCGCCGCTTCAAGATACGAACGACAAACCCAGCTGGATGTTTCCGATTTGGGCGAAATTGTGTCCAATCGGCGCGAAGCTGAGACGAAACGAGGCATAACCAAGGTCGAGACGGTCACGAGTTGATCTCAATGAGCCCCCCTCACGCCTCTGGCACTTCGGATGGATTCGCTCGTTCATGATTGACCTGCTCTCAACACGAGGAAAAGCCTATGCCTGACCGCACCATTTCCGATATCGCCGCCAAGCTGAAGTCGATCGACATCGCCATGCTCGTCACCAAAACCGGTGCCGAAGGCGCAATCGCCGCTCGACCGATGTCGAACAATAAGGACGTCAGCGCCGAGGACGGAACCACCTACCATTTTGCGACGGACGATGGCCGAATCGACGACGACCTCAAGCGTTCGGACCAGTGCGGCGCGACCTATTCCAGCGGCGAATTCTATTGCGCCGTCCAAGGGACCGGCAAGCTCCATCGCGACCGTGCAACGCTGGAAAAGCATTGGGTCAAGGATCTCGAGAAGTGGTTCGAAAACGGTCTCGACACCGATGGCTTGGTGCTGATCGAAGTATCGCCCGACCGGATCGCGTGGTGGGAAGGCCGCGACCAGGGCGAACTTACGCCCTGAGCACTTGCGCGGAACCTCGGTCGACCCGTGCTCACATGACCTTATCGGGGCGCGGGTCGTGGCCGTGGCGGCCTTCCTTGCCGAAGTGGCGCTCGAGCCGCTGGGCGAGCGTATTTGCCGCCATGCGCGCAGCATCGTCTACCTTGCTGGCCTTGGCTGTCACGCCGACCGGCTTGCCGCCGCGCGGGCGCGCCTCGATCGTGCAGGCCTTGTCGTCGGCACCATGCTTGGCGCCGTTTTCGTCGCGCACGTGAATTTCGATCCGGGTCAGGCGCTCGTCGAAGCGCGCCAGCTTGTCGCGCACGCTCGCCTCGATTCGTTCGGCGACGTTTTCGGTTCCCATAACGCTGCTGTCGGAATTGAACTGGACCTGCATCGGGATCGCTCCTCTCGATTGTTTCTCTCATAGTTAGAAATGGGTCTCGGCCTGCAGGTTTCCAGAGCAAATTCATTTTTCGCTGTGCCTGGACCGCGACAAATCGCTCCCTGTTCGGAACGCCGCACGCCACCACTCATTGATTTTCTATAAGCATTTCAACACTCGCAGACCGGTCGACGCCGGTTGGGAAGATCTGACCCATGACCATACGCCTCGCTCCCCTCACCGCCGCAATCGCCGCAAGTGCTCTCTTCACGGCACCGCTCGCAGCCCAGGATTTCGATCTCGATGGCGACGACGACGGTGGCGACATCGGCACCGAAGAGGTAATCGCCGGGGCCGTCATCATCGGCGGGCTCGCCGCGATCCTCGGCGGGGATGACGACGATGATCGGTACCGCGACCGCCGATATGGGGACGATTACTACTACGACCGCGGCTACGAAGGCCGCTATTACGATGGCGAGCACCGCATGCAGTACAGCCGCGAGCTGATCGAACGCTGCGTCTATGTCGCCGAGAACGAAGCCCGCCGCTGGGGACCGGCCAATGTGACTCAAATCGAAGATGTCGACCGCGACGGCCGGCTGCTCAAGGTCGAAGGCGACATCCGCATCGCCGGACATTACGAGCGCGACGGCTGGAACGATTACGATTACGACGACGGCGACAGCGGCGAGTTCGAATGCATGATCGATCGCCGCGGACGCGTGGTCGATATCGATTTCGACGGACTATGAGGCGAGGCGGCACCCGTCGCCACCTCATCCCATGCCGAGCAGGAAGGCGAGGAATAGCACGCCGAACACGGCATCGCCCACCAATATCCAGCCGAGCGCTTTCGGCGTTTCCAGCTCCCGCAGCGCCGGAGCCATCAGCGCGACGACACCCGCCTTACCCAGCACGCCTGCCCACAGCATCGGCCCGAAGCGCACCGGGTCGAGCGCGACGATGGCATAGACCACGCCGAACGCCACCACGAGCAGGCCGATGACCCTGCCCTCGCGCGGAGCGCCGGACTGCAACAGGCTGCCCGCGCCGATCACGGCGTTATAGGCTGCGGCCGCCCAGAAGACGATTGGCCAGAACTCCATCGCGCCTCTCCTTGGCTGCCTTCGATCCTACCGCCCCAAAGCCGCGTCTGCCAGGATCGTGTCCATATACTCACGCACCTCGACGATTTTGCCGTCCGCTAGCCTGAACACGAAGGCGTAGTCGTTGTCGTAGCGCAGACCCTCCACCGTTTCCGCATCGCCCTTGGCCAGCACCACCACGTGATCGCCATCGGCGAGGATCAGTTCGGGGATATTGAGATAGGGTCCGGCGAAGCGCGCGAACAGCGGGCCGACGAGGTCGCGCTCCACTGCAGGGAGGCCCTTGGCATGTTTCGACCAGGCGGAAGAGCCCATGACCCGCCACTCGATTTCCTCCGCGAACAGCGGAAGGAAGTGCGACGGATCGCCGTGGCGCAGACCTTCGAAAGCTTTCTCGATCAGCGCGCGGTTGGTTTCGGTTGCATCAGCCATTTCCACTCTCCCTGTTCCCTTCCGCGATGCGGCGGTGTTCGTCGACCGAGCGCTTCATTTCCGCCGCCTGCAGATGCAGCGCCTGGTTCGACAAACGGATCTCGCGGCTCTGCTGGAAGAAGCCGAGCACCAGCCACAGGAAGGCCAGCGGGCTGGACACCCCGCCGAGGAAATCGCCCAGCTCGTTGAGGCGCAAGTCCGCCGGGTTCTGCCCCTGCACCGTCAGATAGATCACCAGCCCCGCCAGATAGAGCGCGGTCAGGACCAGGCCGACGACCGGCAATCGCCGTCGCTCGCGCTTGTCGTCCAGTATGGCGGCGGGTTCGGTATCGGCCATGGCGCTCCCCTTCTCGCAGCGGCGGATCTTGCCGGGAGAGTGGCGGGAGTTTGCCCGCTTGTCGATAGGTGCACGGCGACGAAGGGAGAGCGTGCTCCCCTCGCCCCGCCCAGCTACCGCCTGCGCGCATATGAGCCGGATGGACGGAACGCGCGCGCGCCCTCACCCGTCGGTGCAGCATCACGGCAAGGCGCACACTGCTGCCCCGCCCTTACAAGGAACCCAACCATGTCAGCCCCCAAGAATCTCACCGATTGCTACACCCACGAACTGCAGGACAACTGGTCCGCGAACGAGCAGATGGAGACAATCGTCCGCAAGATGGCCGATGCCACCGACGACAGCTCGCTCGCCGACAAGCTCAGGAAATCCGCCGACGGCATTGCCGACAGCACCGCGACGGTGAAGGAGCTGCTCTCCGACTGCGGCATCTCCGAGAAGGAGCATTGCAAGGGCATGGAAGGCCTCGTCAAGGAAGCCACTAAGCACGTGCTCGAAGCCGATTTTGACGATGGCGACGTGCGCGACGTGGTGCTGATCTCGCAATACCAGCGCATGAGCCACTACGGCATCTGCGGCTTCGGCACGGCCAAGGCCTATGCCGAGGCGCTGGGCAAGAACGACCATGTGGCCAAGCTCGATGAGCTGACCGCCAATTGCTACGAGGCGGACGAGAAGATGACCGACCTCGCCGAACGCTGCGCCAACCTCCGCGCGAAGGAGACCGAAGCCGCCTGATCCGGCCACGATGGACCATCGGACCCCCGCCCGCCACATGGCGCGGCGGGGCTTTTGGTGTCCAGCCGCCATTTACCGGCATCGCGCCACTCGGCTAGGGGATCGGCCATGCCTGCGCCCATGCCCCTCACGCCCGCGATCCTGGTCGATGCAGATGCCTGCCCGGTGAAGGAGGAGATCTACCGCGTGGCGGAGCGTCACAAGGCCCATGTCCGCGTGGTCAGCAACAGTCCCTTCCGCGTGCCGGTGAGCGAGCGGGTGAAGCGGGTGGTGGTCTCCGACGGCCCGAATGGACCAAAATACGACGCGGCAGACGACTGGATCGCGGAGAACGCATCCCCAAGCACCGTGGTCATCACCGCCGACATCCTGCTGGCCGAACGCTGCCTAAAGGCGGGCGCGACGGTGCTGCGCCACGACGGCAAGCCCTTCGATGCCGCCAGCATCGGCAGCGCGATCGCCACCCGCGCGATCATGGAAGACCTGCGCGCCGGGATGGACGGTCCCCTCGGCACGGCCGGAGGTGGCCCGCCCCCGTTCGGCAAGGCGGACCGGTCCAACTTCCTGCAGGCGCTGGACCGAGTGCTGGTGAAGCTCGCCAGGGCCTGAGCGGCGTGTAGGACGATTGCAGGACTTGCCTCCTGCCAGTCCCATCACATGGACCGCATGGACCACAGTCCTGGGGCAAAAAAGTTTGAGGGGGTGTGCAGGCGCTCGGCGGACGGTCTTGGGAGGGGCGGAGCGTGAACATGGACCGCATGACAACAGGTTCGGGCGGAGTAGGAAAGACCCCCTTTTCAGGCCGCGAGCGCCCTGACCCTTTCAGCGATTTCGCCGATCGCACACGGCTCCGCCATCGCTCCGACACGCGATAGTGCGATTGTTTTCTGATCGGACAAGTCGGCAGCCCTCACGGCATGGAATTGCCATTGGGCAGGCTCGCGATGATCTGCACGCTGCGGATCGGCCACACCGTGCCAGCCGAAGACATAGATCTGCGCCGCACGGCCCGGCTCATCGATCCAGTGCAAGCCTTCGTAGCGGCCTGTCCGCGCCTCGATATCGAAGCGACCGCGATTGGGGCGGAGGCTGGGTTCGTGCCAACTCTGTAAAGCGGCCGACTGCTTCACTTCGAGTCTTACTCCAGCGCCATTCTCGAAATCGTGCGAAGCCAAATCGGCAGAGCACCACCGCCATTCGGGTTCCAGAACCTGCGCCAAGATTGCCTCTACAAGCGTACCGCGGAAGGTATTGGTGACGAGGGGCTTGTCGAACAGCGCCGACATCAAGCGCGATTTCAAGTCGGCATCCATGTTGCGCGTATAGCCGCCGCGCGCAATGCGGTGAAGAAGGAAGCCCGTCCTCAAGCAGCGAAGCGGTAGGACAACAGAAACTCGCAAGGCGGGCATCGGCTATCACGAGATCGTCGCCGGCCACACCACACCAAGCGAGCTCAGGACACTTGTCGAAAGACTGGTCCCGGAACAAAAAGGATAGTGTCTCGTATCGAAAAGGATAGCGCCGGAAATCAAATGTGGATTATTTATCCGCCATACATTTTATGGGTCACCGTAATTTTACCGTATTTGATTAGAAAGCTGGAAGCCTAAGCTATAGCTAGTAATCTCCTTTAATCTTTGTAGAAATTACTTTGACCATTCCCGCTCGTTAAATCTCATCCGATTTGGAGCGATTTTGAAACTGCCGAACGAGACATTATCCCGCGTACATATTACGCCCCGCCAACTCGAATGTATCGAAATGGTTGGCGAGGGAATGTCGTCCAAGGAAATTGGCAGAAAATTGGGCATTTCCCATCGGACGGTCGAGGCCCATATCTTCGCCGTGATGGATGCTCTCGATGTCGGCAATCGGGCAGCGGCCGTCCGAAAAATTCAGGAGCTCGAAAGCGCGCAGACAAATATCGCTGAGAGCTCTTCCATCGTTCTGAAGGGCCCAGCGACTGAGAATTATCTCATCGCGCCGAAGCCGCCGACTGAACACCAAGTCCGGAGAACGCGCCGTAACGCGTTTTTACCTCCCCCGGGTGGACGTAGGAATACCGACGGTCCGGCCCAACGGTTGATCTGGATTACGAGGATCACCCTGATCGTTCTCGTCGTCGTCAACGCGATCATTCTGTCCGTTTTGGCGCTATCGGCGATGGCAGAATAGGCAATGCGATGGTTTTCTTGCCCCCCCAGAGCCTGAAGCTTTGGAGTAGAAGGAGAAAACATGTTCAAGATCGAAGAAACATCCGGTCGAGTAGTGGCCGGCGAAACCCAGCAATCCATAGCCATGATCGACAAGGCACTGATTTCGGCGGCCAACCTATGCGCAAGCATCGTGGAAGCCAGCAATTCCTCCAGCCTTCCAGTCAACGCGCCGCAGGCTGCGCTGTCCGAACTCGGCGAAGGTCTGTCGATGCTGATTGCCGGGCGTCAGCGGCTCGGTTCCGCCACGCTTGAAATGATCAAGATACAGAAAGCGTCCAATCTCGAAGCGGTATCTTTCGGATGCCCGGATGGAAATTTCGGCTTCCAGGCACACCCATCCACGGCCACACAGGACGCCTGAACCATGACTATCGTCGCGATCGGTTTCTACATTGTCTTTTTCGGCCTGATCGGCCTGGTCTGGCAATTGGGCGATCGCGACGATCACAAGATGATGCTCATCGTTACGGCTGCGATCGTCGCAACATCACTGACCGGTTTCTTCGGTGAATACGAGCGACGGGTCCTCGTGCGCATCATCGACACGCTTCTCGCCGTCGGCGTCACCTATTATGCCGTGAAGTCGTCGCGGTATTGGCCGCTTTGGTTTGCGGGCATCCTTTGGGCCGCCGTGATCCTCGGCCTACTGGCATTTGCACTGCCGCCTGCGGAGGCGAATATCCTCTTCTTCGCAAGCACAGCCATGTCCTTCCCGTCCCTGCTTGTAATGGCGGTCGGCCTCGTGATGGACAGCAGATCGAATGGCCGGTCGCAAGCTCGTCCAGACGTTCCTTAAGATTGAGATCAGCTTTCGGGCAAATACAATTTTTCGCCCCTTTCGCGGTAAACTTTGCTCATCTCCTCCATCCCCTCGCGCGCTTCCTCGACCTCTTCGGCTGAGGTCTCGCGCTTGATGTTCTCACTCGCGAGGTAGCTGTCCGAGTTCTGCTTGGCGGCGAAGTCGCGCACTTCCTGCGTGATCTTCATCGAGCAGAATTTGGGGCCGCACATGGAGCAGAAATGGGCGGTCTTGGCGCCTTCTGCGGGGAGGGTCTGGTCGTGATATTGCTCGGCCGTGTCGGGGTCGAGGCTGAGGTTGAACTGGTCGCGCCAGCGGAATTCGAAGCGGGCTTTCGAGAGCGCGTCGTCGCGGACCTTGGCAGCGGGGTGCCCCTTGGCGAGGTCGGCGGCGTGGGCGGCGAGCTTGTAGGTCACCACGCCCACCTTCACATCGTCGCGGTCGGGCAGGCCGAGGTGTTCCTTGGGCGTGACGTAGCAGAGCATGGCGGTGCCGTACCAGCCGATCTGCGCCGCGCCGATGCCGCTGGTGATGTGGTCGTAACCCGGCGCGATATCGGTGACCAAAGGCCCGAGCGTGTAGAAGGGCGCTTCGCCGCAGGCCTCCAGCTGCTTGTCCATGTTCTCCTTGATCTTGTGCATCGGCACGTGGCCGGGGCCTTCGATCATCACCTGCACGTCCTGCTCCCAGGCGCGCCTGGTCAGTTCGCCCAGCGTGTAGAGTTCGGCGAACTGGGCTTCGTCATTGGCGTCGGCGATCGAGCCGGGGCGCAGGCCGTCGCCCAGCGAATAGGCGATGTCATAGGCCTTCATGATCTCGGTGATCTCGTCGAAGCGTTCGTAGAGGAAGCTCTCTTTATGATGCGCGAGGCACCATTTCGCCATGATCGAACCGCCGCGGCTGACGATGCCGGTGACGCGCTTGGCGGTCATCGGGACATAGGGCAGGCGCACGCCGGCGTGGATGGTAAAATAGTCGACGCCCTGTTCGGCCTGCTCGATCAGCGTGTCGCGGAAGATTTCCCAAGTGAGGTCCTCGGCAATGCCGCCGACCTTTTCCAGCGCCTGGTAGATCGGCACGGTGCCGATGGGGACGGGCGCGTTGCGGATGATCCATTCGCGCGTGTCGTGGATGTTGCGGCCCGTCGAGAGGTCCATCACCGTGTCCGCGCCCCAGCGGATCGACCAGACCATCTTGTCGACCTCGTTTGCGACGTCGGAGGCGACGGCGGAATTGCCGATATTGGCGTTGATCTTGACGAGGAAATTGCGCCCGATCGCCATGGGCTCGGTTTCGGGGTGGTTGATGTTCGAAGGGATGATCGCGCGGCCGCGTGCCACCTCGTCGCGGACGAATTCGGGCGTGACGTAATCGGGCAGCTCGGCGCCCCAGGGTTGGCCATCGTTGCGCGCGGTGAGGCGGGCGGCTTCCTCGCGCAGCATCTCGCGGCCGAGGTTCTCCCGCTCGGCCACATATTCCATCTCGGGCGTGATGATCCCGCGGCGGGCATAGTGCATCTGGCTGACGTTCATGCCGGGTTTGGCGCGCAACACCTTCTTCGCGACATTGGGGAAGCCGGGTACGCCGCCCGAACGGTCGGGGCCGAGCTGGCCGTTATCTTCGGGCTTCACTTCGCGCGCATCGTATTCCTCGACATCGCCGCGCGCCATGATCCACTCGCGGCGCTTCTGTTCGAGGCCCTTGCGGATGTCGATCGTGGCATCGGGATCGGTGTAGGGGCCGCTGGTGTCGTAGACGCGCACGCTGGGTTCGCCGCCCTCGAGATCGATCTCGCGCATGGCGACGCGCACGCCGCTGCCGCTCTTCGCACCGACATGGACCTTGCGGCTGCCGCGGATCGGGCCGGTGGTCACTCCGATGTCGAATTTGGAATTGATGTCGGCCATGCGCTTCTCTCCTCATGACGGAAGAAGAGCGGATTTATCGCGCCGCCCACTCCCTCCGCCGATGCTAATCGGTTCAGGTTCGACGGGTCGGCGGACTTCAACCGCCCTCTCAGCCTCATGGCTCCCCGGGGATCGGAAATGGTCTAAACCCTGCGCGGCCCTGGCGCAAGGCCAGTGCGAGGGCGGATAGTGAACGCGGCGTTTACCATCATTTAAACGTGTTGTCGTATCGAGCGGCCAGTGACGAGAATACCGACCAGTTGCTTGCCACTCGTTCTACGAGTCCTGCTGCTCACCTGCGGCCTGCTGGTGCTTTTCCAATCGCAAACAGCAATGGCGCAAGACTGTTCACGAGCAGGGGCCCGGGGCGCGGCTCCATCGTCATGGGAGACGTATTGCTGGCTCAACATGAACATCTACAACGATACGATTGCCCGTTCCGCCACCGGACAATCGCTCAGTTACAACTTGCCCGACGGATCGCGGCTGACGTTCCGCCTGCGAGTTACGAATACGCCGACTACGGCGGGGACCGCGCTCTTCAGCGCCACCGCACCCAGCTGGACGGGCGCGGCAGTGGGCAACAGCAGCTTCCTCAACATTCCGGGCCGCCCGATCCTCTATCAAGGTGCGGCAGGATCACTTACCACGCTCAACATAACCAACATCACCGTCATTCCGCCAGCTGGAGTTGCTCAGGCAAGTCAGTACGCTTTCGTGGTCGCCGATGCGGAGTCGACCGACAATTCCGAGTATCAGCAATACACGACCAATGGCGGTGCCTGGCAGATCCTGGACCGCGTGGCACCGATCAGCGGTATGCAATATCCGGTCACGACCGGTGTGGGCACGACCACGTTCCGTGCGGCGGGGGGCGGCCAATCAGGCAATGTCGGCGCGTTTATCGTCAGCTCGCTCAACCCGACATCAGCCACGGTCACCATGCAGGGTGCAGGACTTCAGGGCGTCATGCTCGCAATCCGTTTTGCGTCGATCACACTAAGCAAACAGATCGAGGGTCCTCGTATCGCAGATAGCGACCAGTTCCGTTTCTCGATCCGTTCCACCAGCGGTGCTACCGTTTATGCGCAAGGCCAGACGAGCGGAACCGATCGCGGCCCCTTCCCCGCAGCCGTTTTCTCGTCGACGTCAGGCGTGCCTCTCGTCCTTCGCGAAGAGATGCTCCCGGGAAGCTCCAGTAACTTAGCCGATTATCGGGGCTCGCTTACCTGTACCAATGCGAATACCGCCTCCACCACCGTCATGCCCCGAAATGTCGTTACGACCAGCTACAATTTCGGGACCTTGCAATTCGGCGATTTCGTCGATTGCATCTTCACCAACACGCCTTACCCGCGCGTCGAGCTTCGCACAGCCATAGCATCCGCCGGCCGTATCTTCACGACCGATCAGTTCACGCTGACGATTCGCGACGACACCGCGAACGCGCAGGTGGCGGCGTTTACAACTACCGGGACCGGCGCGACCGTAAGCCCTTCGACGTCGGGCCTTTTGTCCGCCACGGCCGGGAGCACTTATCGATTTACCGAAACCGCAAGTGGAACGACAATCCTTTCAAGGTACGCGCCCCGCCTTGCATGCGTGAACCGTAACGGGTCTTCGACAACCAGTCTGCCGTCAGGGGGATCGACAGGAACGGTCATTCCCAAACTCGGTGATATCATTGTCTGTACAATCACCAATACGCGCAACGCACCGGCCGCGATCCTTACGGTTGGCAAAGCATCGCGAGTGGTGTCGTCTTCGGGAGACAGTTCCGCCCCGATGGCGATACCCGGCGCCATTATCGAATATACGGTTACCGTGACGAACACGGGTGACGCCCCTACGGACGCCTCGACCCTGCGCCTTTTCGACAGACCCGACGAGGCGATGGCATGGCTGACAACCTTTACGCCGGTATTCACTGATGGGCCGATTGCCAGCGGGCTGACTTTCAATAGCGGCAGCAATGTCGCCTATTCCAACCAGTCTGGCGGGAACCCCTTCGGATACGCGCCTGCCGGGCCGCAGGATCCTGCCGTTACAGCGATTCGCTTTTCACCGGCCGGGACGCTGCGGGCATCCGACGGAACAGCGCATCCCAGCTTCACTCTTCGATACCGGATGGTAGTAGAATGAAGGCGCCGAATTAGCGCCACTCGCTCCAGCCATCCGGCAGATCAGTTGCTGGCGAACGCCAGGTGCTGCCGCGTCTACCCTTACCAGTAGATCACGTCGGCACCCGTGAGTGCATCCGCCAGGCTATCGGCAGCGGCCATTCCGGAAACCTTGTCAGCCAAGGGGTTCGAGGCCGAAAATTGCTGGAAGTCGTAGGCTTCGAAGCTCGACGCGGTCAGCTGCGTGCCGGCATCGACCTTGGCGAACAGCACCTTGGCCTGTGCGCCGCTGCCGTCGGCATCGTACCAGATGTTGCCGGTAGAACTGTCGTAGATGATCCGCTGGCTGGCCGTGCTTGCACTGGTTCCGGCGCGGAACGCCGCGGCATCAAGCACGCCTTCCGAACCTATTCCGGAGAAGATGCCGAGATTGAGGATGATGCCATCGGTGCCTACCGCGAAGTCGGTGATGGTATCGACATTGCCTGCGCCAAGGTGGCTATCGAAGATGAAGACGTCGGTCCCGCCTCCCCCGGTCAGCATATCGGCGCCATCGCCGCCGAACAGCAGGTCGAGGCCCGCACCGCCTTCCAGACGGTCGTCCCCATCTCCGCCGAACAGAATGTCGTCGCCATCGTCGCCGAAGAGACGGTCTGCGCCCGCTTCTCCGTAAAGCTCGTCGTGATCGGCCCCGCCCACCAACGTGTCGCTGCCAGAACCGCCGAACAGCAGATCGAAGCCTGCACCGCCCGTCAGGTGATCGTTGCCGCCTTCGCCCAGAAGTATATCGTTGCCTGCCCCGCCATCGAGGATGTCGTCCCCGTCACCGCCGTCCATGCCGTCGTCGCCAAGACCGCCGATGAGCCGATCGTTGCCGATACCGCCATAAAGCAGGTCGCTTCCGGTGCCGCCGCTGAGGTAATCGGCCCCGGACCCGCCATCGAGCTGGTCGGCGCCGTCGTCGCCGAACAGCTGATCGTCACCGCCATCGCCCTGCAGCATGTCGTCTTGGCCGCCGCCGCGAAGTACGTCGTCATCATCGCCGCCGGAAAGCACGTCTGCTCCGTAGCCGCCCACCAGAAGGTCGCGCCCGGCGTCACCGGAAAGACTGTCGTTTCCGCCTCCGCCATTCAGCGTATCGTTGCCGTCACCGCCGATCAGGGTGTCGGCGCCAGCCTCGCCGTTCAACGTGTCGGCTCCGCCGTTTCCTTCCAGCCAGTCGTCACCCGCGCCGCCGAACAGGCGATCGTTGCCAGCACGGCCGTAGAGCAGGTCGTTGCCGCTGCCACCATTCAAAAGGTCGTTACCCTGCCCGCCGGTGAGCGTGTCCATGCCCATGCCGCCGTACAGCTGGTCGTCGTCGGCACCGCCGTCGATGACATCGTTGTTGCGTCCGCCGGAAATGGTGTCGGCCCCGTCTCCGCCGAACAGCGCATCGTCGCCGTCGCCGCCGTCGATAGCGTCGTCGCCGCCGTCACCGAAGATTTCGTCTGCGCCCGCGCCGCCTACCAGCGTATCGCCGCCATAGCCGCCGCGCATGTGATCGTCGCCTTCGCCGCCGTACATTCGATCCGTGCCGTTCTCTCCGTAGAGGAAGTCGTCCCCTGCAAGTCCGCGAAGCGTATCGTTACCCGCGCCGCCGCGAAGGGTGTTGGAACCCCACGATCCACGCAGCAGGTCGTCGCCCGCACCGCCAGTGAGCGACTCAGTGCCGGGATTGTAATTGACCGACCAGCCGTTGGCGAAGTCCGAGATGTCATGATCCTGGAACGTCGCGACGGTGACCCACTCGCCGCTATAGTCGCGCACCTGCAATAGGGCGTCCGAACCGTCCTGCCAGAAACGCATGTCTTGGGTGAGGAAAGGGTTCTGCCCCCGGTAGATACCGAGATAGACCAGCTCGTCGATCTGCATCAAATCGCCACCTGCGCCGGTGTCGAAATCGCGGATGACTATGTCGAGATCGCCCGACGGTGTCAGGGCATAGGGATCGAACCGCAAGGTGTCGCGTCCGCTCCCCAACGCCACATCCATCGCCAGGCCGTTGAATGTCAGCCAGACGGTATCGTCGTCGAGACCCGCCCGGATGACGACCGAGCCTTCATTGCCGTTAAAATAGAAGGCGTCGCGCCCTGCGCCACCGATGGCGTCGACCCGGGTCGCGTTGTAAATCTGGCCGCCGAAGCCGTCGTTCCCGTTGCCGCCCTGCATAAGCACCCTGCCGACCGGATCGGTGTCATACCGGCTGAGGGTCAGCTGGTCGTCGCCCTCACCGCCGTAAAGCCGGTCGTTCACCCCTGTGCTGGACAAGGTGTCGTTGCCGTTCCCCCCAAACAAGTCGTTTGATCCGCCATTGCCGTCCAGCCAGTCGTTCCCGTCGCCACCGTAAATGCTGTCGTCGCCGGCCAAGCCATAAACGGTATCGTTTTGTCCAAGGCCGTAGAGTGTGTCGCCGCCTTCGGTACCTTGGTAATAATCGTCATACTGGCTGCCGTACCAGGTAATCCCCGGACCGGGCGTGCCGTCGTAATTGTAGCCGAGATTGCTGTAGACGAAATCGGTCAGGGCCGTGTCCTGGAAGGTGACCATCGTCACGTAATACCCGGACGTATGGCGGTACTGCAGCAGCACGTCGCTGCCGTACTGGATCATCTGCAGGTAGCCACCCGCGAACGGATTCCCGCCGTCGTCGTACCAGCCCGTCAGAGTCTCGATGAGCGAGTCGCTCAGAACAATCTCGTCGCCGTTTTCCCCCGTCTGGAAATCGCCGATCGTGATGCTGCTCGCTTCGCCGAGCGTCTGGTTGTAGTCGTAATAGGAATACCCGCCGAAGATGCGGACGATATCCTGCCCATCGCCGAGCCGTATGTCCCACTGCATGCCGTAGGTTTCGACATTAACCTCGTCATTGCCGGCACCGGCGCGAACGACGACATTGCCCGCTTCCCCGCTCGCTCCGATCAGATCGTCCCCTGCGCCGCCGATAGCGGTCAGCGTACCGGCGAACTGCGTATCGCGGATGTTGAAGAATAGAAGGTCGTTGCCGTTGCCGCCGTCGAGCAGGATGCGGTCCTGGCTGGTGCCCATTCCTTCGTCGCGATAGGCGAAGAGGTAATCGTCCCCATCCTCGCCATAGGACCGGTCGTTGCCGGCGCTGCTGGTGATCGAGTCGATGCCCGCGCCGCCATAGACAATGTCATCGCCCAGGAAGCCGTATATATCGTCGTTTCCGCCGCGGCCGTAGATCGTATCGCCCCCGGCAGTGCCAACCAGGTAGTCGGCGTTGTCCGTTCCGTTGATGGTCTCGCCGACGGGCGGCTCGCCGCTGGTGTCGAAGCCGACATTGGCCTCGTTGAAGGTGCTCGCCTGGGTGTTCTCGAACCGGATCAGCGTTTCGAAATCATAGCCGGTGCCCGAACCGTCCCGGTCGATCTGCAATAATGTGTCGGTTCCGTTCTGGAGCAAGCGCGCATGGCCGGTCGAGAACGGATTGCTGCCATAAGGCATGCCGGTCATCTGATGGGGAATTTCGTCCCACACCAGTACGTCACCGTTGGCACCGGTGTCGAAATCGGTGACCACCATGGCGACATGCCCCCAATCCACCTGGCGCAGGACCATATAATCGGTCTCTGCGCCGAGGCTTATCGTGAAGCTCGCTCCGCTCAGGTAGATGTCGAAGCGATCGCCGCCATCGCCGCCATGAGCCGTTGCCTGGCCGAAACCGCCGGAGAGGCTGAACCAATCGATCCCAGCCTCTCCATAGGCGGTCACGACGGTATTTACTTGGTTGTAACCCAGAAAGATCCGGAAACTGTCACCGCCATCGCCGCCGTAAAGAACGCTCGAAGATGCCTCTGCTCCATAATAGGAACGATCGAAGTTTATGGAGTCGTTGCCGAGGCCTGCGCGGACAATATCGCTACCCCAGTTCGCCTGGATGGAATCGTCGCCGGCGCCGCCATAAAGCAAATCGTCGCCAAACCCGCCGTCGATATAGTCATGGCCATCGCCACCGATGATCGTGTCATTGCCGTCGTCGCCGAAGAGGTTGTCGTTACCCGCACCCCCATCGATGCGGTCGTTGCCACCTAAGCCCGTGATGTCGTCATCACCGCCGAGACCTTCGAGAATGTCGTCGCCGTCGGTACCCTCGATGTAGTCGCCACCTTCAGTGCCGGTAAAACGCATGACCAGTATTCCCTGCCCAGATTGACCCAATAGCCAAGTGTTTACGGGCAGTTTTTGTCTGGTCGAGCGAATTTGCGGAGCACAAGACGTTTTCTGCCAAACGAGGACTTTACGTCACTATCGGCAGCAGGTTTCGTCAGACTAGTTGAGCACTATTCCTAAAACGGAAAATTGGATGCCCCGTGAGGATTCGAACCTCAATTGACGGAGTCAGAGTCCGTAGTCTTACCATTAGACGACGGGGCATCGGCGCTCACCGGGCCGCGCAGAATCGTGTACTGCGCGCGGGAGAGGTGGGCCATCTAGTTTCGCCGTCTGCCGAGGTCAACCCCGCTCCGGCGGCGCCTCTTGCCCCCTTTGCGCTTCACGGCTAGCATCGGCACCAAGTCCCCGCGCCCAATGGTTGGTGCGGGAGGAACAAGAAAGCTCCTTATAATGGCGGACAGTCCTCCGCCGGACATCACAAGGGGGCCTGGACGCAAACGGGGCGACAAGTCCGGCAAGGTAGCCGATTTTCGCTACAAGCGCCCCGCCCGGCCCGACCAGACGAGAGGCGAAGCTCGCACCCGTGCGCCGCACGAAGGCACAGCCGGACGTGGACCGGGCGCAAACGCCCGACCGAACACGCACTACCGCCAGGCGTACGCCGCGCTCGATCTTGGCACGAACAACTGCCGCCTGCTGATCGCACGGCCGAGCGGAGCGGATTTCACCGTGATCGATGCCTTCAGCCGCGTGGTCCGGCTCGGCGAAGGCCTCGCTGCGAGCGGAAGATTGTCGGACGAGGCAATGGACCGGACGCTTGCCGCCCTGCAGGTCTGTGCGGAAAAGCTGAGGCGCCGCAATGTCCGCCTCGCACGTTCGGTCGCGACCGAGGCCTGCCGCCGCGCTGCCAATGGCCCGAAGTTCATCGAGCGGGTGAAAGAGGAAACCGGCATCGTCCTCGACATCATCTCCGCGCAGGAGGAAGCGCGACTGGCGGTGCTCGGCTGCCATGTCCTGCTGGAAGACGGGACCGGCCCGGCGATCATCTTCGACATCGGCGGCGGTTCGACCGAGCTGGTGCTGGTCGAACCGGGCGGCCCGGTCCCGCGCATCCTCGACTGGCTGAGCGTGCCGTGGGGTGTCGTCTCGCTGACCGATACTGTCGGGCCGTCGGACGGCAGCGAGGAAGGCCGGCTCGATCGCTATCGCGAAATGCGCCGGACGGTCGCCCGCAGCTTCCGCAGCTTTGCCGAGCGGATCGGCGAGCATGCGCGCTCGAGCGACGGCATCCGCCTACTCGGCACGAGCGGCACGGTGACCACGCTTGCCAGCCTGCATCTCGAACTGCCGCAATACGATCGCCGCGCCGTCGACGGCCTGATCCTGCCCTCGCAGGCAATGCGCGACATTTCCACGCGCCTCTCGCGGATGAGCGAGGCCGACCGCCGCCAGCTGCCCTGCATCGGCGACGATCGCGCCAATCTCGTCATCGCCGGCTGCGCGATCCTGGAATCGATCCTCGACATCTGGCCCTCGGTCCAGCTCGGCGTGGCCGATCGCGGCATTCGCGAAGGCATCCTGCGCAGCCTGATCGCCGCCGATGCCGACGGCGAACGCAGCCGCGCGGCCATGCAGAAGATGCGGGAGCAGGATGTATGATTAGTAGTAGCATTCCGGGTGGCGGTTTCTTTTTCGGGTGCGGAAAGCGCATCCGCGCTTTCCTTGCGGCACCGGCCGGACGGATGTCCGGCACGCACGCAAACGGAAAAATATAATGGCCCGCTCCGGCAAGGATCGCGAAACGCGGGTTCGCACCGCGAAGAAGCGAACGGCGAGTTCGACCCGCTGGCTACAGCGCCAGCTCAACGATCCCTACGTCAAGCAAGCAAAGGCCGAAGGATATCGCAGCCGCGCGGCCTACAAGCTGATCGAGCTGGATGAGAAATACGGGTTGCTGAATGGCGTAACCCGCGTCGTCGATCTCGGTATCGCGCCCGGCGGCTGGAGCCAGGTCGTACGCAAGCGCAAGCCCAAAGCTCTGATCGTGGGCATCGACCTGCTCGAAGTGGAGCCGATCGAGGGCGTCGAAATCTTCCAGATGGACTTCATGGACGACGATGCGCCGCGCGTGCTGGAAGAGGCACTGGGAGGCAAGGCCGAGCTGGTGATGAGCGACATGGCCGCCAATACCGTAGGCCACAAACAGACCGATCACCTGCGCACCATGGGCCTGGTCGAAGCCGGCGCCTGGTTCGCGATCGAAAACCTCGCGCTAGGCGGGACCTATCTTGCCAAAGTCCTCGCGGGCGGGACCGACAACGACCTGCTCACCTTGCTCAAGAAGCACTTCAAGACGGTGAAGCATGCAAAGCCTCCCGCCAGCCGCAAGGGTTCCAGTGAGTGGTATGTCATAGCTCAGGGTTTCAAGGGCTAAGCCACAAACGGAAAGGCCCCGCCGAAGCGAGGCCTTTTCTCGTCAAATACGAAGCTGGCGCCTAGTCGACCTTGGTCGCCCCTTCGTTGTCGCCGGCGGCGTTCGCGGCAGGCACCGGCTGATCGGCACTCATGGCGCCAGCCGCCTGCGCGGGATCGGCGGGTTCGCCTTCGACCGCGCCCGGACCTGCGCCTGGCGCTTCGCCTGCAACGTCTTCGCTCTCGACTTCGGGAGCTGCGGGTGCAGGCTTGGCAGGCGCACCGCCGAACGTGGACATATATTCCATCACATTGGCGCGATCTTCAGGCTTGGACAGGCCGGCAAAGCTCATCTTGGTGCCGCTTGCGAAAGCGCGCGGGCTGGTGAGCCACTCGTTCATGTTCTCCCAAGTCCACTGGCCACCCTTTTCGGACAAGGCACTGGAATAGGCGAAGCCCGCGTGGCCGGCGATAGCCTTACCCATCGTGCCGTATAGATTCGGGCCGATGCCATTGGCGCCGCCCTGTTCGATCGTATGGCAGGCGGTGCATTTGGCGAAGACCGCCTCGCCCGCAGCCGCATCGGCGTTGGCCAGAAGTGTGCCGAGATCCGGCCCCGCATCCGCGCCCGCATCGGTTTCCTCGCCCTGCACGAAATAGCCAGGCTCCGCGCCCTCTGGCAGTTCGCCGCTGTCCGCATGGAAATACATGCCCGATGCGATCGAGCTGCCGAGCGCGACGATACCGGCGAAAAGGACCCAGCCGGCGGCGGTATTGAAACGGTCGTCCATTGCGTGCTTGCCTGCGAAAAAATCTGTTGGTTCGATGGTTGCGCGCCGCTCTAGTGAAGCAAGCGGGCGGGCGCAAGTGCGCTTCGTGCAATAGCTCTTGAACCGCGCGTAGGCCGCCCGTAACGCTGCGCCATGCGCCAATTTGCCAAGCCAGCTCTTGAGATGGTTGATTCCATGCGGTCCGCTGCGGCGGGTGATCCGATGCGCGCTATTGCTTTCGGCGGGGCACCCGGATCGAATTCGCACCAGGCGGCGATGCAGTTCGCGCCCGAGGCGCTGCCGCTGCCCTGTTTCAGCTTCGAAGATGCGCTGGAAGCGGTCGACAGCGGCCGTGCGGGCTGCGCAATGATCCCGATCGAGAATTCGCAGCACGGGCGCGTGGCCGATATCCACTTCCTGCTCCCCGAAAGCGGCCTCAATATCGTTGCGGAGCATTTTATGCGCATCACCCACGCGCTCATGGCGCTGGGCGAGGGGCCGTTCGAGGCGGCCTACAGCCATCCGCAGGCGCTTGGACAGTCGCGCCAGTTTTTGGCCGAACGCGAGATCGTGGGGCTCAGCCATGCCGACACAGCCGGCGCGGCTGCCTTCGTGGCGGAAAGCGGGAACCCGTTCATCGCCGCGCTCGCCCCACCGCTGGCGGCCGATCTCTACGGCCTGAAGATCATCGAGGACGAGGTCGAGGACGCGCATGACAACACGACCCGCTTCGTCGTGCTCGCGAAGGAACCGCTCGACGCCGCGACGCTGGTCGGGACGTCGGCAATGACGACCTTCATCTTCGAGGTGAAGAACATCCCGGCCGCGCTCTACAAGGCGCTGGGCTGTTTCGCGACCAACGGCGTCAACATGACCAAGCTGGAAAGCTACCAGAAGGGCGCCAGCTTCGCCGCCACCCAGTTTTTTGCCGACATAGAGGGGGTTCCGGGCAATCCACGCGTCGATACCGCGCTGGAGGAGCTTGCCTTTCAGACGAACCAGGTCCGCCTGCTCGGTAGCTACCCTCAAGCAAGGAAGCGCGGCTAACGGAAGCCCGCCGAGCGAAAATCTTTCGGCGAGTCGTTTCTGAAGTTCGACGGGTCGAACGAAAAACATCCAGACTCTGAAAATAAACGGGAACCTTTTCCTTTCAGGCCCTTTTCCTTCTCGCATTTATTCGTTCGAATAATGATGAGGGATTCACTATGCGCAAGCCAATAATTGTTGCGGCGATCTGCTCTACAGCACTCGCCACGCCTGCCATCGCTCGTGATGGACAGACCTATGTCGAACTCGGCTTCGGCCCGCTGATCGCGGAAGATATCGACGTTCGCGAAATCGCTCCGAATACCGGTAGCCCGGCAACCTTGGAGCCTGACGACTTCGGTTACGACGGTGCGATCATCGTCGGTCACGACTTCGGCCAGTTCCGCACGGAAGTCGAAGCCGCCTATCGCAACACCGATTTCGACGCCTTGCAGGCCGGTGGTGCCACCTTCGACGGTGGCCTTATCGACGGCGACGTCTCCACGCTGAGCTTCATGGGCAACATCCTCGCGGACTTCGGTCCAGACGATGGCGTCCAGTTCTTCTTCGGCGTCGGCGGCGGTGCCGCCAAGCTCGACCCGCGCCTGACGCTCGCCGCTGCTCCGGTAATCGACGGCAGCGACTGGGAGTTCGCATGGCAGGGCATCGCCGGCGTGCGCGCTCCGCTTACCGACACGATCGATGTCGCGTTGCGTTATCGCTACTATCATATCGACGATTTCACCGCTGGCGGCGAGAACGGCTCCAGCGCGTGGAAGGGCGATTTCACCACCCATTCGGTGCTCGGCTCGATCGCGTTCAACTTCGGTGGCGCAACCCCGCCGCCGCCTCCGCCGCCCCCGCCGCCGCCTCCCCCGCCGCCCCCGCCTCCGCCGCCGCCCCCGCCGCCGGAAGCACCCTGTGCGACGGGTCCGTACATCGTCTTCTTCAACTGGGACGAATCGACGATCACGCCGGAAGCGGCATCGATCCTCGACAATGCGGTTTCGGCTTACACCAACTGCGGCACGGCAGCGGTCATGCTGGCAGGTCACACCGACACCTCGGGTTCGGCGGCCTACAACATGGGTCTGGCAGAACGTCGTAACGACTCGGTTCGCGACTATCTGACCAGCCGCGGCGTACCGGGTGGCCGGATCACCAGCGAAGCGTTCGGTGAGAACCAGCTCCGCGTTCCGACCGCCGACGGCGTCCGCGAACTGCAGAACCGTCGCGTGGAAATCACCTACGGTCCGGGTTCGGGCATGTAATCAGGGTTTTCGCCCCAAAGCGAAAACACCGAGAGGGGACCGGAGCGATCCGGTCCCCTTTTTTGTGCTCTATCTGGAAGCTGCTTGTGATCCGGTAGCCCGCCACCGGGCTAGACGGCAGACGCGCTACTCTTCGTCAGCGTAGATCGCGACCTCGCTCTCGCCGGTGCTTGTCGCCCGTCCGCGATACATCCCCGCGGTGTTCATAGCATAGAGCGCGTGGCCTTCGGGCGTTAGGACGATTACCCCACCATCACCTCCAAGCTGGCCAACATCTGCGATCACTGCGTCGATTTCCTGTTGGCTTTCAGCGTCAGTCAGTTCGACGCCTTCATCGAACGGCGCTCCACCGCGGATTTGCGAGCGGAACGTTAGTCGCGTGCAAATATCCTTCGCCACCCCCAAGCGGATGAAAAACTCGCCCCATCCCGTCGCCGAGACCGCGCAGGCGCGATTGTCTGCATAGGTGCCCGCCCCGATGATCGGCGCGTCGCCGATGCGGCCCCAGCGCTTGCCGGTCATCCCGCCGGTCGAAGTGCCCGCGGCCAAGTTGCCGTCCCGGTCCAGCGCAACTGCGCCGACCGTGCCGAACTTGATATCGACATCGAGCGCGGAGAGCTTGTCCGCCTTCATCCGCTCCAGCGCCTCGCGCCGCGCCTCGGTATCGAACCATTCGGGCGGCATAGTCTCGATACCTTGTTCGGCGGCGAACTGCTCCGCCCCCTCGCCTGCCAGCATCACATGCGGGCTGTCGGTCATCACCTTGCGCGCGAGCAGGATCGGATGGCGAATGCCGGTAACGCCCGCCACCGCGCCGGCATCGCGGTCCCGCCCGTCCATGATCGAGGCGTCGAGCTCGTGCTCCCCCTCCCAGGTATAGACCGCGCCGCGCCCGGCGTTGAATTTCGGATCGTCCTCCATCAGCAGGATTGCCGCCTCGATCGCATCGAGCGCGCTGCCGCCCTCGGCCAGAACCTTCGCACCGGCGTCGAGCGCGGCCTTCAGGGCGGCGCGATAGGCCGCGTCGCGCTCTGCCGTCATGTCTTCGCGCCGGATGGTTCCCGCCCCGCCGTGAATGGCGATCGACCAGCGCGGTGCCTCCTCCTGCGCACCGGCAGGCGCAGCGACGGCGATGGCGAAGAGGGCGGCGGTGCCGGTGACGGCTCTGGTCAGTTTGTGCATCTTACGGGCTTAGCATGCGGAGTTGTCCACCCGCCAGAGCTCCCGATTTTGTAAAGATGCCACAACATGTTAGGCTGTCATCGCGAGGGGGAAACTGGGGAGAAATTCAATGCGTATCGGGAATTACCGGTTCGATCAGGAGGTGGCGATGAACGTCATCGAGAAGGTCGGGCTCGCACTTATCGTGCTGGTCATTACCTGGCTGGCCGCGAAGGCCGCCAAATGGGCCTTTGCCAAGCTGGTCGACAATATCTCATTCTTCCAGCGGCACACAGGTAGCGGGACATCGCTGGGCGAAAGCCTCGGCAAGATCGTCAGCCTGCTTATCTGGCTGTTCGGCTTGCTGGTCATCCTACAGATCCTCGGCCTCGGGGCGGTTGCCGGACCGGTGGACAGCCTGCTGGAAAATATCGTCGATTTCATCCCCAACCTAATCGGTGCGGGGCTGATCTTCTTCATCGGCATGATGGTGGCACGGATCGTGCGCGACCTGATCATGACGACGTTGCAGACCGTCGATTTCGACAAATGGGCCAATCGCGGCGGCGTGGACAGCGTCACGGGCAACAGCGCCATCAGCAAGACCATCGCGACGATCGTTTATGCGATCATCGTGATATTCGTGTCGATCATGGCGCTCGAAGCATTGAGCATCGATAGCATCAGCGGCCCGGCCAGCTCCATGCTGCAACTGATCTTCAACGCCATTCCCAACATCATCGCCGCAGCGATCCTGCTGGGCATCGGCTATCTGATCAGCCGCTTCGTCGTTCAGGTGCTCAAGGAAGTGCTGCCCGGCCTCGGCGTCGATCGGGCGCTGGCGGAAACCGGCATGGTGGGTGAAGGCACGACCGCATCGGGCATCATCGCCCGTGTGGTGCAGGTGGCGATCATCTTGTTCTTCGCCATCGCCGCAACGCGCCTGCTGGGCTTTCCCGAGCTGACCGCGATCCTCGACCAGGTGCTCGAACTGGGCGGCCGGGTGATCTTCGGCGCAGTCGTGATCGCCTTCGGCTTCTTCATTGCCAATCTCCTCGCCCGCCTGATCTCGGGTGACGGGGAGAACGCGACGGCAGCCACAATCGTGCGCTGGGCGACGATCATCCTGTTCGTGTTCATGGGCCTGCAGTTTACCGGCATTGGTGGCATGATCCCGGCCAATGCGCTGACGATCCTGATCGCCGGTGTGGCGGTGGCCGGCGCCCTCGCCTTCGGCCTTGGCGGCCGCGATTGGGCGGCGCGCAAGCTCGATCAGATGGACAGCGATCTCGGCGGAGGCGGCTCGCCCGCAGCACCGAAGCCGAAGCGCAGCCGCAAGGCCGCGCCCAGGGCAGAGGATCCCCTGCCCCCGGGCGCCTGATCGCCAAGCGAACCCAATGAACGGGGCGCGGGAATTTCTAATCCCGCGCCCCGTTTTTCGTGTTAGGTCACCTGCCTAGAGATACGAGGAGAGAGCGGCATGAGCGAATTCGGGTTTTCCAGCACGGCGGACGAGGTCCTCGAAGGCAAGGATTTGTCGGGGCGCACGGCGCTGATCACGGGTGGCTATTCCGGCCTCGGCAAGGAGACCGCAAGGGCGATGGCGGCCAGGGGCGCGCATATCATCCTGTCGGGCCGCGACGCGACGAAGCTCGACCATGCCGCGCGAGAGATCGCCGATGCGACCGGCGCGAAAGTCGAAACCCTCGTCTGCGACCTGGCCTCGCTCGACAGTGTGCGCAAAGCCGCGAAAGAAGCGAACGAACGCTTCGACAAGATCGACCTGCTGATCAACAATGCCGGGGTCATGGCTCCGCCGCTGGAGCGGACCGAGGAAGGCTTCGAACTGCAGTTCGGCACCAACCACGTGGGCCACTTCCTGCTCACCAACCTGCTGATGCCGCTGGTCGAGAAGGGCGATCGCCCGCGGATCGTCAACCTTTCCAGCCGCGGCCACCATTTCGACCACGTCCATTTCGACGACCCGAATTATCAGGGGCGCGATTACGAAAAGTGGACGGCTTACGGTCAGTCCAAGACCGCCAACATTCTGTTTTCCGTCGGGCTCGAGCAGCGGCTCGGCGACAAGGGCGTGCATGCCTATGCGCTGCATCCGGGCGGCATCCAGACCAATCTCGGCCGCCACATGACCGAAGAAGACATGGCCTGGATGATGAACCGCATCAAGAAGATGGCGGAGAAGAGCGGCGAGGAGCCGCAGGGCTTCAAGACCATCCCGCAGGGCGCGGCGACCACTTGCTGGGTCGCCACCACAGACGAGCTGGAAGGCGCGGGCGGCGTCTATTGCGAGGATTGCCATGTCGCCAATCAGGACGACGAGGATACGACCGGTGGGGTGAAGAGCTACGCCATCGATCGCGATAATGCGGAAAGGCTTTGGGCCATGAGCGAGGAGATGGTCGGCGAGACATTCGCCTACTGAATTTTTCGCGGATCCTGTAACCCGGCCCTGCTTAGCTGCGAACAACCTGACCACCGCGCATTGCAATGTGCGGGGGAAAGGAGCGGGCGATGATCGCCGACGAAGCCAGCCTCGCGCATCTCATGCGCGCCTCGCAAAAGGGCGATCGCGGTGCCTATCGCGTCCTGCTGTCCGAGGTGCAGATGTGGCTGGAACGTTATTTCCGCCGCCGCGTGGCATCATCCCAGCTCGACGATCTGGTGCAGGAGGTCCTCATGGCAGTGCACAACAAGCGTGCCACCTGGGATCCCGACCGCGCCTTCCTCCCGTGGCTCGCTGCCATCGCACGTTATCGCTGGGTCGATCATCTGCGCAAGGTTTATCGCAATGCCGAGGACGAGCTGGGCGACTGGGACGCCGCCGAGGGCAGCGACGAAGAGACGGTGATGGCGCGGATGAGCCTCGAACGATTGTTCGTGCATCTGCCCGACAAGCAGAGCGAAGTCATCGAACTCGTCAAGATCGAAGGGCTTTCCATCGCGGAAGCTGCCCAGAAAACCGGCCAAAGCGAAAGCCTGGTCAAGGTGAATATCCATCGCGGACTGAAGAAGCTGTCCGCACTGGTAGAGAAAGCAGAATGAGTATGAATCGGGTTAGCAATTCCCTCCTTGACGATCTGGCAGCGGACCTCGCGCCGGTGCAGCCGATCCGCCAGTGGCAGGGCATTTCTCTCGTTGTCGTTTCCGCGCTTGTCACTGTCGGCTTGGTCGACCTTGCCGAAGGGCTTTGGCACGGTATGCTGACAGGTGAGGCCAATCCGCTTTTCTTTCTGACATACGGGATGCTGGGCCTCTTGGCCGCAGCCTCGGCACTTGCGGTGTTGCGTATGGCTCAGCCGCGCATCGGCAACACGCAGGATGGCGCACGCTGGTCCTTCGCCATGCTTGGCCTTCTGCCAACGACCGCACTCGTTTCACTGGCTGTCGGAGGATCCTTTGCGCAACTCGTCGACGACCCTTATGGATTTGAATGCTTCGCTTGGTCGACCGGCCTCGGCTTGCTCAGTGCAGCGGCAATGGTCCTGTGGCTGCGCAGGGGCGCGCCTGTTTCACTGAATGCCGCAGGTACATTCACTGGCGTAGCCGCCGGTGCCATCGGCAGCGTCTCGCTCGGCCTCGCCTGCCCGATCGATACTCTGCCCCATCTGGGGGTGTGGCATGTCCTGCCGGTAGTGGTAGCCGCCTTGCTCGGTCGCCTGATCGTCCCGACGCTCGTGCGGTGGTAATCTAGAGCCACCGCAAGCGGCGGAAGATCACGATCAGCGCGACGAAGACGAACAGGCACAGCGCCACGACTGCCCAGAAGGCATCGGGATCGTCCATCCCCGGCATGCCGCCAACGTTGATGCCGAGCAGGCCGGTAAGGAAGCCGAGCGGCAGGAAGATACCGGCCACGATGGTCAGCATGTAGGTCGCGTGTTCGCTCGACGCGAGGCTGCGGGCGCGGATCTCGTCCTGCAGCACCAGCGCGCTTTCCTTGCTGATGTCGATATCGTCGAGATAGCGGCGCAGGCGCGCGATACTCTCGGCGATCTCGCGGCGGTCGTGATCCTCGAACCAGTAGGGGGCATCCCGACTGATCTGCTCCAGCGCCTCGTGCTGCGGCGCCATGTGGCGCTTGAGGCCGAGGCAGTTGCGGCGGATGGTGGAGATCTGCTTGAGCATGCGCTCGGCGTGCTCCTCCGGATCGTCATGCTCCAGCTCGTCGAGCACGGCGTTCATATCGACGATCGACTGGCTCATCCGGGTAATCAGCAGTTCTGCCAGCAGCGTGATCGTCGCCCCCGCATCGGGCGGTCCATTGCCGCGGTCGAGCATGGCGACCACCTCGCGCGGCGTTTGCAGCGGATGGCGGCGCAGCGTGATCAACCGCCGCCCATCGCACCATACCTGCATGGAGATCATGTCTTCGGGCTGTGCGCCGGGATTGAAATTGATCCCGCGCAGGGTCGCCACCAGCGTCTCGCCTTCGGTAAAGGCACGCGGACGAGTGGCGTCACTGGTGAGCAGCTCTGCGGTAGGCTCGGGAATTTGCAACTCGCTCTCGAGCCAGTCCTGCACCCCGTCGCGATTGCGGCAGACGTGGAGCCACATGACCTCGCCCGGCGCCGCCGGTTGCCAGCCTTGTGCCTCCTCCCAGCCGATTTCGCGCGCGCCGCCCTGCCCGTCTAGCACGCGCCCGAACAGCAGCGGAGTCTCGGTCTGGGTGTCGTCGGTCGCTTCGCTCATACGTGTGTCATGCCGCAGCGCGCGGCGCTTGTCATTGCCCCTTCATCATCGGCCCTCTATATCGACACCCATGTCTTCCGTACGCCCTTGGCGCGATATCGAGCGCCGCCAGTCCCGCCAGATCATGGTCGGCAACGTCCCCGTGGGTGGCGATGCGCCGATTACCGTGCAGACCATGACCAACACGCCGACCGAGGACGTGGGTGCCACGATCGACCAGATCCGCCGCTGCGAGGACGCGGGCGCGGACATCATCCGCGTGTCCTGCCCGACCGAGGAGTCGACCGCGAACTTCGACCGCATCACCCGCGCGGCCAGCGTGCCGATCGTCGCGGATATCCATTTTCACTACAAGCGCGCGCTTGAGGCTGCCGACAAAGGCGCGGCCTGCTTGCGGATCAATCCGGGCAACATAGGCTCGTCCGAGCGCGTGGCGGAGGTCGTCCGCGCGGCCAAGGCCAATGGCTGCGCCATCCGCATCGGCGTGAATGCCGGCAGCCTCGAGAAAGACCTGCTGGAGAAATACGGCGAGCCCTGCCCCGAAGCGCTGATCGAAAGCGCGCTCGATCATATTAAGCTGCTGCAGGATCACGACTTTCACGAATACAAGGTAGCGGTGAAGGCGAGCGACGTGTTCCTGGCCGTGGCGGCCTATCACGGGCTGGCCGAGGCGGTCGATTGTCCCTTGCATCTCGGCATTACCGAAGCGGGCGGGCTGGTCGGCGGCACGGTCAAGAGCGCACTCGGCATCGGCAGCCTGCTGTGGGCCGGGATCGGCGACACGATCCGCGTCTCGCTTTCGGCCGAGCCGGAGCAGGAAGTGAAGGTCGGCTACGAAATCCTGAAGTCGCTCGGCTTGCGCACCCGCGGCGTGCGAGTGGTGTCATGCCCCAGTTGCTCGCGCCAGGGTTTCGACGTGATCCGCACGGTCGAAGCGCTGGAGAAGAGGCTGGAGCATATCAAGACGCCGATGAGCCTCTCGGTCCTCGGCTGCGTGGTGAACGGCCCCGGCGAGGCGCGCGAGACCGATATCGGCCTGACCGGCGGCGGCAGCGGCAAGCATATGGTCTATCTCTCGGGCGTTAAGGACCACCATATCGAGAGCGAGGACATGCTCGACCACATCGTGAAGCTGGTTGAGGAAAAGGCCGCGCTGATCGAGGCGGGCGATGCGATTGCCTTCGACCCGCATGCGAAGGAAGCGGCGGAATAACCCCCCCAGGCGACTGTTCGCTTTACCCGTTTTTAAGCTTGGCCTGCGACATTCGTTCGTATGCGCGAAGCCCTCTTCTTTGCCGTAGCAGCCGGTTCTTTCGTCGCCATCGTGTGGGGCGGCACCGATGCTGACGCGTCTGCGGAAGGCGATGCGGCAGGGATCGCCGAGGCAAAGGCCGAAATCGCGCAGGCCCAGGCCGACAAGAGCTATGCCGCCTGGACTTCAGGCGAAACGATCCTGCCGCGCGAAGGCGACGGGCATTTCTATGCCAGCGTAGCAGTCAACGGCACGCCGGTGAACTTCATGGTCGATACCGGTGCCAGTATGGTCGCCCTTACCGGCACAGATGCGCGCGCAGCTGGCCTGTACTGGAACGATGCCGATGTGCGCCCTGTGGCGCGAGGAGCGAGCGGACCGGTCTATGGCGTAAATGTCCAGCTCGACCATGTCTCGCTCGGCGGTCACGAGGCGAGCAATGTCCCCGGCGTCATCGTCCCCGAGGGCCTCGGCGTCTCTCTGCTCGGCCAGAGCTTCCTGCGCACTATCGAGCCGGTTCGTATCGAGAGCGACCGGATGGTGCTCGGCGGGTGACGAACCGACGAATTGTTCATGGTGCCGTTATCGCGGCTCTGCTACATTCGGTCTGATGAGACGGCGCGATCTTCTGACGGGGACGCTGGCAGCGGGTGCAATCGCTGCCGTTCCCGCGCGTGTGTTTGCCCAAGTCAATCCTTATGCTGCACGCGACCGTGTGCTGCTTGAGATCGCGCGCGAACAGCTCGCCCGTGTCGGCGGGGATATCTGGAAGCGGGACATCGTCGGGATCGCCGATTTCGGCGTCCATTCGGCGGAGCGGCGGTTCTATTTCGTGGATGTCGAGAACGAGCGCGTGGCGAATTACCACGTCAGCCATGGCGACGGTTCCGATCCGGAGCACGACGGGTGGCTGAATCGCTATTCGAACGTCGAAGGCTCGCATTGCACCAGCCGCGGCGCTTACATGACGCGCAGCTGGTATGTCGGGAAGTTCGGCACCTCGATCCGGCTAGACGGGCTCGACCCGACCAATTCCAACGCCCTGCCCCGCGCGATCGTGATGCATAAGGCAGGCTATGCTACGCCGGAGCATGTCGCGCGCTGGGGCCGCCTCGGCCGCTCGAACGGCTGCTTCGCCATGGGTCCCGAGCAGTTCGACCGTGCTTTGATCGACCTGTCGGGCGGACGCCTGCTCTTTGCCGACAGCCTCGGCATCCAGAACGACGGTCGGCGCATCGCGTCACAGGAATTGCTGCGCCGAGAAGACGGCGGGACCTTCGAACGAACGGTGCCGGGGGCGTTCTGAGCGACACGAGAGAGGCGCTCGGTTTCCGCGAAGTCGGCGATCTCCTGCTTCGCCCGCTGATCTTCGGAACGTTCGGCGGCGGGATGCTCTATGTTGCGATGATTCAGATACTGAGCGCGATTGATAGCGGGAGCGAAGCAAGCGCGTCCGGCGTTGGGCTGGGCCTGTTTTTCGCCGCCTTCACAGTCATCCCGCTGGTTGCGGCACCTTTCATAATGGCGTCGCTCGCCACATTCGGTGCGCTCGCCGCCGTGATCGTCGATCGGATGGGGACACCCCGCTATGCCTCGCTGGGCGTGATCTTCGCTTTTGCCGCCGTGCCGATTTTCATCTTCGCAGTGATCTTCAGTTACGAGGATGAGACTCTCTGGCAAAGGCTTGCCGGCCCTTTCACCCTGGCCGGTCCCTTTGCCTTCGCCGCAGCACTCAGCCTGTGGCACGAGATGCTGAAACGAAAGCGGCGGATCGAAGGCTCGATACCTACCTAGGTCTGCATGTCGTCGATGATCTCGACGGCTTCTTCGCTCGTCTCGCGCGCGCGGTCGCGCTGGCGCGGAGCGTCCAGCGCGGCGAGCACCGGGGCGTCGCGGCCATAGATGTCGGCGAACTTGGTCAGATTGCCGTTCACGTCCACGCCCATGGTGAAATAGGTGATGTAGACCGGCCACTGCCGTTCCATCGCATAGCGCGTGTATTCGCCACTCTGGGTGATCTCGGAGACTTCCTCCTGAATGCGCGGAAGGTCTTCCTTACTTTTCGCATTGCCCAGCATCGACATGGTCATCGCCAGTTCGCGAGCACCCTGCACGCGGATGCAGCCGTGGCTCAATGCGCGGTTGTCTTGGGCGAACAGGTGGCGGCTCGGCGTGTCGTGGAGGAAGATCGCATGCTCATTCGGCATGTCGAGCTTCATCAGGCCGAGCGAATTGCCCGGGCCCGGCTGCTGCACCACCGTGACCCAACCGTTGGCACCCTTGGTCGCCTTGTAGCCATTGGCCCGCGCCCAGCCGGGATTGCCCAGCACCTTGGCGCCCAGACCTTCGCCTTTCACGATCGATTGCGGGACGGTCCAGGTCGGGTTGTAGATCACCGCTTCCACCATCTCGGCGAGCTGCGGCGTCGCGGTGCGGCCGGGCTTGCCGACGACCACGCGGTAATTCTTGATGATCCGGTCGTTGACCGTCAGCCGCAACTGATATTCCGGCACATTGGTGAGCAGGTACCGCTTGCCGAGGTCCTGCCCCAGCCAGCGCCAGCGGTCCATGTTCGCGCGGATCAGCTTGCGCGATTTCGCATCGGTGGTCTTGGCCAGCTCTTCCTTGAGCCGCGCGTAATCGGGCGCGACGGGATTGAGCGAAGCCAGCGTCTCGGCGATCTGACCGGTGGCGAGCGCATTCTCGAGCAGCTTGTGCGTCGGGTTGGTGTCCGCGTCGGGATCGACCACGAACCACTGCTTGCGCGCGTCCATCGGTGTGCGGCCGTCGCGCAGATCCTCGACCAGCCACACGAAGATTTGGCTGGCGATTTCGTTGAGCGCGGGGCTCTCACCCGCCGTGATCGCGGACTGCAACGCAGCGCTGTCGTAATCCGCCGGGACCAGCCCTTCGGCTTCGACGGTCGGGATGAAGGCGAGCAGCTTGGCCGCATCGGCGGCGCTCCATTCGCCGACCAGCGAAGGAATTTCCTGCACCACCTCGCCGCTGCGCATGCGGATATCGCCGAAGGCATCGTCGACGCTCTGCTGTGCATTCATCTGCGGCGCGGCTTCGCGCATGTCCGGCAGCGGCTCGCTGACTTTCTCAGGCTCGGGCGGCAGGAGATTTTCCGGCGCATTGTCCTGCGCTATGGCCGAAGTCGCGACGAGCGCTGCGCTGCATGCGGTGCCGATAAGGAATTTCATCTTGGTCATCTGTTCCACCAGTTGCGCCGCCAGTCCCGATTGGCGGACAGCGGCAATATAAGCGATTGCCTGCGACTGTCCAAGAAACTGGCTGTCGAAAGGCTGAACTGGCGCACATTTTAATGACGAAACCGGGCCTCGCCCCTAGGGACGCACGGATGAGCGCGTCCGCATCTCCTCTCAGGCCCGTGCTGGCGACCGCTGCCGGTATCGCGATGCTCTCGCTGATGGATGCCTTCATGAAAAACGCCGCGCTGGCGATGGGCGCCTATATGGCGGCACTGATGCGGGCCGGGATTGCTTTCGCGCTCGTGGCGCCGATCTGGCTCGCGCTCCGCTCGAAATGGCCTGCCCGCGCCGTCATGAAAATCCACCTGACGCGCGGTGCGGTCGGTTCGATCATGGCGCTGACCTTCTTCTTCGCGCTGACGAAGCTGCCGCTGGCGGAAACGATCGCGATTTCCTTCGTTGCGCCGATCGTCTCGCTTTACCTCGCGGCGTTTCTGCTCGGCGAGCGCCTGCGCCCCCGCGCCGTTTGGGGCGCGGTGCTGGGCCTTGTGGGCGTACTCGTGATCGTGGGAGGCAAGTTCGGCAGGGGCAATCTCAACGAAGACACGATGGTCGGTCTTGCGTCGATCACACTCTCGGCCCTACTCTACGCCTGGAACCTGGTGCTGCAACGCCAGCAGGCCTTGGTCGCCAAGCCGCTGGAGGTCGCGACATTCTACATGGGGATCGCTGGCTGCATCTACCTGCTCGCAGCGCCGTTCCTGTTTCGCCTCCCGCCGACCGAGGCGCTCGGCGATGTGACGGCAGGTGCACTCCTGACGGTAGGCGGCGCGCTGACGATGGCGTGGGCCTATGCGCGGGCGGAAGCACAGGTGCTGGTCCCGCTTGAATATTCCAGCTTCGTCTGGGCCTCGCTCTTCGGCTGGCTCATGCTGGGAGAGAATGTGACCTGGACCGCGGCAGGCGGCGCAGTCCTGATCGTGGCGGGCTGCTGGATTGCCACCACCGGCGTCAGGCCGGAACCGGCTGCCGTCTAGCGGACTGGTCGTTCGGCCGCCGTCGCGGTTTCTTCCGCGAAAGTGAATGCCGCGGTGAAGCAGCCTGCAACGATAAGCGATCCGGCGACGATCGCCGTGCGGATGGTGCGCTTCGTGCGCTGCCGTTTGATGGTTTGCGAACCCATTGATGTTCCCCTTGTGGTCGCAGTGCGAACGCGTCACGCGCTCCATGCAATCAAGAATGCCATTATTTTGCCTTAATAAGCCCTGAAGCAGCCTTTTCGTTCCCGCAATGCTTGCGCTGGAGCACGCAGCACCCTTGATTTTTACCCGTTTTGCGCGCAGGTGCGCGGCACATTCGGCCGCTCCAGCCATTGGTCCGGTGACGGCTCTCAACTGAAAGGAAAATCGCGCGCATGACCCAGGTCGGCAAGGACACGCTCGGAACCCGCTCCACCCTCACCGTGAACGGCAAGGATTACGCTTACTACTCCTTCGCCAAGGCTGCGGAAAAGATCGGCGACGTGTCGAAACTGCCATTCAGCCTCAAGGTCCTGCTGGAGAACATGCTGCGGTTCGAAGACGACGGCTTCACCGTTTCGACCGACGATGCGAAGGCGATCGCCGACTGGCAGAAGGACCCCAAGACCGGCAAGGAAATCCAGTACCGCCCGGCGCGCGTGCTGTTGCAGGATTTCACCGGTGTGCCTTGCGTGGTCGACCTCGCCGCCATGCGCGATGCGATCGGCAAGCTCGGTGGCGACACCTCAAAGATCAATCCTCAGGTTCCGGTGAACCTCGTGATCGACCACTCGGTCATGGTCGACGAATTCGGACACCCCAAGGCGTTCGAGAAGAACGTCGAACTCGAATACGCCCGGAATGCGGAACGGTACGACTTCCTCAAATGGGGCTCGAAGAGCTTCGAGAACTTCTCCGCCGTGCCTCCGGGCACCGGCATCTGCCACCAGGTGAACCTCGAATATATCGGCAAGGGCGTGTGGTCTTCCGAGGACCCCGACGGGCAGGCTATCGCCTATCCCGACACCTGCGTCGGCACCGACAGTCACACGACGATGATCAACGGCCTCGGCGTGCTTGGCTGGGGCGTCGGCGGGATCGAGGCGGAAGCCGCGATGCTCGGCCAGCCGATTTCGATGCTCATCCCCGAAGTCGTCGGCTTCAAGCTGACCGGCGCGATGGCCGAAGGCGTGACCGCCACCGACCTTGTGTTGACCTGCGTGCAAATGCTGCGCGAAGTCGGCGTGGTCGGCCGCTTCGTCGAATTCTACGGCGAAGGCGTCGCAAATCTCACCCTCGCCGACCGCGCGACGATCGCCAACATGGCCCCCGAATACGGCGCGACCTGCGGCTTCTTCGGCATCGACGACAAGACGCTGGAATACATGCGTCTGACCGGTCGCGACGAAGAAACGATCGCGCTGGTCGAAGCCTATTCGAAAGAACAGGGCATGTGGTTCACGCCGGAAAACGAGCCGGTGTTCACCAAGACGCTCGACCTCGACCTGTCGAAGGTCGTCCCCAGCCTCGCCGGACCCAAGCGCCCGCAGGACCGTGTCGCGCTGCCGCAGGTGGACGAGCTGTTCAACACCGATTTGAAGTCGATCTACGGCAAGGACCAGCCGCTGCGCGTCGACGTGGAAGATACGCACCATGATGTCGGCGATGGCGATGTGGTCATTGCGGCCATCACCAGCTGCACCAATACCTCCAACCCAGATGTGCTGATTGCGGCCGGCCTTGTCGCCAAGAAAGCGCATGAGAAGGGCCTTAAGCCCAAGCCGTGGGTCAAGACCAGCCTCGCACCGGGTTCGCAGGTGGTTACCGACTACCTCGTGAAGTCGGGGCTGCAGGACGATCTCAACGCCATGGGCTTCGACCTCGTCGGCTATGGCTGCACCACCTGCATCGGCAACTCGGGCCCGCTTGCGCCGCCGATCAGCAAGGCCATCAACGGCAATGATATCGTCGCCGCCAGTGTCCTGTCGGGCAACCGCAATTTCGAAGGCCGCGTGTCGCCCGACGTGCGCGCCAACTTCCTCGCTTCGCCGCCGCTCGTGGTCGCCTATTCGATCCTCGGCACGGTGACGCAGGACATCACCGAAACTCCGCTGGGGCAGGACCAGCACGGTAACGACGTGATGCTGGCCGATGTCTGGCCGACCAATCAGGAAATTGCCGAACATCGCGCAGCCAATATCGACCGCCAGATGTTCGAAAGCCGCTATGCCGACGTCTACAAGGGTGACGAGCACTGGCAGGCGATCAATGTGGAAGCGTCGGACACCTATCGCTGGAACCCGACCAGCACCTATGTCGCCAGCCCGCCGTTCTTCGAGGGCATGGAGATGGAGCCCGCTCCGGTCACCGACATCACCGATGCGAAGCCGCTGGCGATCCTCGGCGATTCGACCACGACCGACCACATCAGCCCGGCCGGCTCGATCAAGGAAGATTCGCCCGCTGGCGAATACCTCAAGAGCCACCAAGTCTCGAAGGCGGACTTCAACAGCTATGGCTCGCGCCGCGGCAACCATGAGGTCATGATGCGCGGCACCTTCGCCAATATCCGCATCAAGAACGAAATGGTCCCCGGCGTCGAGGGTGGCTACACCACCTACAAGGGCGAGCAGATGCCGATCTACGATGCGGCGATGAAGCACAAGGAAGACGGCACGCCGCTCGTCGTCATCGCGGGCAAGGAATACGGCACCGGCTCCAGCCGCGACTGGGCAGCCAAGGGCACTATCCTGCTCGGCGTGCGCGCTGTCATCGTCGAGAGCTACGAGCGTATCCACCGCTCGAACCTGATCGGCATGGGCGTGCTGCCGCTGCAGTTTAAGGACGGCGACACGCGCCAGAGCCTTGGCCTTGGCGCGAACGACACCTTCTCGATCAAGGGCCTTGCCGATCTGACCCCCGGGCAGGACGTCGAAGTGGAAGTCACGCATGAGGACGGCTCCAAGGCCAGCTTCACTGCGCTGTGCCGCATCGATACAGCCAACGAGATGGAGTATTACCGCAACGGCGGCATCCTCCATTACGTGCTGCGCAAGCTGGCCGCCGCGTGATCCGGCAGGCGCTCTTCACCGGTCTGGCGGCGGGGCTACTCGCCGCCTGTGCCGGTGGCGGAGCACAGGCCGAGGACACGCAGATCGCGGGTGCCGACGCCGGTGTCCTGACGATCGAGCCGCGCGCGCTCTCGACACGGCTGGAGGCCGGTGAACCGATCCAGCTGATCGATGTGCGCACGCCCGAAGAGTTTGCGGAGGGCCATCTCGAAGGGGCGGTCAACATACCGCTCGACACATTCGATCCTGCCGCTCTGCCCGACCCGGAGGGCGGGCAGCGAGTGCTCTATTGCCGGTCGGACCGTCGCTCCGGCATCGCCGCCGACCGTCTATCGGAGGCTACGGGCCGCAATGCAGTGCATCTCGAGGGCGGCATTCTCGCCTGGGAAGCCGCCGGGTTGCCCGTCCAGCGTAACTGAAGGCCGGCGGCGCAATATGTCGCTCCGCTCACGCCTCGCGCAGATCGTCGGCGGCACCACGCCCGACCCGATGGCCGACCCTGTCAAACTGGCAAGGATCGGCGATGATGTCCGCGCGCGACTGGCAGCAAACCCTAGCGCCGAGGAGCGCGGCGGGCGCAAGGCCGAACTGTTCCTGCTCCCCGGCTTCCTCAGCGCCGCGCAATGCGCCGATCTGGTGACGATCATCGAAACCCGCCTGCGCCCATCGACGCTGTTTTCGGAAAGCCAGTATCCCTCCGGGCGGACAAGCTCGACGCATTTCTTCGCCACCGAAGCGCCCGAAACTACCGCGCTCGGCCGCATGATCGACGAGGTGCTCGGGATCGACCGCGTGCATGCTGAAACGATCCAGGGGCAGCGTTACCTCGAAGGCGAGGAATACCGCCACCATTGCGATTTTTTCCGCAGCGAGCGCCCGCATTGGCGGCAAGAGCGGCGGCGCGGCGGGCAGCGTAGCTGGTCGGCCATGGTCTATCTGAACACGGTGGACGAAGGCGGCGCGACCGAATTCCCGCGACTTGGCCTGACCATCACGCCCGAGCCGGGCCTACTGGTCGCCTGGAACAATATGGATCGCAAGGGCCGCCCGAACCGCAATACGCGGCACGCGGCCCTGCCGGTGACGGCGGGCCGCAAATACGTAATCACCCAATGGTACCGCCAGGGCGAGTGGAGCCGCAACTACCGTTGAGGCTGCACGCCAGCGCCTAAACCTGACCCGGCCCGCGCTTCACCCGGAACTTGCGCCGACCCAGCACGGCTGCAGCCGCCATCCCGAACAGCGCCATCATCGGCGGCGCAGGGACTTCGGTGCCGCTCGTGCTACCGGTAGTGGAGCCCGAAGTCGAACTGCTGGTGCTGGTGCTGGACGAGCTCGACGTGCTCGAGCTGGTCGAACTCGACGACGAACTGCTGGTCGAGCTGGACGAGCTCGTGCTGGTCGTCACATTGCCCGAGGTCGAGGTGCTGGTAGACACATCGCCGGATGTCGAGGTGGAAGTGCTGGTCGACACATCGCCCGAAGAACTGCTCGACACGTCGCCGGACGAACTGCTCGTCGTTGTCGTGCTGACTTCGCCGGTCGAAGTCGAAACCGCGCCGGTGCTGGTCGATACCGCACCGGTCGAAGTCGAAACTTCGCCGGTGGAGGTCGATGTCGAGCTGGAGCTGCCACCGGTGGTGGTCGAAACCTCGCCAGTCGAGGTCGAGCTGGAGCTGCCGCCGGTCGAGGTGGAGGTCGACGTGCCGCCGCTGGAGGTCGAGGTCGAGACGTCGATATCGATGTCGGGCAGTTCGCCGCCGGTGGTCGTGGTCGAATTCACGACGACGCTGCCGCCGCCGCCACCGCCGCCGAAGAATCCTCCGAAGAAGCCGCCACCGAAGCCGCCGCCGTATCCGCCGCCATAGCCGCCCGACGGGATCGAGCGCGCGCCGCCGCCACCGGCGACTACCGGTGCCGCTTCAGGGAGCGGCGGGACAGGCACGGGCACCATCGCCTCGCGATAGACGGGCGGGCAGATGTTGTCGGGGTTTTCCGAAGCCAGCGGCGAATCATACGGCACGCATTCGATCGGGCGCGGAGGAATGGTGCGCGCGGCGCGGCGCGGCAGGGTGCGAACGACCGGCTTGGCCTGCTTCACTTGCTTCACCTGCTTGACGGCCTGCGCCTTGTATTGCGGATTGTCGGTGACCGGACGCTCCGCCACATGCACGGCGCCGCCGGCAACCAGCGCGCCACCCGCAGCGGTGGCCGACAATTTGGCAAGAGCTGATTTGACCGACATCGACTGCTTCCCTTCGCGGCCCTTCGACCGGGGCCCTTCCCCCTGATCTTGCCGGACCCCTGTCCGCACCGTTCTGCCGAATCCCGGCTTCGGGTGCGATTCCTTGCTTCTTCAGTACCGCAGAATGGTAATTTCGCTCCGAAAAGCGAGCCTTACACCGCCTGCGTCCCGAATCGGGACTACCGCCCCTCCAATCGTTTCGGTCGCTAGATAGCCCTATTCGTCGAACATGTCGCCTTGCGGCCTGTTGGGCGGTGCGATGCCGAGATGCTGCCAGCCGCCATCGTTGAGCATGCGCCCGCGCGCGGTGCGGGCGATCAGGCCGAGCTGGATGAGATAGGGCTCGATCACTTCCTCCACCGTGTCGCGCGGTTCGCTGAGGCCCGCGGCGAGGGTCTCTACCCCGACCGGGCCGCCCTTGTAGGTGGTCGCGATCATGGTGAGGTAGCGCCGGTCCATCGCATCGAGGCCGAGGCTGTCGACTTCCAGCCGGGTCAGCGCATCGTCGGCGACCATGGTCGTCACCACCTGTTCGCCCAGCACGCTGGCGAAATCGCGCACGCGGCGCATCAGGCGGCCCGCGACACGCGGCGTGCCACGCGAACGGCGGGCAATCTCGCGCGCGCCGCCGTCGTCGATGCCCATGCCGAGCAGCCCTGCCCCGCGCGTGACGACCTTGAGCAGCTCGTCCTCGGTATAGAAATTCAGCCGCACCGGAATGCCGAAGCGGTCGCGCAGCGGCGTGGTCAGCAGCCCCTGCCGCGTGGTCGCGCCGACCAGCGTGAAAGGCGGCAGGTCGATCCGCACGCTGCGCGCCGAGGGCCCCTCGCCGATGATGATGTCGAGCGCGCGGTCCTCCATGGCCGGATAGAGCACCTCCTCCACCACCGGATTGAGGCGGTGGATCTCGTCGATAAACAGCACGTCGTTGGGCTCGAGATTGGTGAGCAGCGCGGCCAGATCGCCCGCCTTGGCGATCACCGGGCCGGAGGTGGCGCGGAAGCCGACGCCCAGTTCCTTCGAAACGATTTGCGCCAGCGTGGTCTTGCCGAGGCCGGGCGGGCCGAAAAACAGCACATGGTCCATCGCCTCGCCGCGGTTCTTCGCCGCCTCGATAAACACGCGAAGGTTCTCGCGCGCGGCCTTCTGCCCGACGAACTCCGCGAGCGACTTGGGCCGCAGCGCCGCATCCGGGTCTTCCGGCTGGCGGTCGGGGGAATGGAGGGGGACGGGTTCGGTCATTCTGCCCTGCACGATCCGGTGCGGTAATCCCAAGCGCCGCCCGCGTCGACGCAGGCATCCACGTCAAGGAAGTCCTTGACCTGCCATCCTGCGACAGAGCCAAGTGCGAAACTCGCAGCCAAAGCGAGAAGTTTCCTCAAAACGGGTTCACCGAATAGCCCGCCTGCTGCAGCAGCGCGTGGGCGGTCATGGCGGAGAGCGCCATTTCGACGCCGGGAATTAGGTCGCTCTGTCCGATGCCTTGCCCCGCCGCGCTCTGCCCGCACACGATGAACCGCACGCCCTGCGCCAGCATCGCGCGGACCATGTCGCCACTGGGATTGGTTGCGCCGTAGTCGCCGGCGGAGCGGGCTTCGTCGGTCAGCAGGTCCAGCACTGCCGTGCCATGAACGACGACGGCGATGCGCATATTCTCGGGATCGGCGCCATGCGCAGCGTGCATATTGATGAATCGCGCCGCGCTTTCGATGCCACGATTGCGTTGCTCGCCCTCGCCATGGTTGGCCACGTCGAAACTGTGCGAAAATTCTATGTCCGCTGGGAGGTTGTCGATACCCTCCACCGCTGCGTGCGGACCGAAGTCCGTAAATACCGGCCCAAGCTGCCATTCGGTATCCTGCGCCCGCGCCTGCGTCATCGTTGCCAGAAATGCCACTGCTGCTGCCGTGATTGCAAATCGCATGATATCGACCTTCATCCTGCTGCCCTCTTCAATGCCACTCTTATCAGATCGCCCTCGCTCGCACCGTCTCCCAGTTCGCCCTGTGCCGCCGCGACGGCGCGTGCTGCAACGGCGGGCTTGAAGCCGAGGTTTTCGAGCGCGCTTACCGCGTCGGCGCTTGCCCCGCCTGCCGGGGTGGTTGGAGCCGCGCCGCCCGCCATGCCGCCGCCTGGCAGCGCGCCCGCCTTGTCCTTGAGCTCGTTGACGATCCGCCCGGCGAGCTTCGGCCCTACGCCCTGCGCGCGCGCCACCGTTGCGGCGTCGCACTGCGAGCAGGCTTGCTGCACCTCGCCCGTCGAGAGGGCGGAAAGGATTGCCAGCGCCACCTTGCTGCCCACGCCCTGCACCTGGGTGAGCAGGCGGAACCAGTCGCGCTCGGCCGCCTCGGCAAAACCGAGCAACCGCATGTCGTTCTCGCTCACCTGCAGATCGGTGTAGACCGTGCACGCCTCGCCCGTTTCGCCCAGCGCCGCGAGCGTCTTGGACGAACAGTGCACGAGGTAACCGACGCCCGCGACGTCGATCACCGCCCAGTCCGCACCGGTTTCGTCGAGCAGGCCCTTCAGCTTCGCAATCATTCGTTTCTTTCTGCGCTACCGCTACGCTGCATGAGCGCCTTTTGTTCTTGCGGTACAAGACAAGATTGGTCCAGCCACAATGGACAGCGCCCCACAGTTGCGACAGACAGGCCGTCATGAGCTGGAACACCTTCGGACGGACCTTGCGCTTCACCACCTGGGGCGAGAGCCATGGACCCGCGATCGGCGCTGTGGTCGACGGGTGCCCGCCGGGCATCGCGCTGGACGAGAGCGACATCCAGCCTTTCCTCGATGCGCGGAAGCCGGGGCAGAACAAGTTCACCACCCAGCGCAAGGAGCCGGATGAAGTCCGGATCCTGTCCGGCGTTTTCGAAGGCAAGACCACCGGCACGCCGATCAGCCTGCTGATCGAGAATACCGACCAGCGATCGAAGGACTATTCGGAGATCGCGAAGACCTATCGCCCCGGCCATGCCGACTATGCCTACGACGCGAAATACGGCTTCCGCGACTATCGTGGCGGCGGGAGATCGAGCGCGAGGGAGACCGCGATGCGCGTCGCGGCGGGCGCGATTGCGCGCAAAGTAGTCGGCGAGGTGGAGATACTCGCCTTCGTTTCGGAGATCGGGGGCGACCGGATCGATCCGGCGAATTTCGAAGCCGCGGAGATTGCGCGCAACCCGTTCTGGTGCCCCGATGTGGAGGCCGCCAGGCGCTGGGAGCAGTTGGTCGACAACGCGCGCAAGTCCGGCTCTTCGCTCGGCGCGGTGGTCGACTGCGTGGCGCGCGGCGTGCCCGCCGGCTGGGGCGCGCCGGTCTATGCCAAGCTCGACGCCGACCTCGCGAGCGGGATGATGAGCATCAATGCCGTCAAGGGCGTGGAGATCGGCGACGGCTTCGATGCCGCGCGCCTGACCGGCGAGCAGAATGCCGATGCCATGTCACCCGGCAAGGACGGGCCGGAGTTCGCGGCCAATCACGCCGGCGGCATAGCGGGCGGCATCTCGACCGGCCAGCCCGTCACTTGCCGCGTCGCTTTCAAGCCGACCAGTTCGATCCTGACCCCGGTCGCCAGTGTGGACCGCGAGGGCAATGCGACGGAGGTCCGCACCAAGGGCCGTCACGACCCCTGCGTGGGTATTCGCGGAACGCCTGTGGTGGAGGCGATGATGGCGCTGGTGCTGGCCGACCACAAGCTGCTCCACCGCGCGCAATGCGGGTGAAATGCAAGGATTTCCGCCGATTTCGGAACATCGCACCCTCCTCATTCGCTGATAAGGCGTGAGGGAACACCAAGACGACAATACCACCGGCCATACGCTACCGACGCGCCGCGAAAGGCTGCGGGCTTTTACCAGACTCAAATCCCAGCGGCAGCTTCTGACCGCCGGCATCGCCGTCCTCGGTGCCGCAGCGCTGACGCTTGGCGGTGCGCTTTGGCAGCAAGACCAGACGCCCGATGTGGTCAAGCTCGGCAAGGGTGTCGCCAGCGTCGATGCGCAACCCGTCGCCGCGCTCGAGCCGACCGCGGCGAGCCCCGACCCGACGCCATCCGCCTCGGAAAGTCCCATCGGCAGCGGCGACGCAAGCTATTACGGCAGCGAACTGGCCGGCAATCGTACCGCCAGTGGAGAAATCTTCGATCCTTCCCGCCGGACCGCGGCGCACCGGACATTGCCGCTCGGCAGCGAGGTTCGCGTGACCAATGCGGGCAACGGCCGCAGCGTCGTGGTGACAATCAACGATCGCGGGCCCTTCCACGGCAATCGCGTGATCGATCTGTCTACTGCGGCCGCGAGTGCGATCGGATTGATCCGGTCGGGCACCGGCCGGGTAAGCCTCGCCTTGCTGATAAACTAGTCCGCAGCTTCGGATAGAAGAGCAGAGCAGTTAGGGCTTGCCAAATCGGCGGAGGCCATGTTGCGGCTGCTCGCAATGACATCTTTCCTCAAATCCCGCCCAGCCCTCTGGCTCATCCTCGCCCTGCCCGGCCTGTGGATGGGCTGGCGCTGGATCGCCACGCCCGACGACTATGGCTATGGCCACGCTATCGGCGATAGCGGCGACTGGGCCGCGTGGTTGCTGCTGCTGACGTTGGCCGTCACGCCGATCCGGCTCGCGTTTCGCAAGCGGAAATGGGCTGTCTGGCTGATGCGGCGGAGGCGGGATTTGGGCGTGGCGAGTTTTGGCTATGCCGCGTTCCACACGGGTATCTATCTCTGGAAGAAGGCCTCGTTCTCCGCCGTGCTGGCGGAAGCGGGCGAAGCATATCTGCTCGCGGGCTGGCTGGCTTTTGCGCTGTTCGTGCCACTCGCCGCGACATCGAACGACATCGCGACGAGGGCGCTCAAGCGGTCATGGAAGACGTTGCACCGGCTGGTGTATCCGGCTGCAGTGCTCGTCTTCCTCCACTGGGTCCTGTCCGCCTTCGATCCGACCACGGCCTGGATACACGTCGGTATCCTCGTGGGAATCGAAGGCGTCAGGATCGTGCTGCAGATGCGTC
This sequence comes from Qipengyuania profundimaris, assembly GCF_030717945.1. Lineage (NCBI taxonomy): Bacteria > Pseudomonadati > Pseudomonadota > Alphaproteobacteria > Sphingomonadales > Erythrobacteraceae > Qipengyuania > Qipengyuania profundimaris. The sequence goes on from NZ_JAVAIM010000001.1 coordinate 2,728,245, forward strand.
AGAGAGTGACGTAATTGCGGAAACGGGCGACTTCCGCCTCGTCCACATATTTGCCGATCTCGCGGTCGAATTCGGCCATGTCTTCGTAAGGGCGATATTCCTCGAACTCATGGACCATCTTGTCGGTCATGCCGGGGATCAAACGGATCTGCTCTTCGGTCGCCTCGTTGAGATTGACCGGCACGAACACGCGCTCGCGCACGGTGGCGGCCTGCTCTTCGGTGAGGCTTTCCATTAGCACCGTGTTGAAAGCGGTCACGTCGGCATAGGGCTGGCCCGCGACGATGGCTGCCGCCAGTTCTTCCGAGATACCGTCGATCCCTGCGAGATCTTCGGCAGCCGCCGTCCCGGCATCGATCACGGTCTGGGTATCGGTGGCTTCGACCGTTTCCATCTCGGCCGGCGTGGTCGCGTCATCGGTGATCACGGTGTCTTCGGCGTCGCCCGAGCAGGCTGCAAGGGCAAGAGTGCTACCGGTGATGGCGGCGGCGAAAGCAAATTTACGCATGTCGAATCCTTCTTATTGCGATGCATTCTCATTATCAGGGGATTGCAGGCTCGGCTAAGGATTTCTCCAAAATTCGGACTATTGCGCAAAACGCAATGAAATCGCACCGATGTTGCGCTTTTCGAAAGTTCCAACTCGGTGATTGATAATTCCGATGCTCGCAATCGCAACATATCGCTTTTGTGCATCGCACCACGGCCTATCTGACACCCATCAGTTTCAACCCCACAACGGAGACAACCCATGGGTATCATCGGAAGCCAGATCAAACCGTTCACCGCCACCGCCTTCAAGGCCGGCGAAGATTTCTACGACGTCACCGACGAGGACGTGAAGGGTAAGTGGGCAGTGTTCTTCTTCTACCCGGCCGACTTCACCTTCGTCTGCCCGACCGAGCTCGAAGACCTCGGCGAGCAGTACAACATGCTCCAGAAGATGGACGTCGAAGTCTATGGCGTGTCGACCGACACGCACTTCAGCCACAAGGCCTGGCACGACACGTCGGACAAGATCGGCAAGCTGAACTTCCCGTTCCTCGGCGACCAGAACCACGTTCTGGCGCGCAATTTCGACGTGCTGCGCGAAGGCGTCGGCTTGGCCGACCGCGCGACCTTCGTCGTCGATCCCGACGGCGTGATCCAGATCATGGAACAGACCTGCGAAGGCGTCGGCCGCAATGCCAACGAACTCGCCCGCAAGATCAAGGCCGCGCAGTACGTCCGCGCAAACCCCGGCCAGGTCTGCCCGGCTGCTTGGGAAGAAGGCAGCGACACGCTGGCCCCCTCGCTCGACCTCGTCGGCAAGATTTAAGCCGACAACCGCATACGCGCTCCCATACCTCCTAGAAGGAGCGCGATAAGAGCCCGAGTTCCGCTCGGGTCGCTGGAAGGCCCGGGGCATCCTCCCCCAATCCCCGCCCCGGGCCTTTTCCATCCCACAGCCCGCTCCTCGTCATTGCGAGGAGCCGCAGGCGACGCGGCAATCCAGAGCCGCTGGCATTTGCCTCTCTGGACTGCCGGGTCGCCCCGTCCCGGGGCTCCTCGCAATGACAAGGATTTGACGATGCTCGACGACACGATGAAACAGCAGCTCACCACATATCTCGCCAATCTGCGCGAGCCGGTGGAGCTGGTCGCGTCACTGGGCGATGACGAGAAATCGCGCCAGACACGTGAACTGCTGGAAGAGATCGCCGGTCTGCACGACGAGGTCGAGGCGAGCTTCGACGGGACGGACGACCGCAAACCCAGCTTCGTCATCCGCCGCGCGAGCGATGCGGAGAAGTGGGTGCGCTTTGCAGGGCTGCCGATGGGGCACGAATTCACCTCGCTGGTGCTCGCGCTGCTGTGGGCCGGCGGTCATCCGCCGAAGGTCGATGCCGATCTGCTGGAGCAGGTTCGCGGCCTCGAAGGCGACTTCAATTTCGAGATGTATTTCTCTTTGAGCTGCCACAACTGCCCGGACGTGGTGCAGGCGCTCACGCTGATGGCGCTGGAGAATCCGCGCATTACTGCGACGCTGATCGAAGGCGGCACCTACCAGGACGAGGTCGACGCACGCGACGTGATGGCCGTCCCGGCGACCTTCCTCAACGGCGAGCCCTTCTACAATGGCAAGATGGAGCTGGCCGAAATCCTCGCCAAGCTCGACACCAATGCCGATGCGAAGGCCGCCGAGAAGCTGGCCTCCAAGGACCCGTTCGAAGTGCTGATCGTCGGCGGTGGTCCGGCAGGCGCGGCGAGCGCGATCTACACGGCACGCAAGGGGTTCCGCACGGGAATCGCGGCTGAGCGCTTCGGCGGCCAGCTGCACGACACTCTCGGCATCGAGAACCTGCCCGGCACTGCCTATACCGAAGGGCCCAAGCTGGCGGCGGATCTGGAACGTCAGATCGGCGAGAACACGATCGACCTCATGAATCTCGCCAAGGCCGTGAAGCTGGTCCCGGCGAAAACCGAGGGCGGACTGCACACGGTCGAGCTGGGCAATGGCGCGAGCCTGAAGGCGCGCAGCCTGATCCTCGCGACCGGCGCGCGCTGGCGCAATCTCGGCGTTCCGGGCGAAGCCGAGTATCGCAACAAGGGCGTGGCCTACTGTCCGCACTGCGACGGCCCCCTGTTCAAGGGCAAGCGCATCGCGGTGATCGGCGGCGGCAATTCGGGCGTCGAGGCGGCGATCGACCTTGCCAAGATCGTCGGGCATGTCACGCTGATCGAATATGACGAGAAGCTGCGCGCCGACGAAGTCCTGCAGGCCAAATTGCGCAGTCTCTCCAATGTCGAGATCGTTACCAGCGGCCAGACCACTGAGATTACCGGTGACAATGGCAAGGTGAACGGTCTGGTCCTCAAGGACCGCGCAAGCGGCGACGAACGCCGCATCGAGCTTGAAGGCGTGTTCGTCCAGATCGGCCTCGTGCCGAACACCGAATGGCTCAAGGACTCCGGCCTCGAACTGACCGAGTTCGGCGAAATCGTGACGGACGAAGAGGGCCGCACAAACCTGCCGGGCGTGCTCGGCGCAGGCGATGTGACGGATGTGCCGTACAAACAGATCGTCGTCGCCATGGGCGAAGGCTCGAAGGCAGGCCTCTCCGCCTTCGACTATCTCATCCGCACCGAGCCTGCCGAGGAAATCGCGAAGGCCGCCTGATCCGGCCAGAAACCCGAAGCAAAAGCGCCGTCATCCCAAGCGGATGGCGGCGTTTTCGTATCTGGTGACACGGCCCATCGCAAAATCGCCCCAGCCAATCAATTTGAACCGTTTAATCGATTGGACGGATTACCGGCCCGTGTTCACAGTGTTCTCAATCTCGGGCGGGAGACCGAGTCTTTATACTAAAGGAGAGCACTTACATGGACGCCAAAACCGGAGATATCAGCGGCTGCCCCTTCACCGGGGACAGCGGAACCCGCGCCCTCTTCGGCCGCCGGAACCGCGATTGGTGGCCCGATCAGCTCGACCTTGAAATCCTGACCGAAGGCGGCCGCGCGGCCGACCCGATGGGCGAAGATTTCGACTATTGCGAAGCCTTCAACGCACTGGACTACAAGGCGCTGAAGCAGGACCTGACCGACCTGATGACCGACAGCCAGGAATGGTGGCCGGCGGACTATGGCCACTACGGCCCGTTCTTCATCCGCATGGCGTGGCACGCGGCAGGGACCTATCGCACCGGCGACGGACGCGGTGGTGGCGGCAGCGGCCAGCAGCGCTTCGCCCCGCTCAACAGCTGGCCCGACAACGGCAACCTCGACAAGGCCCGCCGCCTGCTGTGGCCGATCAAGCAGAAATACGGCAAGCACATCAGCTGGGCCGACCTCTTCATCCTCACCGGCAATGTCGCGATCGAAAGCATGGGCGGCCCCGTGTTCGGCTTCGGCGGCGGTCGCAAGGACGTATTCGATCCCGAAACCGTCTATTGGGGTACGGAAGAAAAATGGGTCGATACCGGCGCCGAAACCCGCATCCATCCCGATGAAGGCCGCGCGCTCGAAAACCCGCTCGCCGCGATCCAGATGGGCCTCATCTACGTCAATCCCGAGGGCCCGGGCGGCAATCCGCACGATGCGGAAGGCATGGCCCGCGACATGCGCGAAACCTTCGCCCGGATGGCCATGAACGACGAGGAAACCGTCGCCCTCACCGCCGGCGGCCATGCTTTCGGCAAATGCCACGGCGCGGCACCTTCCGACACCTTCAGCAGCGCGCCCGAGGGTGAAAACCTGCACCGCATGGGCTTCGGCTGGCTGACCGACCCCGACGAGATCGGCAAGGGCCACATCACCACCTCGGGCATCGAAGGCGCATGGACGCCGAACCCGACCCAGTGGGGCAACGACTATTTCCGGCTGCTGTTCAAATACGATTACGAGCTCACCAAGAGCCCTGCGGGAGCGCACCAGTGGACGCCGATCGACCCGGAAGAGGCCGACATGGCGCCCGATGCAAGGGATCCGAACAAGAAGGTCCCGACCATCATGACGACGGCCGACATGGCGTTGAAGCGCGATCCGGAATATCGCAAAATTTCGGAACGCTTCCTCAACGACCAGTCGGCCCTCGACGATGCCTTTGCCCGCGCGTGGTTCAAGCTGTGCCACCGCGACATGGGGCCCAAGGTCCGTTACCTCGGCCCCGAAGTGCCGAGCGAAGACCTGATCTGGCAGGACCCCGTGCCCGCCGGAACGCAGGTGTCCGACAGCGATCTTTCCGCCTTCAAGTCGAAGGTTCTCGACAGTGGCCTCACGGTTCCGGCGCTGGTCAAGGCTGCTTGGGCCTCGGCCTCGACCTATCGCAACTCGGACCATCGCGGCGGCGCCAACGGCGCGCATATCCGCTTCGACGAGCTTAAGAACTGGAAGGTCAACGATCCCGAAGAGCTGGGCGAAGTCCTCGCCAAACTCGACGAGATCCGTGGTTCGATCTCCATGGCCGACGCGATCGTCATCTCCGGGTCGGCTGCGGTCGAAAAGGCAGCGAAGGATGCCGGCTTCGACATTTCCGTTCCGGTCACCACCGGCCGCGGCGATGCGAAACGCGAAGACTTCGATGCCGAAAGCTGGGAGCCGCTGGAGCCGTTTGCCGATGGCTTCCGCAACTATCTCAAGACCAAGGCATCGGTGAAGACCGAGGACATGCTGATCGACCGCGCGCACCTGCTCGGCCTCAGTATCCCGGAAATGACGGTGCTGCTCGGCGGGATGCGCGCCATGGGTGCGGTGAGCAAGCACACCGCGCATGGCAACAGCATCGGCGTACTGACCGAGACCCCGGGCAAGCTCGACAACAGCTTCTTCAGGAACCTGCTCGGCATGGGTGTGATCTGGGAAGTGGTCGACGAGAGCGGCGACGAGGAATTCGTCGGCACTTGCCGGGAGACCGGCAATACGCTGTGGCATGCCACCCGGACCGACCTCGTCTTCGGCTCCAACTCCCGCCTCCGTGCGGTAGCGGAAGTCTATGCCGAGAACGGCAACGAAGAAAAGTTCGTGAAGGACTTCGTGGCGGCATGGACCAAGGTCATGGATGCCGATCGCTTCGACCTGACTTACGCCAAGTACCACGGCTGACGACACTGCGGGGCGGAGCGGTTTTGGCCCCCCGAAACCGCTCCGTCCCTGCCTCGGCTGGGCGGGTCGATTACGGTTAAATCTTCCATTCATCGCAGCCCAGGAACGCTTTGACATTTGATACTTTTGGGTCCATGGTCACAGCATAGACGGCCTGGCTGGTCGTCCACCGAGAGCCCCCGGCTTCAGGTCGGGGGCTTTTTTGATGTGCATAGCTCGTCCCGGCACGCAGCTGGCGACTAAAGCAATGGCCGTGAATGGTTTTTCCATCCGGCACCAACCGGAACCCGACTCGCCCCGCACCCGTATCGATTGCGTACCCCCCTCAAGAAAGGCGCAATCATGGCCGACGGCAAGACTCCCCCCACCACCACCGACGCGGGCATCCCGGTCCAGAGCGACGAGCATTCGCTGACCGTCGGACCTGACGGGCCAATCGTGCTCAACGATCACTACCTCATCGAGCAGATGGCAAACTTCAATCGGGAGCGTATCCCGGAACGTCAGCCGCACGCCAAGGGCTCCGGTGCTTTCGGCTATTTCGAGACGACGCATGACGTCTCGAAATACACCAAGGCGAAAGTCTTCCAGAAAGGCGTGAAGACCGACACCGCCATGCGTTTCTCGACCGTGGCGGGCGAGCGCGGCAGCCCCGACACCTGGCGCGACCCGCGCGGCTTTTCGGTCAAGTTCTACACCGAGGACGGCAATTTCGACATGGTCGGCAACAACACGCCGATCTTCTTCATCCGCGATCCGCTGAAGTTCCAGCACTTCATCCGCAGCCAGAAGCGCCGCGCGGACAACGGCCTGCGCGACCACGACATGATGTGGGACTTCTGGACGCTCAGCCCCGAAAGCGCGCACCAGGTCACCTATCTGATGGGCGATCGCGGCGTGCCGAAGAACTGGCGCGAGATGAACGGCTATTCCAGCCACACCTACATGCTGATCAACGAGGACGGCGAGAAGTTCTGGGTCAAGTTCCACTTCCACACCAATGTCGGCGACGAGAGCGGCAACGCCCATTTCACGCAGGACGAAGCGGTGAAGACAGCGGGCGAGGACAGCGATTATCATCGCCGCGACCTGTTCGACGCGATCCACGAGGGGAACTTCCCGAGCTGGACGCTCAAGTGGCAGATCATGCCTTACGAGGATGCGAAGACCTATCGCATCAACCCGTTCGACCTCACCAAGACCTGGCCGCATGCGGACTATCCGCTGATCGAGGTCGGCAAGCTAGTTTTGAATGAAAACCCGGTCGATTGGGACACGCAGATCGAACAGCTCGCTTTCGAGCCGAACAACATGGTGCCGGGCATCGGCCTCAGCCCGGACAAGATGCTGCTCGCGCGCGGCTTCTCCTATGCCGACGCGCACCGCCACCGCCTAGGCGTCAATTACAAGCAGATCCCGGTCAACGCGCCGAAGAATGCCGACCAGGTCAATTCCTATTCGCGCGCCGGTGCCATGCGGACGCAGAATGCGGTCGATCCGGTCTATGCTCCCAACTCCTATGGCGGCCCGACCGCGCAACCCGAAGTGGGCGGCGAAGCAACGTGGATGGCCGATGGCGACATGGTGCGGCAGGCCTACACGCTGCGCGAGGACGACGACGACTGGAGCCAGGCGCGCGCGCTGATCAACGATGTGATGGATGATGCGCAGCGCGATCGCTTCGTCGGCAACGTCTCCGGCCACCTCGCCGACGGCGTGAGCGAGAAGGTGCTGCAACGTGCGTTCGAATACTGGAAGAATGTCGACCAGACGATCGGCGAGAAGATCGAGGACAAGGTCCGCGAGATGATCGGCGGCAAATCCACCGCGCCCGGCCTCGGCTCCGCCAAATCGACCACCGACGAGGCGACCGTCGGACCGATGGGCGTATCCGAAAAAGCCCGCGAGCCGGAGGCCGAACCGGCCGAATAGCTGGACAGCGCTTTACGGCGAACTATGGGGCGGCGATGGACCAACCATCGTCGCCCTTCGCACGTCCGGCTGCCGCAATCATTGCAATCGCTGCGCTCGGTGCGCTGGCGCTGCAGACCACGCTCAATCTCGAGCGCGACGGATCGCCGCTTGTCAGCGCTGGATTGCTGCTGCGCTTGTTCACCATCTGGGGGAACCTGGCGGCTGGGCTGGTGATGGGCTGGATCGCGCTCGGGCGGCGCGCCGCGCCGGAAATCGTGCATGCGCTGGCAACGGCGATGGCAATCGTCGGGCTGGTATACTGGCTCCTGCTGGCGGGCATGCACCATCCGGAGGGACTCGACCGGATTACCAACCAGTTCCACCACACGCTGGTCCCGCTGGCGACGATCCTGTGGTGGCTCGCGTTCGGCCAGCACAGCGCCAACGCAATGCGCTCGATCGGTGTAGTGATGATCGCGCCGGTCGCCTATGCCGTCTTCGCCCTCGCCTATGGTGCGGCTAGCGGCTTCTACGCCTATTTCTTCCTCGATGCGGGGCAACTCGGGTGGGCACAGCTGGCGATCAACATCGTCGGGCTCGCCGTGCTTTTCGCGCTGGTGGGTGTCCTGCTGCTGGGCGTCAAACGAGCGATCAACGCTCGCGTTTGAGAACGATGTACAGCGCGCCGTCGCCGCCGTGGCGCTGGTGCGCGCGGCGGACGGCGGCGATGGCGGTGTGATGGCTCGATGCGGCCAGCCAGTCGAGCACCTTGGCGCGAATGACGCCTCGAGAGGCACCGCGATCAGCCGCCGCGACCGGGCGGGACTTGCCGGTGACGAGCAGGATGGTCCGCATACCCATGGAGCGGGCCTGTGCGACGCCGCCCATGAGCCGGTCGTAAGCGGCATCGAGATTGTAACCATGCAGGTCCAGCGTCAGATCGGGCTGGAGCGCGCCGGACTTGAGCCGCCGGTCCCAATGCGAGTCGAGATTGCCGGGAGGCGAAGGCTTCGGCTGGGCACGAGGTGCAGCCGCCACAGGTCGCGCGGGTTGCTGTTTGCGAAGTTTCGGTTGTTTTAGCGGCGGAGGCTTCGCAGCTTCGGGCTTGGGCCGGGCGATAGCAGGATGCATGGGCGTGACCGTCGCGGCCAGTTTTTCCCAGGCTTCGCTCTCTTCCTCACTCAGGCCCCGCGGGGCGCTCACCGGTTCTGGAGGCGGGCGGTGGTGCCGCGGGGCAGCAGGACGATCGCCTGCCCCCGCCCGCTCATGCCGCCAGCGATGCGGCGTGCCTGTTCGCCATTGCCCCAGAAGGTATCGAAGCGGTTGGCGCCCTTGATCGCGCCGCCGGTATCCTGTGCGATCCACAAGCCGTCCGCCTCGTTGCGGTCGAGGTCGAGGAACACGGGTGCGCCCAGCGGCACGAATTTGGGATCGACCGCGACCGACGATTGCCCGCGCACCGGCACTTCCAGCGCGCCGAGCGGCCCGTCGGTGTCGAGCTCGCGGAAGAAGATCCAGCTCTTGTTGAGGTTCATCAGCGCTTCGCCCTCGGCCGGGTTCTCGCGGATGTACTGCATGATCCCCTGCATCGAGCCCGAGTATTTCCCCGGTCCGTCGCCCAACAACCCGCGCTCGCGCATGACGCCGCCGATGCCGACGTATTCGCGACCGTTCTGCCCGGCATAGCCGATCCGCATCAGCGATCCGTCGGGCAGGCGCAACAGGCCGGACCCCTGGATCTGCAAGAAGAAGAATTCGACCGGATCGGCCGCCCAGGCGATTTCCAGCCCGCGGTTTGCCAGAGCGCCCGCGACGATCTCGGAGCGTTCGTAGAACGGCACGAACTTGCCGCTCGCGTCGTAGCGTCCGAGCGGCGGGCGACCCGTGCGTTCGCTTTCCGGCATATCGTCCGGCCAGGCGCGCTCCAGCTCGGGCGGCATCTTGTAGACCGGCACGTCGTAGCCGGGCGCCCGGGTCCGGCTGCCGCGAATCTCCGGCTCGAAATAGCCGGTGGCGAAGGCCGCGCCATCGCCGATCCGCACGGGCTCGAAATAGCTCGAGAAGAAGCGGCTTGCGTCACCCAGCGGCCAGCCTGTTGCCGCCTCGCAGGCCGGACGCCAGTCCTCGCGCTGCGTCAGACCGCTCTGGTCGGTGCGCGCAAGAAGCTTGGGGCAGGATTCGCGGAAACCGGCGAGCGCGCCGCTTGCATCGCTACCCGAAAAGCCGAGCCCGGCGATCTCCGGACCACGCTGGATGCCGGCAAGTGCAGCGCTGGTCACCGCGCCCGGAGGCGTGGGCGCAGGCCTGACTGTAGGCGAAGAGGAAGGAACTACGCTGACGCAGGCGCTAAGCAGCGCGCTCGCCGCAAGGATCGTCCAGCCGCGCATCTTGCCCTCCGCAGGTTCGGCCGGTCAGGCCTGGTCGGTTTCGTCGAGAATCCAGTCGGGCGAGGACGCATCGACATTGCGCGAGAAGGTCCAGACGTCCCGGCTTTCCACCGCATCGTCCAGCGACCCGGCGATGACGTTGCCATCCTTGTCGCGCGTCACGGCGGCGATATCGGCCACGAACAGCACGGCGATGCGGGCGATACGGCCATCGAGTTCGGCACTGCGAACGCTCGCGTCCTCGATCCGGATCAAGCGGTTTTCCAGCGTCTCGCCGGCCTCGTCGCGCGCGTCGATCGCACCGGCGAAGCTTTCGTAGACATCGTCGTCGGTCAGCTCGCGCAGGGTTTCCTTGTCGCCCTGCCAGAACGACTCGAGCACCATGCCATAGGCGCCCTTGGCTCCTTCGAGGAAGGCGAGCAGGTCGAACTGCGTATCGGCGCTGGCAATGGCACGGATGCCGGCCTCGTTGGCAGGCACGCGATTGTCGGCGGATCGCAGCGCAACCGGCGGCGTGGTGGTGCGCGGCGCTTCGACCTCGCGCGGCGCATCGCCTGCATCGCTGCGATCGAAACGGTGCGGGATCACCTCCTCCTCATGCTCGGACCGGCGGCCGAGCACCGAATAGAGACGCAAGCCCAAGAAGGCTGCGATCATGGCGAGGATGACGATTTCGGTAATCACAATATGGTTGTCCGCTTAACCCTTGATGTTGGGAATGCCGCTGGAGCATTCCTGCCCTAGATAGGTACAAATTACAAACCGGCAATGTTCCCACGATGAACACGATTCCTCGCCGGCTGCCGTCTGCGGCGGCGGATTGCCCCCCGCCCCGGCACCTGCTAGGCGCGCGACCTGTAGCGGATCGGCTCCCGAAGCCCGGTTCGCGAGACCATTCCGAACCAGAATCGAAAGACTGACATCATGGCCGACGAAGGCGACGTTCTCACCGACCTCAATCCCGATCCCGCAGCCGGCGCGAACGGTGCCGACAATTCGCCTGCCGTCGGGCTCATCTCGCAATATGTGAAAGACCTTTCGGTCGAGAACCCCAATGCGCCCGCGTGCTTCCAGTGGAACGAGCAGCCGCAGCTCGACGTGCAGTTCAACATCGGGTCCGAACCGGCCGGCGACGACGTGCATGAAGTGGTACTGAAGGTCACGGCCACGGCGAAGACGGGCAAGGGCAATCTCTACCTCGTCGATCTCGAATATTGCGGCCTCGTCGGCATTCGCAACTTGCCCGACGAGCACGCGCATGCCTTCATGTTTGCCGAGGCACCTCGCCTGCTGTTTCCCTTCGCCCGCCGCGTCATCGCCGATGCCGTGCGCGATGCCGGTTTCCCGCCGCTGGTGCTCGACCCGATCGATTTCGGCGGCATCTACCAGCAGCAGCTCGCCCAGCGGGCGCAGGAACAGGGCGCAGGCGCTCCGGCACCGACCGGCGACGCCTGAGTTCGCCCGGCCTGATGCGGAGGCTCTGACGTGAGCCTGCTCAAGCACGTCGGAACGATCGGCGGGCTGACCATGGTCAGCCGCGTCGCCGGCATGGCGCGCGAGATGATTTTCGCGCGCGTGCTCGGCGCGAATGCCGTCACCGACGCCTGGTTTCAGGCCTTCATCATTCCCAACGTCTTCCGCCGCCTGTTCGCGGAAGGCGCTTTCTCCGCCGCCTTCGTGCCGATGTTCTCCAAGCGGCTTCACGGGGACGGCGGGATCGAGGATGCGCGCAGTTTTTCCGACGACGTGCTCAGCGTCTTCCTGCCGGTGCTGATCGCCCTGTGTGCGGTGATGATGCTGGCCATGCCGTGGGTTATCACCCTGCTGGGCGATGGCGACGCCGATCCGGCGACCTTCGCGATGGAAGTCGATTTCGCGCGGATCATGTTCCCCTACATCCTGCTGGTCAGCTTGGTCACGCTGTTTACCGGCATGCTCAATTCGGTCAGTCGCTTCGCACCCGGCGCGAGTTTTCCGATCCTGCTGAACCTCATCCTGATCGCCGCGCTGATCTTCGGCGAATATGCCATGTCCAGCTGGGGCTGGACCATAGAGCAGGTCGGCTACAGCCAAGCTTGGGCGGTCACCATCGGCGGTGTGGTTCAGCTCGTCTGGCTTTACGTCTGGACGCGGGTGGAGGGCTTCCGCCCTAAGCTGCTGTGGCCGCGGATCACGCCGGAGGTGAAGCGTCTGTCGATCATTGCGCTCCCGGCGGCGATCGGCGGCGGGGCCTACCAGATCAATACGCTGGTGCAGCTCTACTTCCTCAACCAGCTGGATAGCGGCGCAATCAGCTACATGAATTATGCCGACCGGCTGAACCAGCTGCCGCTCGGCATCATCGGAATCGCGCTGTCGACTGCGATCCTGCCCACGCTCTCGCGCTTCGTCGGGGCGAAAAACAAGGAAGGCACCGATCGCATCCAGTCCGATGCGATCGAGCTGTCCATGCTTCTGACCATCCCGGCAGCCGTCGCGCTTGCGGTCTGCGCCGTGCCTTTCGTCACCATGATTTTCCAGGGAGGCCGGTTCAGCCTCGAACAGGCGGAGCTGACCGGGCAGGTGCTCGGCATGCTGGTGCTCGGCTTGCCGGCCTATGTGCTGGTAAAGGTGTTGGTGCCGAATTTCTACGCGCGGTCGGACACGCGCACCCCGGTCTATGCCGCGTTCATTTCGCTGGCGGTGTTCGTCGTCTTGAACTTCGTTCTGATCGCCGATTACGGCGTCGTCGGCGTCGCCCTCGCCAGCGTGGTGGGGGCGTGGATCAATGTCGCCTATCTCTACATCGTACTGGTGAGGCGCGGCTATTACACGATCCCGCTGAAGCTGGTCGGCCGCATCGCCCGGCAGCTCGTCGCCGCCGCCGCGATGGGCGCCGCCTTGTGGTTCGCGCGCGATTTGCTAACCGGCTGGTATTCCGCCGGCCTGTTCCAACGGATCGGCGCGCTGCTGGTGCTCGTCGCCTGCTCGGCCATCGTCTATTTCGGCGTCGCTTTCGCCATCGGCGCGATCGACAAGCAGCGCATCGCCGCCCTGACCAAGAAGAGAGAGCCCTGATCCCATGCGTGTAGTCTCCGGCATCCAGCCCACCGGAAAGCCGCATCTCGGCAATTACCTCGGCGCGATCGTCAATTATGTGAAGCTGCAGGACGAGGCGCATGCCGCAGGGGGCGAGTGCTTCATCTTCCTCGCCGATCTGCACGCGATTTCGCAGCCGCACGATCCGGCGGAGCTGACGCAGAACACGCGCGAGATGGTCGCAACGCTGGTCGCCTGCGGTGTCGATCCGTCCAAGGCCGTGCTTTTCAACCAGGCGCAGGTTCCCGCCCATGCCGAGCTGCAATGGCTGCTCAACGGCACGGCCCGCATGGGCTGGCTCAACCGCATGACGCAGTGGAAGGACAAGGCGGGCAAGAACCGCGAGGGGCAGTCGGTTGCGCTGTTCACCTATCCCGTGCTTCAGGCCGCCGACGTGCTGCTCTATCAGGCGACCCATGTGCCCGTGGGCGAGGACCAGAAGCAGCATCTGGAGCTGGCGCGCGACATCGCGCAGAAGTTCAACAACGACTTCTGTGCCGAGGATGCGCCGCTCTTTACCCTGCCCGAGCCTTATATCCCGCCCGCAGCGGCACGGATCATGAGCCTGCGTGACGGGACCGCGAAGATGAGCAAGTCCGATCCCTCCGACATGAGCCGTATCAGTCTGACCGACGACGCCGATACGATCATGAAGAAGGTCAAGAAAGCCAAGACCGATCCCGAGCCCCTGCCCGATAACGAGAAAGATCTCGAAGGCCGGGCCGAAGCGCAGAATCTCGTCGGCATTTACGGCGCGCTTACCGGCAAGAACGCGGCCGAGGTGCTGGGCGAATTCGGCGGACAGGGCTTCGGCGCGTTCAAGCCTGCGCTGGGCGAAGTGCTGGTCGAAACGCTGGCACCGATCAATGCGCGCTTCCTCGAGCTGAAGGACGACGAGGAAGCGCTCGACGCAATCCTTGCGCGCGGCGCTTCGCAAGCCCGCGAGGCCGGGCGCGACACGCTCACTGCCGCTTATGCGGCGCTCGGCCTGGTGCGCTAAGCTAGACTCAAGCCCCTGCGATTGCACAACAAATGTGAATCCCGGCATTCAAACCGGGTTCACATCCGCTCGTCTACACCCAAGCACACTAACTGGCAGTGTGCCTCAGGGAAGCGGCGGGCTGCGCATTCATTCGCAATCGTGATACATTGCGTGTCCGTTCGAAAGGGACTGAGTATGACTGACCTGAAAAAAGGTTGGGGGCGCACTCTGAAACTCGCCTCCGTGCCGATGATCCTTGCAGGCCTTGCCGCCTGCGCCACCCCGTTCAACGCGGATGTGCAGCGTTTCCAGACGCAGCTGCCCGCGCCGCAGGGCGAAACCTTCTATGTCGTCGCCGACGATCCGGCGCTGGCCGGTGGGCTCGAGTTCGCGCAATACGCCGATCTCGTCGAAGCGCAGATGAACCGCCTCGGCTATGCCGAAGCTCCGTCCGCCGAGGCTGCCAGCCTGCTTGTCCGCTTCGATTACGGTGTCGACAATGGCCGCGAGCGTGTGCGCTCGACCGGGTTCCGCGATCCGTTCTACGATCCGTGGTACGGCTATCGCGACCCGTTCTTCCGTTCGCGACTCTCCTATTACCGCCCGCGTCATTTCGGCAGCCGCTGGGGCTTCGGCTTCTACGATCCGTGGTTCGGCGGGCCGGAAATCCGCAGCTACACGGTCTACACCAGCGGTATCGACATGAAGATCGACCGCGCCGTTGATGGGCAGCGACTGTTCGAAGGCAAGGCGCAGGCCATGTCGACCTCGAACCGCCTCCAGTATCTCGTGCCGAACCTGGTCGAGGCGATGTTCACCGACTTCCCGGGCAATTCGGGCGAGACGGTGCGGATCTCGATCAAGCCGGAAGAGAAGGTCGTCCGCCGGATCGACTGACATAATCCCCATCTGGGGTTTCACGGGAAAGGGCGGTCTGCAGAGCCGCCCTTTCTTGTTTCAGCGGCGTTTCAGGACAAGCAGTCCCGCCGCGATGGCCAGCACGAATATGGCCCCCTCGCCAATGGCAGTGGCGAAGTGCGCGGTCGGGCCGAAGGTGTTTGCGCCGAAAGCCGCGCCGATGCTTTCGAGGCGAAGCTGCGTGTCGCCGAGGCTTTGCTGGAGCGCATAGAGGCTGCCGCCGAGCAGGCGACCGCCGCTGATGTCGATAATTAAACCAGCCACGACGCCGAGCATAATGGCGACAGATGCGAGGCGCGGTGCAGGCGAAGCGTCGTCGCGCAGCACGAGCCAGCCGGCCAACCCTGCAGCCGCGCCGAGGACGAGGCCTTCGTAAATCCCGGTCACCCGGCCAAGCGCCTCTCCGGTCAGCAGGCCGATTCCGTCGCGCCCCAACGTACTGCCGAGAGCGCCAGCCACAACGCCCCCCACAATCCCGCCCGCGATAAGGGCCGGATCGCCTCGACCGCGCCATGCGATCGCGGCTGCCATGCCGAGGCCGATCGCGGCCCCGGCCAGCGTCCCGAGCGCGCCGACCAATGCCGCCAAAACGACGATCGTCGCGCCGCCGCCGGTGCCTGCGAGCGCACCGTAGACGGCCCCGCCCAGCATTCCGGCGAGTGTTCCCGAGAGCGTGCATGCCCCCGCGACGCGTCCGGCGATCGAGGATTTGCGCGCTGCCGACTCCGGGGCGTTTTCTAGCGCGACTTCGGAGAGGAAACGGTAACCGTGCTTCGGCACCGTCTGGATATAGCGGGGGCTGCCGGCGTCATCGCCCAAGGCGCGCCGCAGGGTGCGAATGCATTGGGTCAGCGCCTCGTCGGTAACGGGAATACCGCGCCAGACCTCATCCATGAAACGCGTCTTCGACACCAGCGATCCGGCATTGGCGACCAGCAATGCCAGCGCATCGAAATAGCGGCTGCCTAGCTCGACCGGCGTGCCATTTCGCCGCAATTGTCGGTCAGCCAGGTCGAGCTCGAAATCGCCGAAATGCACGCTGTCCGATTGCCGCTCCATGCGCCCCCCTTTCGCATTGCGCTTTATGCCATGCGCGCAGGGTGAGGAAGGTTTTCAAGCATTGCTCACGAATTGCTCATGCCGCTCAGACGGGTTTCGCGGCAGCTATCCGACATCGCAAGCACAGGAGCCGAGATGAACGACCAAGCAAACGCACGACACGATTGGCTGAACGGATGGCGCATAGCAGGATGGGGCGCGGCGCTGGCACTGCTCGCCCTCCCCGCCATCGCCATGCATTTCACCGACGAGGTACACTGGACGCCGCTGGACTTCGGTTTTGCGGCGGTCCTCCTTTTCGCATTAGGCACCGGCCTCGAACTCGCAATCCGGTTCGGCGGCAGAACGCCGAAGGGTCTCGGCATCGCCATCGCATCGGTCGCGGGTTTCCTCACGCTGTGGGCGAATTTCGCTGTGGGCTTCATCGGAGCAGAGAGCGAGCCGGTGAATGCGGGTTTCCTTCTCTTGGTGATCGGCGGAGTTCTACTGAGCCTGATTGTCCGTTTTCGCCCTTCGGCCTTGCGCTGGATCATGGCGCTTATCGCAACCGGCCAACCTGTGCTGGGCGTCGCAGCTTTGTGGCTGATGCCCGGCCATGCCGTCGAGTGGGGCGTGCTTTTCGTGTTCGCCGCGATCTGGAGTGCCGCCGCGCTCTGTTTCCACCGGGCCCATCGCCGGGCGACGCATTAAGGGATCAGTGCAGGCGCTCGTGCCCGCCGGTCGAACCGAACCCGCCGGAGCCGCGCGCGGTATCGTCCAGTTCCTCGACCTCGTCCCATTCGGCCTGCGTCACCGGTGCCAGCACGAGCTGCGCGATCCGGTCGCCGCGCGCGATGGGGAAGTCTTCCGTCCCGTGATTGATCATGATGACCTTCAGCTCGCCGCGATAGTCGCTGTCGATCGTGCCGGGCGTGTTGGGCACGGAGATGCCGTGCTTGAGCGCAAGGCCGGACCGCGGCCGGACCTGGATTTCGTAGCCATCGGGAATTGCGACCGCGAGGCCGGTAGCCACTGCATGGCGCTGGCCCGGTTTCAACGTGACGGCCTCGGCCGCCACCACATCCATGCCCGCCGCGCCATCGGTGGCATAGGCCGGCAGGTCGAGATCTCGTCCATGGGGCAGGCGCTTGATCCGTACCCCGATGCGATCAGTCATTATCCTCGTCACCCTCTGAATTGAGGGCTTCTGCTGCCATGCGCACAAGCTCGCGCGCAACCTCTTCCTTGGGCATTTCGGGCAGGCTTTCCACACCGCTGGAGGTGACGACATGGACCTGGTTCATGTCGCCGCCCATCACGCTTTCGCCTTCGGAGAAGCTGACATTGTTGGCGATGATCCAGTCGGCGCCCTTGCGCTTGCGCTTGGACTTGGCGTTCTCGACCACGTTCTCGGTCTCGGCGGCGAAACCGACCAGCAGCGGCGGACGCTTGCGCCCGGCGGCCACGCTGGCGAGGATATCGGGGTTCTCGGCGAGGATCAGCGCGGGCGGCGCGCTGCCGCGCTTCTTCATCTTCTCGGTCGCGACGCTGCGGCTCTTCCAGTCGGCCACGGCGGCCACCATGAAGGCGGCATCCGCAGGCAGGGCGCGGCGCACTTCCTCGGCCATATCCTCGGCGGTTTCGACGTCCACGCGGTCCACACCGATAGGCGTCGGCAGGTGCACCGGGCCGGTCACCAGCGTGACGCGCGCACCCGCGGCGGCGGCCATGGCAGCAATCGCGAAGCCCTGCTTCCCGCTCGACCGGTTGGCGATATAGCGCACCGGATCGATCGGCTCGCGCGTCGGGCCGGCGGTGACGAGCACGTGCTTGCCGTAGAGCGGGCGGTGTTCGGGATCGGGATCGAAGGCGGCCTGACCGGCCAACGGCGATTCGTCGAAGCTGACCGAAACGCTCTCGCCCTTCGCTTCGAGCGGCTGCGGGGCCGAACGCATGTCCTGCCTGGCAACGGTATGGTTGAGCGCCTGTGCGTCGATCGGCGGCGCGGCCGAAGCCCCGCCCTTGCTAGCGAGCAGCGAGGACGCGGCGCTCGGATCGAAAGCGATTTCTTCTTCCGGGATATCTTCGAGGAGGTCTTCCTCTTCGGCGACCGGTTCATCCTCCGGCTCCGCTGCGAATTCTTCCTCGATTTCCTCGTGAGTGCGCTGTTTGGTGCTGCGCGGGATGATCATGGACAGCAGCCCGCCAAGGCCGCCGCCGCTCTGTTCGACTTCCTCTTCGGCTTCGGGCTCGAGCGCCTCGAAGATATCTCCCTCTGCCTCGGGCTCTTCCGGAACGTCGTCTTCAACGGGCGCGGCAAGCTGCGCAGCGGCCGGCGCGGGCAGTTCGGGCACGTCGATATCGAGGTCGAGCTCCTCCGCGATCCGCGCGAGGATCACGGCAGGCTCCGGCAAGCGACCCGGGCCGAATTCGCCGCAGGCCATCGCGCCCTCGTCCGGGTCCATCACCGCGACACCGGCCTGGCGGAGCCAGTCGGCATTGCGCTGGGTCGCCGAATGCTCCCACATCCGTACGTTCATTGCCGGCACGGTCAGCACCGGCTTGTCGGTGGCGAGGATCAGGGTGGTTGCCAGATCGTCGGCGATGCCGGCGGCCATTTTGGCGAGCAAATCGGCCGTCGCCGGGCATACCACCACCAGGTCGGCCTCGCGGCTCAGCTGGATATGGCCCATCTCGACCTCGTCCTTGAGATCGAACAGCGAGGTATAGACCTTGTTCTCGCTCAGCGCGGCGAGCGCCATGGGAGTGACGAATTGCTGGCCGCCATCGGTCAGCACGCAGGTCACCTTGCCGCCCGCCTTGCGGATCATGCGCACCAGTTCGCAGGATTTGTAGGCGGCGATACCGCCCCCGATCACGAGTAGGATGTGCGGGCCGCTCACGTCGGCATCCCGCTCGCTGGCTTGGCTCGCACCTGCGTGGGCGCGGATCGGCGAATGCATTCCCATCGTGTCATCAAGCGCTAGCTAGCGCCCCCCGTTCGTCATGGCCAGCGCGCAGCGCAGGCGGATTGCGGGATTACGCGTAGCCGCCTATGGTAAAGAAAGGGGAAACGGAGGGGCCGATGCATGTCATCTTGAGCGCAATCATCCTGATATTGGCCATTATCGATCTGGTAATCGGCACGGGCTTCCTGGTGAATCCGGCCACATCGGGCGCGGATTTCGGCCTGTGGGTCGCGAGCACGCATGGCAGTTCCACCCTGCGCGGGGACATGACCGCCTTCTTCTATATCAGCGCATTGTCGATGGGCTGGGGCGCCTGGCGGCGGCGCGGCGATGTGCTGCTACCCGCGCTCGGCCTGTTCCTGATCGCCTTCATTGGCCGGTTCATGAATCTGGTGATCGAGGGGCCGTACGACGGTTGGATGGTGCCGATGGGAGTCGAGGCGCTGCACATCGCCGTGCTCGCTTATGCGATCAGGCTGTGGGGCTGGCCAAAGCGTTCGACCTGACCGCGCTCAGCGCGCCGATCTGACAAGCGATCGCAGCGCTGTCGGCAGGAACGCCAGCCCGACGAACATGGCCGGGGCGACGACCGCGCCCCAGTAGAAATTGTTCGCCCTACCAGCGAGCATGAAGGTAAGGCCGTAGCCGAGATAGAGGAACGTCCCGGTCGTCCCGGCGGGCGATTTCCACCCCGCCCAGCCGAGCGCCATCAGCAGCACGATGGGCCCGGCGATCTCGTGCGGCAGGAAGCGCAGGTTCGAGCTCAGCACGATATTGCCGAGCCAGCCGGAAAGACCGCGCAGAACGAGCCAGTCCGGGCTTTCCGGATCGCTTGGAAGGACCTGTGGGGTCACCTGCGCAAGGTGCCAGGCCATCGCTGCAAAGAACACCGTGACCAGCGCTGCCCAAGCCGCGGCTTCTTTCCAGTCACACCGCCACGCCGCCATTGCGCCCATCAGCAGGACGAAGGGCAAAACATGCTCGCGAATGGCGAGCGCCAGCGCAGCAACGGCCAGCGCCAAGCCCCATCGCCCCGGGCGATGCAGCCCGAAGGCCAGCGCAACCAGCATCCCGGCCCAAAGTTCGTGCAGCACGAAATAGGAGCGGTTGAGGCCGAGAGAGCCGCCCATGAACATCAGCGCCGCGCCGATCCGCTGCATCCGGCTGCCGCCCGGCTCGTCCCCCAACCTGCGCCACCAGGCCCAGATGCAGGCGAGCATCAGCACGATCGACAGCGCAATCATCCCCGGCTCCCTCAGCCAGGCGTGGATATAGGCAAGCGTCGGCAGGCGCACGGTGGCCCCGGGGCGCACCGGATAGTTGCGCGCGCGCTGCTCCTCGACCACGAAATCGTAATAGTTCTCGCCGCCCTCGATCCGCTCGATTATGCGGTCGTAGAAGGCAAGATCTTCGTCCCGCTCGGGCTTTGCAGCGTCGTTGGCGGGTGCGCTGGCGCCTGGCAACGCCATGTTCGGTACATCCGCCGGCGTACCATCCATCCGGACGGTCAGCGGGGTCAGCGCGGCCAGCACCAGCAGCACCGCCACGACCGCCAGCAGCGCGCGCGCGGGCCATGGGCCCCAATGCGCGAAGCGGTCCCATGCGGGCGCCGCTGCGCCGTTCGTCAGCCGATCAGTCCCTGCGTTACTGCCGCCCATGCAGCCAGACCCCCTCCGAGTGCCGCCAGCACATAGCCCGGCCAACCGCGTCCGCGCTCCTTGCGTTCGCGCCTTTCCCACATCAATTCGATATCGGGCAGCGGCGGCGCCTCGGGCGCGCCGCCCTTGGGCGGGAAGCGGTCCTCGATCCGGCGGACGAGGTCCGGAATGCGTAGCAGCGTTTCCGTATCGGTACGAATGCGGTCGGCAATGGCGGCTTCGGGGCCCAGCTCGTCGCGGATCCAGCTGCGGACATAGGGCGCGCTGGTGTCCCACATGTTGATGCTGGGATTGAGCTGGGTAGCGATGCCTTCGACCATCACCATGGTCTTTTGCAGCAGCAGCAGGTGCGGCTGGGTCTGCATGTCGAAATCGCGCGTGATGGCGAACAGCCCGTCGAGCATCTGGCCGACCGACAGCTCGCTCACCGGCTTGCCGCGCATCGGCTCGCCCACCGCGCGCAGGGCCGTCGCGAACTCGTCGACATTATGATAGCTCGGCACATATTGCGCCTCGAAATGGATCTCGGCGACGCGGCGGTAATTGCCGGTCGTCAGGCCGTAAAGGATCTCCGCCAGCCACATGCGCGCCTGCCGGTCGATCCGGCCCATGATGCCGAAATCGATCGCGGCGATCGTCCCGTCCGGCTTCACGAACAGGTTCCCCTGGTGCATGTCGGCGTGGAAGAAGCCGGCGGCGATGGCCTGCTTCAGGAAAGCCAGCACGAGGCGGCTGGCCAGCTCGTTCACATCGTGCCCCGCCGCACGGATTGCCGCGGTATCGCTGATCTTGACGCCGTCGATCCAGTCGACCGTCATCACCCGGCCATTCGTGCGGTCCCAGTCGATGCCGGGGATCTCGTAGCCCTCGGTGCCGACCATGTGCTCGGCCAGTTCGGAGGCGCTTGCCGCCTCGCGCCGCAGGTCGAGCTCGCGATTGGTCCAACGCTTGAAATTGGCGATGACGAGGCGCGGGCGCAAACGCGCAGCCTCTCCGCCGAAGCTTTCGAGGTGCGCGGCGGCCCATTCGTAGGTCGCGATATCCTTGGCGAACCGCTCGCGAACGCCGGGGCGCAGGACCTTGACCGCGACCTGCCGGCCCTCGGTCGTGACCGCACGGTGGACCTGCGCGATAGAGGCTGCGCCGACGGGCGCGGGGTCGAATTCGGCGTAGAGATTTTCCAGCGGCTGCTCGAAGCTCGACTCGATGCTCTGGCGGATCAGTTCGAAATCGACCGGCGGCAGGTCGTCCTGCAGCTTGAGCAGATTGCGCGCCGCATCCTCGCCGACCAGATCGGGGCGCGTGGCGAGCGTCTGGCCGAGCTTGATGGCCGCCGGGCCGATCTCGCGGAAGGCCCCGGCATAGTCGGGCTCGCGCGACTTCATCGTGCCGATGCTGAAGACGCCGATCAGGCGCTTGACCGGGACCGGCGTATTCGGGTCGTTCTGGATACCGCGCAGCGCGCCGTGCCGCGCAAGGATGCGCGCCCACTTGCCGAGCCGGAGGATGTGAGTGAGCGGTCTCGCCACCCTAAACCTTCCACCCCGAATGGATGTTCACCGCACCGCCCAGGATCGATTCCACTCGCGTATTCTCGAACCCGGCATCCCGGATCATCGCTTCGAATTCGGCGGGCTTCGGAAAGCGGCGGATCGATTCGGCGAGATAGCGGTAGCTGTCCTCGTCATTGGCGATGGCCTTGCCGATCTGCGGCATGATCTTGTGCGAATAGAGGTCGTAGACATCCTTGAAGCCCGGCCAGTCCGTCTGGCTGAATTCGAGGCAGAAGAACCGCCCGCCGAACTTCAACACGCGGTGCGCCTCGCGCAGGGCCTTGTCGATGTGGGTCACGTTCCGGATGCCGAAGGCGATGGTGTAGGCGTCGAAAATGCGGCTGGAGAAGGTCAGTTCCTCGGCGTTCTGGCGCGACCACACCAGCCCGTCGATCCCGCGCTCCATCGCGCGTTCGATGCCGACGTCGAGCATGTCCTGGTTGATGTCGCTGACGGTCACGCTCGCGCCCCGTTCGGCCAGGCGAAAGGCGATGTCGCCTGTCCCGCCCGCCATGTCGAGGATCGCCTCGCCCTCCTGCGGCTTTACGCGGGCGACGAAGCGGTTCTTCCAGAGGCGGTGCATGCCGCCCGACATGGCATCGTTCATGATGTCGTATTTGGCGGCGACGCTGGAGAAAACCTCGCCCACGCGGCCGGTCTTCTCGGTCGCGTCGATGTCTTCGTAGCCGAAGGAAACGGTGTCGGTCATGGCGGTGGGCTTTAGGGGGAATTGAGCGGAGCGCAAAGGGGAATGGGGGAGGAGATTTTGTAGCGTACGGTAAGCGCATCCGCGCTTCCCTTGCGGCGGCACCAGCCCGCTCCCCCACCCGGAACCTTTGTTGGGTGCGGGAAGCGCATCCGCGCTTCCCTAGCTGTTCCGTCCCGCTCCCCCTCCCGACCACCCACGGCACGGCATTCTATGGGTGGTCGGGAGGGGGAGCGGGACGGAACAGGGCGCAGCGACCGCAGGGAGCGAATAGACGCCACTAGGACTCCCTGTTACTCGAGCCCAGTCATGCCCGAACTCCCCGAAGTCGAAACCACCGTCCGCGGGCTCGCGAAGTTCCTCGAGGGCGAGACCATCACGCGCGTCACGGTCAATCGGCCCGACATGCGCCGCCCCTTCCCTGCCGGTCTGGTTCAGGCGCTGACGGGGGCGAGCGTCACGCATCTGACGCGACGGGCGAAATACGGGCTGATCCACACCAGCCGCGACCATGCGATGGTGTTCCACCTCGGCATGAGTGGGCGCTGGCGGATCGACCCCGAGGCGGACGACAAGCATGATCACCTGATACTGGAGACCGCGCACAACCGCTTCGCGCTCAACGATCCACGCCGCTTCGGCTCGGTCGACCTGATGACAACGCAAGAGCTGGTGACGTGGAAACCCTTCGCCGCGCTGGGGCCGGAGCCGCTGGGCAATGCGCTCACTGCAGAGCACCTGCGCGAGGCGACGCGCGGGCGCAAGCAGGCGATCAAGCTGCTGCTGCTCGACCAGCGGATCGTGGCGGGGCTCGGCAATATCTATGTGTGCGAGGCGCTGTGGCGCAGCGGGATCAGCCCTCGCAAGGCCGGCGGTAAGGTGACCATGCCGCAATTGCGCCGCCTCGTCCCCGCGATCCGCGAGGTGCTCGAACAGTCGATCCGCGACGGCGGCAGCACGTTACGCGATTTCGCCCAGCCCGACGGCAACCTCGGCTATTTCGCCACCCGCTTCCACGTTTACGGCCGCGAGGGCGAGGCCTGCCACCACGACGATGGTGGCACGATCCGGCGCATCGTGCAGGGCGGGCGCAGCACGTGGTTCTGCCCGGTTTGCCAGAGGTAATAGGAACGAGGATGTTGGAATGACGAAGAAAAGCTTGGAAAAGATATATATGTTTGCCGGTACTAAAGGCGCGATGGCTTATTCAGCCGACGAGACAGGTGGCAACTTGCCTCTGGATCATGGGCCTTGGAGATTTCGTCGAGAGGTCTCTACTGATGGGCCAACCTTTACCGCTGGTGCCGACAAAGCTGCGTTGGCGGAAGTCGAGAAGAATGGATTTGCAGTTGCAATTTTCTCGATAGATCTCGGAGACCTCTCCGGTGATTAGAGGTCCAGCGCCGCATACTCCCGCGGCGGAGGCAGACCTTCCATCTTTTCGGCCAGCAGCGGGCGGAAGCTCGGGCGGCTCTTGATCACCATGTACCAGTCGTGCGCCTGTTCGTGGCCCTTCCAGTCCATCGCGCCGAGATATTCCACCACCGAAAGCTGCGCCGCGCAGGCGAGGTCGGCAAGGCTCAGCGTCGGCCCTGCGAGCCACTGGCGCGTGTCCACCAGCCAGTCGATATAGTCGAGGTGCCCGTGCAGCAGGCGGCCCATCTGGCGCAGCACCTGCGCATCGGGCGACTGGCGCAGGACGATGCGCTTCTTCATCTTCTCGTGCAGCGCGGGCGCGGTGACGTCGGCATAGAGGTTCTCGTCGAACAGCGCGACCAGCCGGCGAATTTCCGCGCGTTGCAGCGCCGATCCGTTGATCATCGGATTGCGATCGACCGTCTCTTCCAGCAGCTCGCAGATCGCGCGGCTGTCGGCGAGCGCGATGCGGCGGTCGGGATCATGGAGCACAGGCGTGCGGCCCGCCGGGTTCAGCTGCCAGAATTCGTCGCGCCCTTCCCACGGGTTCTCGCGCACCAGCTCATAGGCGACGTTCTTCTCGCTCATGAGCAGGCGCAGCTTGCGACTGAAGGGACACAGGGGGAACTGGTAGAGCTGCCACATCGGTCCCCCGCTCATGCACCAGTGCGACTCGCGCGTCCACCACGGCGGCGCGCGAAGACGCTAAATTTCCAGTGGATCGGTGGCTGGTTAGTCTTTCGGGAGCGCTTCGCGCATCCGGCGGGCCATGTCGCGCAGCGCGGGCGTCATCTCGGACAGCCCTTCGGCGAGCCCGCCCATGGCCTGCATCGCACGCGGGACGACAACGGCGACTTCCTCGCTCAAGCGGCCCGCATCGGGCGCAACCTTGCGCAGGGTGAGATCGGGATCGATTTCCTCGGCCTTCTCCCCAGCCATATCAGCCGCGGCCTTGGCCAGCGGAGCGATCGGCAGGTCGAGCAGCACTTCGGTCATGGTCTGGAGCATCAGCGCCATATCGCGCTGTCGCTCGGGATCGCGCATATCGTCGGCCATGTCGGCGAGCGGCAAGGTTTCGGGCGCAGCGTCCATATCCGGCGCGTCGTAATCCTGCGCGGCGGCAGGCGCGGCAGTGACCGCGAGCGCGGCGGCAAGAGGCAGGATGGCGTTACGCATGGTCATTCCCCGAAATTACGTCGCCCGGTGTTTACCGCATTTGCGCTGAGTCTGCCATGAACGGGCTCAAACGCCCGAAGCCTCCAGCAGCAGGAGGCAGTTCGGCATCATCGCCTCGCGCGCTTCCAGCCCCTCGTTCACTAGCGTCATCGTAGTCTCGAAAGCGAGCCTGTTCGCCTGTTCGCGGGTAAGGTCGTGATCGTCCATCAGCCCGGCCATCGTCCGCACGAAGAATTCGCGCCCGCGCGGCTCCATCGCGGGATAGGCGGCGGCGCGCGCATCGCCTTCCGCCTGGCCCTTGGCGATGAGGCCGAAAGCGACGCCGCAGCGCAGGCTGCTCCGCTGTTCGAGCGTGAGCGTCGGCAGCGCGGCTTCGGCAGTGGCAGGGGCAGCACCAGGCGCATCTTGCGCGGCGAGCGGGAGCGATGCGAGCGCGAGGCCGGCGGCGAGAAGCAGTTTCGTCATGCCGCGGCTCTATATCTCCTCGCCTGAATGGCGGGCAACCGTGCTTGCGAGGTCACGCCGCTTTGCCTAGGTCCGCGGTCGAACAGGAGACATGAACTATGAAGACCCGCGCCGCCGTAGCCTTCGAAGCGAAACAGCCGCTCGAGATTGTCGAACTCGATCTGGAGGGCCCCAAGGCGGGCGAGGTGCTGGTGGAGATCATGGCAACCGGCATCTGCCACACCGATGCCTATACGCTCGACGGGCTGGACAGCGAGGGGTTGTTCCCCAGCGTACTCGGCCACGAAGGTGCCGGGATCGTGCGCGAAGTCGGCGCGGGCGTGACCAGCGTGACACCGGGCGACCACGTCATCCCCCTTTACACGCCCGAATGCCGCCAGTGCAAAATGTGCCTTTCGGGCAAGACCAACCTATGCAGCGCGATCCGTGAAACGCAGGGCAAAGGGCTAATGCCGGACGGCACGAGCCGCTTCAGCTACAAGGGCGAGGCGATCTACCACTACATGGGCTGTTCGACCTTCTCGAATTTCACCGTGCTACCGGAAATCGCCGTCGCCAAGATCCGCCCCGATGCCCCGTTCGAGACCAGCTGCTACATCGGTTGCGGTGTCACCACGGGCGTGGGCGCAGTGGTCAACACCGCGCAGGTGAAGCCGGGCGACAATGTCGTCGTCTTCGGCCTCGGCGGGATCGGCCTCAACGTCATCCAGGGCGCCAAGATGGCGGGCGCGGACCGGATCGTCGGCGTCGACATCAACCCTTCCAAGAAGGAATGGGGCGAGAAGTTCGGCATGACCGACTTCGTCAATCCGAAGGAAACGAAAGACGTCGTCGCCCATCTGGTCGAATTGCTGGACGGCGGGGCAGATTACAGCTTCGACTGCACCGGCAACACGGACGTGATGCGCCAGGCGCTCGAATGCTGCCACAAGGGCTGGGGCACCAGCATCATCATCGGCGTGGCCGAAGCGGGCAAGACGATCGAGACGCGCCCCTTCCAGCTGGTGACCGGCCGCAACTGGCGCGGCACCGCGTTCGGCGGGGCCAAGGGTCGCACCGACGTGCCCAAGATCGTCGACTGGTACATGAACGGCAAGATCGCCATCGACCCGATGATCACCCACACGCTCAGCCTCGAGGAGATCAACAAAGGCTTCGACCTGATGCACGCCGGCGAAAGCATCCGCGCGGTCGTGGTCTATTGATGGCGGAGAAAGTCGTCCTCGCCGACAAATTCGCCACCTTCACCGAGCATTGGGCACCGCGCATCGTCGCGCGATACGAAGGGCACGAAGTCCGCATCGCGAAGCTCGACGGCGAATTCGACTGGCACCGCCACACCCATGACGAGCTCTTCCTGTGCATCTCCGGCGAGCTGGAGGTCGAATTCCGCGATCGCACGGAAACGCTGCTGCCGGGCGAGCTGCTGCTGATTGAAACGGGCGAGGATCACCGCCCCGCTGCGCGCAACGGGGAAGTCCAGCTGCTGATGCTGGATCCTGCCGAAGCGCCCAATACGGGCGATCCGGACACGGCGACTGTCGCGGTCGACGTCTGACTGCTTGCGCGACCGGAGGGTCCCATTAAGGTAGCGAATCGAAACGTAAAGGAGAGAAAATATATGTTCAGTCACGTCATGCTGGGGGCCGACGATATCGACGCCTCGAAGAAGTTCTACGATGCCTGCTTCAAGGCGCTCGGCGGCAACGAAGGCCAGATAGATCCCAAGGGCCGGGTCATCTACATGCACAATGGCGGCATCTTCCTCCTGACCAAGCCCATCGACGGCCAGCCGGCTAGCTGCGGCAACGGTTCGACCATCGGCTTCGCCGCGACGAGCGAAGACATGGCCGACGCCTGGCACAAGGCGGGCAGCGAGAACGGCGGTACCGAGATCGAGGATCCGCCGGGCATCCGCGAAGGCGCGGGCATGAAGCTCTATCTCGCCTATCTGCGCGATCCAGCCGGCAACAAGGTTTGCGCGATGTATCGCCCGGGCTAAGGGCAACCGATCACATCATCCCGCACAGGGGTGCTTTGGGCGCAGCGGTTCTTGGCCGACTGCGCCCTTCGCGTATTGGGGCGGGCCGAACATTCGATCCCACAGGAAACTCACCCATGCCGCTCGACTATCTTTCGCAGAACAGATCCCATGAGGGCGAGCAATTCGTCTGCTCTCACCAGTCGCGCGAGACAGGGACGGAGATGACCTTCTCTGTCTATGTCCCGCCGCACATGCCGGGGATCAAGCTGCCGGTGCTGTGGTATCTCTCCGGCCTTACCTGCACGCATGAAAACGTCACCGAGAAAGGCGAGTATCGCCGCGCCTGCGCCGAGCACGGGATCGTCTTCGTAGCGCCCGACACCAGCCCGCGCGGCGAGGATGTGCCCGATGCCGGGGACGAATACGATTTCGGCAAGGGTGCGGGCTTCTATGTCGATGCGACGCAGCAGCCTTGGGCGACACACTATCGCATGCGCAGCTATATCGAGCAGGAACTGCCCGAGGTGATTGCGGCGGAGTTTCCCGTCGACCTGGAACGCCAGTCGATCACCGGCCATTCGATGGGCGGCCACGGCGCGTTGACGATCGGCCTGCGCAATCCCGGCCGCTTCCGCTCGGTCAGCGCCTTCAGCCCGATCGTCACGCCCAGCCAGGTGCCATGGGGCGAGAAAGCGCTAGGTCGCTATCTCGGCGAGGACCGCGCGGCATGGCGCGAGTATGACGCAGTCGCGCTGATCGAGGACGGCGCGCGGCTCGATCACCTGCTGGTCGACCAAGGCACGGCGGACAATTTTTTGGAGGAGCAGCTCAAGACCGGCGCGTTATCGATGGCCTGCGCCAAGGCCGGCATGCGCCCCGAAATCCGCATGCAGCAGGGGTACGACCACTCCTATTATTTCATCTCGACCTTCATGGCCGAGCATGTCGCTTGGCATGCGGAGCGGTTGGGGGTTTAGCGGCTCAGTTCGAAGACGGCGAACTCCGCGCGGCCGTTGGCTCCCGCACGGCCCAACTGCCGTTCCCCTGCAAAGAACCACTCGCGTTCGATGCGCGCGCCTTTGTCTTTCGCGAGGTCGCGGAAGTCCTTCACCGTGACGTGATGGATATTTTCGGTGGCGTACCAGCTTACCGGGATCGCGCGCGTTACCGGCATGCGGCCGCCGAACATCAGGGCGGCGCGGGTGCGCCAGTGGGCGAAATTCGGGAAGCTGACGAAGGCACGGGTGCCGACACGCAGCAGTTCGTCGAGCATGCGGTCGGGCCGCGCGGCGGTCTGCAGCGTCTGGCTGAGGATCGCGTAGTCGAAGCCCTTGTCGGGATAGTCGGCGAGGTCGCGGTCGGCATCGCCCTGCACCACGCTGAGGCCCTGGCTCACGCAGCGTTCGACGCAGTCGCCATCGATCTCGATCCCGCGCACGTCGCAATCTTTCTCGCGCAGCGCCATCATCAGCGCCCCGTCGCCGCAGCCGATATCGAGCACGCGGCTGCCCGGCGTCACGTGTCCGGCGATAACGGCGAGGTCGGGGCGTATCTGGTCTCGCGTGGTGCTCATCCCAGGAACCCCCCGATCACGCGGTCGAGCGCGGGCACGTCGAGCAGGAAGCTGTCGTGGCCATGCGGGGCGGATAGCTCGACGAAACTCACCGCCGCGCCCGCTGCATTGAGCGCGTGGACGACATGACGGCTTTCCGCTGTGGGATAGAGCCAGTCGCTGTCGAAGCTGACGAGGCAGAAGCGCGCCTGCGTTCCGGCGAAGGCATTCGCCAGCTTGCCGCCATGCTCCTCGGCGAGGTCGAAATAGTCCATCGCTCGGGTTATGTAGAGATAGCTGTTCGCATCGAAACGCTGGGTGAAGCCGCTGCCCTGGTAACGCAGGTAGCTCTCGACCTGGAAATCGGCATCGAAACCGAAGGTCTTGGCCTCCCGGTCCTGCAGGTTCCGCCCGAACTTCTCGGTCAGCGCTTCCTCGGACAGATAGGTGATATGCGCCGCCATACGCGCCACGGCGAGGCCGCTGTCGGGTGCCTCGCCGCTGTAATAGTCGCCCTGGTTCCAGCGCGGATCGGCCATCACCGCCTGCCGCCCGAGCTCGTGGAAGCCGATGTTCTGCGCCGAGTGGCGACTGGTCGAAGCGATAACGAGGACGCGGTCTGCGCGCTCCGGCCAGTTCGCCGCGAGGCTCAGCGCCTGCATCCCGCCCATCGATCCGCCGACCACGGCGTGCAGCGTCGCGATCTCCAGCGCGTCGAGCAAACCGACATGCGCGCGCACCATGTCGCGGATGGTGATGACCGGGAAGCGCATGGCGTAGGGCTGTCCGTCCGATGCCTCGCTCGCTGGGCCGGTAGAGCCCATGCAGCTGCCGATGACATTGGGGCAGATGACGTGGAAGCGATCCGTGTCAATGGGCTTGCCCGGGCCGACCATCCGTTCCCACCAGCCCGGTTTGCCGGTGATCGGATGCGGGCTGGCGACATATTGGTCGCCGGTCAGCGCATGGCACAGCAGGATGGCGTTGGAGCGGTCTTCGTCGAGCGCGCCGTATGTTTCGTAGGCGATCTCGACACGCGACAGCTCGCCCCCGCCGTCGAGCGGCAGCGGTGCGGGCAATGTCAACGTTTGCGAGGTCCTGCTCAAACGAAGCCTTCATTCGCCAAAAAGAACGGTGCTTCGACAAGCTCAGCACGAACGGATTTAGAACTCAGCGCTCTAACCGTTCGCCCTGAGCTTGTCGAAGGGCCGTAATTCTTTATGGCGCAGACGCAAGATGGCAGACCGTCCTACCCTGAAACCGTGGATCGAGGCGATCCATGCCTATGTGCCCGGCAAGTCGAAGGCTGCCGATGGCCGCCCGCTGGTCAAGCTGTCGGCCAACGAGAACCCGCTCGGCTGCAGCCCGAAGGTGATCGAGACGCTTGCTGGCGGGCACGAGCCGAACCTCTATCCGGACCCCGACGCCACGCAACTGCGCGAGGCCATCGGCGCGCTGCATGGCATCGATCCGGCGCGGATCGTCTGCGGCACCGGCTCGGGCGAATGCCTCCATGGCGCAGTGCAGGCCTTCGCCGGGCCGGGCGACGAAGTGCTGTTTTCGCTCTACTCCTTCTCCCTCTACCCGCTGCTCGCACACAAGGTCGGGGCCGAGGTGGTGCTGGCGGAGGACGCCGACTACGCACCCGATGTCGACAACATGCTCGCCGCCGTCACCGGGCGGACGCGCGTGGTGCTGCTCGACAATCCGAACAATCCCATCGGCACCTTCCTGCCGCGTGCCGAGGTCGAGCGCCTGCATGCCGGCCTGCCGAAGGATGTGCTGCTGGTGGTCGACCAGGCCTATGCCGAATTTCTTCCCGAGGGCGAAGACGACGGCGGCATGGATCTCGCTGCGCGGCACGACAATGTCCTCGTCACCCGCACCTTCGCAAAGGCCTATGGCATTGCGGGCGAGCGTGTGGGCTGGGCAACAGGCGCGCCGCACCTGATCGATGCCCTCAACCGCTTGCGCGGCGCATTCAACGTGACCGCGAGCGGGCAGCGGGCGGCGCTGGCCGCGCTCTCCGATCAAGACTTCGTTGCGAAATCGCGCGATGCCAATGCGGCTGCCCGCGCGCGCTTCGTCGATCAGATCGCCGCGCTCGGCAATCACGGCCTGCGCGCCCTGCCGAGCGAGGCCAATTTCGTCCTCGTCGTGTTCGAAGGCGACCTCGCCGCAACGACTGCGCTCGATGCGATCGCCGAGGCGGGCTATGCCGTGCGCCACTTGCCCAGGCAGGGCCTCCCGCAAGCGCTGCGGGTCACCGTCGGCACGCCGGAGCAGATGGACGCGATCGCCGCCGTCCTGCGTGACCTATGCGGAGTATCGGCGTGAGCATCGAGCGGATCGCGATCATCGGCCTTGGCCTCATCGGCGGCTCCATCGGCCTCGCCCTGCGCGAGATGCTACCTGACATTGCAACCACGGGCTGGGATGCGGACCGCGACGTTCGACGAAAAGCTGCGGAACGCGGCCTGGTCGGCAAGGTATCCGACAGCGCAGACGACGCAGTGCGCGACGCCCAGCTCGTCATCCTATGTGTACCCGTCGGCGCGATGGGTGCCGCGGCGCAGAGCATTGCCGGCGCGCTGCCGCCCGGTGCGATCGTCAGCGATGTCGGCTCTTCGAAGCATAGCGTCGCGCAGGCCATCGCGAAGGCGCTGCCCGATGCCGTGGTGGTCCCGGCTCACCCTGTCGCGGGGACGGAGAAGAGCGGCCCCGAGGCGGGCTTTCCCGAGCTGTTTCGCCACCGCTGGTGCATCCTCACCCCCGAAGATGCCACGCCCGCAGAAGCGGTCGAGCAGGTTGCGGCAGTCTGGCAGGGCCTCGGCGCGAAGGTCGAAATCATGGAGCCCGCGCATCACGACTTGGTGCTCGCGGTGACCAGCCACATCCCCCACCTCATCGCCTATACCATCGTCGGCACGGCCAGCGACCTCGAGGACGTTACGCGCGGCGAGGTCATCAAATATTCGGCCGGGGGTTTCCGCGATTTCACCCGCATTGCTGCCAGCGACCCGACCATGTGGCGCGATGTTTTCCTGACCAATCGCGACGCCGTGCTCGAAGTGCTGGGCCGCTTCACCGAAGACCTCACCGCCCTCCAGCGCGCCATCCGCAATGGTGACGGCGACACGCTTTTCGAGCTGTTCGAGCGCACCCGTACCATCCGCCGCTCGATCATCGAGGAAGGGCAGGACGATGCGCGGCCCGATTTCGGACGCTCCGACCACTAGCGCCCAAGGTCAGGACCTCAGTCGGACCTCTTCCCGACCTGCGCCAGCAATTGCTGCGCCCGCGACAGATGCGGGCGGTCGAGCATGCCGCCCTTCCAGCCGATCGTGCCCGCACCGGGATTGGCAGCGAAAATCGCGACGATCTCCTCGGCTTCGGCAATGTCCTCCGCGCTCGGCGTAAAGGCCTCGTTGATGACCTCCACTTGCGCCGGATGGATCGCGAGCATGCCGCGAAAGCCCGAGCGGCGAACGGTCTCAGCGCGCGACTTCAGCCCATCCAGATCGCGGAAGTCGGCCTGGATCGTTTCGATGGCCGGAACACCTGCCGTGGCCGCGCCCAGCAGGCACAGGCTGCGCGCCAGCTCGTAGGTGAACGCAAAGCTGCCGTCGGGATTGCGATTGCTCGCCGCCCCGATGCTGTCGGCAAGGTCCTCCGCCCCCCAGGTCAACGCGATCAGCCGCGGCGCGCCCTTGAAGTCGCCGGCGTGGAACATGCTCTCCGCCACTTCGGTCAGCAGCACGATCACCGGCGTCGATCCAAGCTCGATATCGTTCGCTGCCTCCAGCGCTGAGAGGTACTTGTCCAGCGCCTCGACATCCTGCCGGCCATAGGCCTTGGGCAGCATGATCCCGCCCGGCCGCCCCGGCATCACTGCCGCAAGATCGTGCAGCGTGTAGGGCCCGTCGAGCGGATTGACCCGCACGAAGATGCGCGCGCGCTTGTCCGGATGGGCGTCGAGATAGTCACGGATCATGCCGCGCGCCGCAGGCTTTTTTTCCGGCGCGACCGCATCCTCGAGGTCGAAGATCACGACATCGGCGTCGCCATCGGCCGCCTTGCCCATCTTCTTCTCGCTGTCCCCCGGCGCGAACAGCCATGACCGCATCTTCATCGCGATTGCCTCTTTCTTGCGTCGCTTCATGCAGCACACTGTTTGGGGCCGTTTTTCAAGCCGCGAGGCATTTTCGCCCCCATCCGCACTTCGCGCTTGTCGTTGCGCAGGTGATCTGCTGCGCTGGTAGGTATGGTACGAAAGCAGTTCTTCGAGACCCTGCCGGACGGCCGAGACGTCCATTGTTGGCGGCTCGAAAGCGCGGATGGCGCGGGGCTGACGGTGATGGACCTCGGCGCGACGATCCTGTCGCTCGAAGTGCCCGACCGCGACGGTAAGCTTGCCGACGTTGTCCTCGGCTACGACAGCGCCGCGACCTATCTCTCCGATCCACACTACCACGGCGCGGTAATTGGACGCTTCGCCAATCGCATCGCCGGCGCGCGCTTCATGCTGGACGGACGCACATATGTGCTCAATGCAAACCAGCCGCCGAACGCTCTTCACGGCGGACGGCAAGGCTTCGACAAGCGTGTCTGGAGCGGAGAAGCCTGCACCACGAGCGAGGGCGACGGCGCGCTTTTCACTTTGGACAGCGCGGACGGGGACGAAGGATACCCCGGCAATTTACGCACCACCGTGCGCTACGTCTGGACCGAGGATAACCGGCTCGTCATCGACTACGCGGTAGAAACCGACGCGCCGACACCATTCAACCCGACGCAGCACAGCTACTGGAATTTGGCTGGCGCGGGCGCGCCTAGCGTGCTCGACCACGTCCTCGAGGTCCACGCCGATCATTATCTTCCCGTGGCGCCAGACCTGATTCCGACCGGCGCATTGGCCGATGTCGCATCGACGCCGTTCGATTTCCGCGAGCCCAAGCCGGTCGGCCGCGACATCGACGCCCCGGACGTACAGCTCGCGCTCGGCGAGGGCTACGATCACTGCTTCGCGCTAAACGGCGCTGGCGTCCGAAAAGCCGCCGCGCTGTTCGATCCTGCCAGCGGTCGCCGCATGACGGTCCATACCGACATGCCCGGTCTACAGCTCTATTCCGCCAACTTCCTCGGCGACAAGCCGATGGGCAAACACGGGAAAAACTACGCCCCTCGCAGCGCCGTCGCACTGGAGACGCAATTCTTCCCCGACAGTCCCAACCAGCCGCACTTCCCCGACACGATCCTGCGCCCCGGACGCAGCTTCGCAAGCCGGACGATCTACGCGTTCGACTGTGCGGAAATCTGATCTTTTAGAAAAATGGTGCCAGAAGAGGCATCACATTCGAACTTCTTTTCCGTTTAATTTCTGATGTTTAGATATTTCGGTCAAGCTGAAAAGCCCGCAAAAGGCCCGCAAAATCCCTCTAATGTATTGGTTCGATGCCTTTTTTAGGACTCGGAATTTCAATTTCAAACTTGACCGCGGAGTAGGTCGTTATCCGCTTTGCGCTCCAATCTCCGCTATTCTACGGGCTGCGCGCTCTGCCCGGAAGCAGTCATCCGTTCGGTTTACTTTAAATCATCGATATTCGTTCCAGCTTCTCTTCTTTTTGGCCGATAGTCTGGGAGGGGAGGATTTGATGTAATTCCCTCAACCTGAATATCTTCGATTTTTTCACTGAGAGGAGCAAGTTCGCGACTAAGCTCGCGAAGGTCCGTTTCACCTTCAACCAAAGAATCTTCGACCGCCGGAATGCCACTCCTTATCTGGGAAAGTTTGTTTTCAGCGTTCTGCACCCCCTCCCTGAATTGGCGAAGGCGTCGTTGCGCGATAGCAGAAGCGCTCCGCCCTGAGATCCGCCGATCTGCATCTCGAAGATTATTTCCCCATCCACCAACCCTTTGCCCTAAGTCTAACAATCTTCCTTTTGTTGAGGCCAATCGTTCGTCCCAACCTTCGGCGTCCGATGCGAGTGCGGCCGTCGTGACTCGAAGCCGGACAAGATCGGAGGTGATCACCCGTTGCTTTTCTGGCTCCAGTCCTTCGTTCAGAGCGCGAATGCTATTTGCCACGGTCTCTACAGTGGCGGTCGCATCCCTCCCCAATAGTCCGGTTTCGTCCGCGGCGGGAATGATCTTTTTTCCTGACTTGTCGGTGTAAATGCCCTGACGACCCCGTCGGCCCTCGAGCACGAGCGCAGCCTCTCCAGTTATCAGATCCGTGCTGATTGTCGCTTCAAGGCCGTGGACTTTCGCCGCAGAAGGATCGAGAGTCAGAACAACGACCACGTTTTCCGGTTCATTTTCCGCCAGACGGACCGATGTTACCTGTCCCACAGGGACTCCCGATAGTGTTACAGTCGATCCCGACTGAAGGCCTTCCACGGAGCGATCAAACTTGATCTGATATGTTTCCTGATTTGGTCTGGGATCGATTAGCCACATCGCGAAAGCGATGGTCGTAAGCATCAGAATGCCAACGATCCACGCCACTAGGGAGAAGTTTGCGTTAGTTTCCATCTAGCACGCCGCCAGCGGTTTGTTCGTCCGGCAGAGGGCCGGTGCAATGAAAGTTCGCGTCCCGCATGCTCCATTCGGTTGTCCGCTATAGAACATGACCGAGGTTCGTCCCCTGGCGCAATCGCCACGAGCGGGGCATCCGGGCGCGTCGAATGTGTTTTGGTTTGAGATCGGCCTAGTCCCAACACGGGCGTGATGCCGCCCCGCCCGTGGCGACCGAATATTGCTATGACTTGCGCAAGCCGCGTCCGGTCACTCAAGCGCGAAGGCGTCATGTCTTCCAGGCCGCTGCTGGAGGATGTGATTTCAAGTCTCCTGGCGATGTCCGTCTGGTTCAGGGCAGGAGCTCTGATGAGCTGCGCCAACACACGCCACTGCGTAGGATTGAGGCTCAGCGGCTGTGCTCGGTCATCGAATGCCTTGCGCGCGGCGCGGCTGATCTGGTCCATCATGAAGATCGCTCGATCATCGTGGGTGATGACATTGTCGAGTGCGAGAGTGCCCTCATCTTCTGGCATGAGACATTCCTATCGATCGGAGAAAAATAGTAAAGGACTTTCGCATTTTGTTTTGGCCGCTATATCGCTCGCGCAGCGGCTCAAACGATGGCGAGGAGCGAAATAATCATGGCGGACGAGACAGCAGGGGCTAGCGATGAAGGCGCACGTCCGACGGGGTTGTCCAGTCCGCGGGTCCGGCTGGGTCTGCTGATCGCCGGCATTCTGGTCCTGCTCGCCGGGAGCTACTGGTATTACAATCATCAGACGTACGGCAGATTCCAGCAGTCCACCGACAACGCTTATATTGCCGCCGACAGCGTCATCATCTCCCCCAAAATTGCGGGCTACGTCGAGCGCGTATTAGTGACGGAGAATCAAACGGTCGCGTCGGGCGATGCACTTGTCCAGCTGGACGTGCGAGATTATCGTGCCCAAACGAACCAGGTCGAAGCCCAGATCGCCGCGTCGCTCGCCGGAGCAGATACGGTACGCGCCCAGCAACAAGAGCAGGACGCGGCAATTGCCCAGGCCCGTGCACAGCTCGCAGCAGCATCTGCACAGGCTGGTCTCGCTGCTGAGCAGGTTGTCCGGTACCGCCCCCTTGCCGCTTCGGGAGCGGAGCCGCGCGAGAGGCTCGATCAGCTGGAGGCCCAGGCCAGAGAAGCGCAGGCTCAAGTCGCGGCAGCGCGCGCCGCGCTCACGGCGGCACAGCGCCGACAGAACACGCTTAGCGAGCAGATAGACCAGGCCAATTCGCAAGCCAACGCCGCTCGTGCGCAACTCGAGGCCGCCCGTCTGAACCTGTCATCGACCACGCTCCAGGCCAGTATTTCCGGGCGGGTGGGTGACCTCACGGTCCGACCTGGACAATTTGTCCAGCCTGGCCAACGCCTTATGAGCCTCGTACCGACCGACCGCCTCTACGTGACAGCAAATTTCAAGGAAACGCAGCTCGGACTTGTCCGCCCGGGGCAACCCGTCACCTTGGAAATCGACGCGCTGCCGGACCTCGAGCTATTAGGAAGAGTGGAAAGCATCGCCCCCGGGACCGGGGCAGAATTCTCGATCCTACCTCCGCAAAACGCGACGGGTAATTTCACCAAGATCGTTCAGCGCGTCCCGGTGCGCATATCCATTCAGGCTTCGCCCGAGATCCTGCGTCTGCTGGTGCCGGGCATGTCTGTTGTCGCGAGTGTCGATACGCGCGCCGCTAGAGACCAACTCGATTCGATCCGCAACGCGGCCGGAGACTGACCGATGGCAGGCGCCGCTGCAGCGGTTTCGCCGCCGGTCGAAAAGGCCGATGCTACGGCCTGGATCGCCGTAGCCGCCGGTGCGCTGGGGGCGATGCTGGCAACGCTTGACATCTCGATCGTCAATTCGGCGCTGCCGACGATCCAGGGGGAAATCGGCGCGACCGGAACCGAAGGCACCTGGATCGCGACAGCCTTCCTTGTTGCCGAGATCATCATCATCCCTCTGAGCGCGTGGCTGGAAAGACTGCTCGGCCTTCGCACGCTGCTCATCGTCGCGGTTTCTGCCTTCACGGCCTTTTCGGTGTTGTGCGGCATTGCCACCGATCTGACGACGATGATCATCGGTCGCACCGGTCAAGGGTTCATGGGCGGCGCGCTTATTCCAACCGCCATGACCATCGTCGCAAAGCGACTGCCTCCATCGCAACAGCCGATTGGCATGGCGCTCTTCGGAATGACCGTGGTTCTTGGGCCGGTAATGGGCCCGTTGGTGGGGGGCTGGCTTACCGAGAACCTGAGCTGGCACTACGCCTTCTTCGTCAACGTGCCCGTCTGCGCGTTGCTCCTTGCTTTACTATTCATCGGGCTACCCCATGAAAAGCCCGACTGGGTTTACCTGCGCGAGGCTGATTGGGCGGGAATAGCTGGTATGATCCTTGGGTTGGGTGGGCTGACCATCGTTCTGGAAGAAGGCCACCGTGAGGAGTGGTTCGATTCCACGCTGATTGTCCAGCTCACACTGATGACGGTCGTGGGTTTTGCACTTCTGACCTACGGACAGCTTTACGCGCGCAAACCCGTGCTCAAATTGCGCCTGATGCTCAGCAGGCAGTTTGCCAGCGTCGTGGTGATGGCACTGGCGCTTGGCATGGTCATGTATGGCTCGACCTACGTGATCCCGCAATTTCTCGCGATAATTTCCGATTATAATGCCTTGCAGACCGGACTTGTGATCTTCTGGATGGGCGTTCCGGCTTTCCTGTTGATGCCCGTTCTCCCGTTCATGATCCGCAGGATTCACATCCGCATTGCGGTCGGCGCGGGCATGTTCATCATGGCGCTAAGCTGTTTCGTCAGCATAAATCTGACAGCGGAATCGGGAGGTGGAGTGTTCACCGAAAGCCAGTTCCTGCGTGGCATCGGCATGATCCTCACGATGATGTTCCTCAACCAGGCGACGGTAGCTTCGGTTGCCAAGGAGGATGCCGGCGATGCTTCCGGGATCTTCAACGCGGCGCGAAACCTCGGGGGCTCGTTCGCGCTCGCGGGGCTTGCCTCGTTCCAGGATCAGCGCCTGTGGCATCATAGTCGACGCATGGAAGAAACCCTCAACGCCAACAGCCCCCGGCTACAGGAATACCTGGACGGCATGACGGCGTCGCTGGGCAGCCCACAGGCCGCGCTGGAGATGCTTTCCGGCATCATTCAGCGCGATGCGTTCGTGATGACCTACAACGATGTCTTTTTCGCCATGGGCGCGATTACCCTGGTCACGGTGCCGCTGGTACTGTTCCTCAAGCCTCTCCCGAAGAACTTATCCCTTTCGATGCACTGAGAACTCTATGCGCAAGACCCTAACCCTCCTCGCTCCCATGGCGCTCCTCGCGGGTTGCATGTCCGGTCCCGACTATGCCGGTCCCCCGCAACTTGCGACCGCCGCAGGCAATGCGTTCGTACGCGCCGGCCCCGAAATCGATCCGTTTGCGCCGATTGCCGGCGACTGGTGGACGCTGCTCGGCGATCCGGTTCTCAATGAACTGGAGGCGCGCGCGCTGGTCGGCAATCCGGGCGTGGCCGCGGCGCGCGCTCGCATCGAACAGGCAAGGGCTTCTGTCCGCCAGGAGCGCGCCAACCGGCTACCCGCCGTGGCTGCGCAGGCGACTGCGGTCCAGGCGAATATCCCAGGGCTAGATATCGGCAGCGGCCCGCCCCCGGGATCGCCCGGCGCTCCTGCAGACACCGAAGAGCAGGACAGCCTCAGCGTCTACAACGTCGGGCTCAATGCAAACTGGGAGATCGATTTCGCTGGGGGGCAGGCACGGCGTGTCGAGGCCATTAACGCTCAGGCTGCGGCCTCGGTGGCGAACGCCGAGGATGCGAAAGTCCAGCTCGCCGCCGAAATCGCGCGGGCGTATGTGAGCCTGCGAGAAGCGCAAGGGCGGCTCGAGCTTGTCCAGCGAGAGCGCGACTTGCAGCAGCAAATTCTCGAATTGACCTATCAGCGCTATACACAGGGCGCTCTCGCGCTGTTCCCGGTCGGTAACGCGAACGCCGAGCTCGAACTGCTCAAGTCGCAGATCGCGGAAGCTCAAGCGGACATCGATGTATTCAAAGACACGCTCGCGGTGCTGACGGGCGAAGCGCCCGGCGCACTCGACGGGCTCCTGGCGGCTCCGGCCGAAATTCCGCTTCCCCCCGAACGGGTCGCGGTGGGCGATCCCGCAGCGCTAATAGCGCGGCGGCCGGATGTTCGAGCCGCCGAACGCATGCTGGCCGCGGCGAATGCGCGCATTGGCGTGGCAGAGGCTGCTCGCTTCCCCAAGATTTCCTTCATGGGGATTCTCGGTTTGGGCGGATCGGAGCCCGACGACATCCTGGACCCGGGCAACTTATCGGCAATCGCTTTGCCGCGGCTGCAGTGGAACCTGCTTGATTTCGGCCGCACGGCAGCATCGATCGATCAGGCCGAGAGTGCGCGCGACGAGGCCGAAGCGCGCTATCTTGAAGTGGTCCTGGGCGCACTACGCGACGCCGAACAATCGCTTGCTCGGTTCGGGCAACAAAGAGCCAACGTAGCCGCGCTGGCGCAGATCAGTCGGCAGGCCGACACGGCTGCGGAGCTTAACGAGCAACGCCGCGCCGCGGGGGTAATCTCGCAAGGCGAACTCGACACTTCGATCCGCAAGGGCGAACAGGCCAGAGCAAATCTCGATCGGGCGATCGCCGCCATGACAAATGGCTGGATCGCGATCCAGAAGTCGCTTGGGTTGGGATGGGTCGAATTGTCTCGCGACAATCGCACGTCGGTTGAGCCAGCTCCGGTCGATCGAAAATCAGTTATGAAACCTGAACAGAGTTAGGATAAGTTTTCTCAGAAGTCTGCCCCGCAGCCCCTTCCAACTTTTCCTAGCGCGTCAGCACCTCGTGCACTGCGACCCAATCTTGGATCATAGGGGTCAGCATGTTTCCGCCTTTCGCAGAGTGCGTTTGCCAGTATCACCATCGGATATCCCGATTGCACTATTCGGTGACTCTTCATTGTCGTTTCTATGTAAGGCCTTAAGCTTTCCGCGAGCATCTCGTAGCGACATCAACGAGCGATCGTACAGGCATTTCGAGTGCAGCTCGCATTTGGCCGGTTCGATGACCGCCTCGTCGGTAGGCTTACGAGGCGGTCATCGAGCATTACGCCGCTCTGGAAAAGCTATAAAGTCATGGGTCGAAATACGAACTAGCTGGCACTGTCCGTTCGGGTCGTTGGGAGGACCACCGATCTCCCCGCCAACACGATCTGGACCTGTTAGAAACTGAACCCCAAAGCAACACCATATCTACGAGGATCCAAAGTGTAGATATTGGTAAAATTCCCCGAGGATGCGTCGGTCAAGTACAATCCTGTCACCGAGCTGCTGTCGAAAATGTTCTGAACAAATCCGCGCACGAACCAACGCTCATCCGCACTGTTCAACTGCACGATCGCGTTGGCTTGCACGAATGGCTCGATCCGGTTGACCCTGCCGTTAAAGATATTGCCGTATTGCTCACCAGTCAGCGCTACGTCCACGCGAGGGACCAGAGTCATGCCATTGTCGAAAGTGGCGGTGTACTGCACACCCATCGAAACCTTCATTTCGGGGGCCTGCGGCAACTTGTTCCCTTTTATGTTGACCTCTACGCCAGGGCTTAATACCGCAAGGCCGCTGCCCGCCGGAACGGCTCCGGCCAAGACATCGCAAATGCTGAATGCGCCGCTTGACGCAAGATTGCCGTCATTAGGAAATTCTTCGGGACCACGAAGACCCAGAGCTGCGTTCACTCCGGCGACGAATGCGTCGGCCACGCCGGGGGCTGGCCCGGTTACGGCACAATTAGCACCGTTGCTGATATCCTTGATGATGACGGCATCAGGATCGCCGCCACCCGGGTCGCGCGGATTGGAGAAGAACTGGTCGCCGGCAACTTCCGCGTTGAGATAACTGAACGTCAAGTTGACAAGCCAATCGGGATCGGGCCGGATAACGGACTCTAGTTCCACACCCCAGATATCGGCATCGATAGTATCATTAACTGAGGTACGGGCGACGATGCGGCTAAGCTGCAACCCGCTATACTTATAGTAGAATGCAGTAGCGTTTAATTGCAGTGCGCCATTCGCAAAGGTATTTTTCGATCCGATTTCAAATGCGTCGATGGTTTCTGATCCGAAGCTTTCAGCCACATCGAAAACGGGCGAAAGGGGCGGGTTGATACCCCCGGATTTATAGCCCCTAGCATAAGATGCGTAAATCGAATTGTCAGGCGTAACTTCGTAGTCGAGCACCGCACGCCCGGTTATTTCATCGAAACCTACTTCTCTAAATTGCGTGAGCTGCTCACCTGGCGTACCAGGATCGGCATCAAAAAGACCAGAGGGACCGGTTAAGGGAGTGATCGGGCTGTCGAACGGCTCCCCGTCATTCGCGTAAGGATTGAGGAAGCTAATCAAGGTCGTGCGCGCAGTCACGTCTTTCTTGTCGTCGTTATACCGCAAACCTCCGGTGAAGGTCAGACGCTCGGTCAGGTCGACGTAGATCTCCCCGAACACACCGAAGCTCTCAAGATTAGCCTCGAGAGAATTGTTGCGGTACATGGATGTTGCGAAGTAGGATGGCGGTGCACCGCCTGCCAAAGTACCAAACGATCCCAGAATGGCACTGGCGTAGTCAAGCGCGAATGAGTTTACATAGTAACTGTTGTCGGTAGTCTTGGACTTTGCATAGATCCCTCCGAGCAGGAAATTGAATGCTCCGTCGAAATCACTGGAAAGGAGTATTTCGCCGCTCCAGGATTCGCGTTGCTCTGAAGACCTGTCGAAGGATAGCGGCGTTTCGCCGCACAATACATTACCTTCGAACGCGCCCCTGTTCCCATCATCGTTATCGGAGGTGCACAATACGCCCCCTGGGCCATTGGGGATGAGAGCCTCCACAATCGGGGTAAAATACGCCGACGAACCTGGCACGAACGCCGGTGCAGGTGCGGGGAGGCCGGTAGGCAAACCGTTGGCCGCGAAGCCGGACAACACGTTCAAGGCCGTAGCAAAGCCGGTACGATCCTGAATGCCCAGAAAGTAGTCCTGCCGGGAATCGACTTCGGTGTCCTGATAAAGACCGGTTGCAGTCAGTGTCATAGCTCCGATGCGCTGCTCGAGACGGGCCTGTAGCTGCACTTCATCGGCAAAATAGAATGGAGTATACGCCGTGTTTACCGTGCGCACATCGTCGGGCTTATCGAATCCTGCAAATGCATCGGGGCCGTACAGGCTTCCCAATCCCAGTACTGAGGGAATTCCCTGAATAGCGAAGAACTCTTGCGAACTGAGCGTTGCGCCGACTGTGGAATTGGCATTGGTGATGTCAAAGTCGCGGCGATTGTTCAGACAACCCAGCACGCCGAGCGGGTCACGCTGGCAGGCCTGCTTTTGATTACGTAAACGGGTGTCATCTTCCCTGAAATAATATGCCATGAAGTCGAGAGTGGTATCGGCACCGGGTTCAAAACGAAGAGAACCACGAACAGCGTACATGTCTCGGTCGTCGACATCCGAATTGTCGAAAAGGTTTGTGGTGTAACCGTCGCGATTCAGAAAGAATCCGGCTACCCGAACGCCGATAGAATCGCCGATCGGGACATTGACCATCCCTTCGGCCTTGATGCTGTTGTAATTCCCATATTCGAACTCTCCGGCCGCGCCGAAAGAACCGAGGTCAGGCTTGGCTGTCACAAGGTTGACAACACCCGAGGTAGCGTTGCGGCCGAAGAGGGTGCCCTGCGGCCCCCGTAGGACCTCAATTCGCTCAAGGTCAAAATATTCTGTTTCGAACAGCCGGGTACCAAAAAGAGGGGAACCATTGATATGGATAGCCGTCGCTGCGTCACACGTCACACCAACACAAAGATCGCCGATACCACGGATGGTGAAGGACGACCCGGTGAAGTTGCCCTTCGAGAATGAGACGTTCGGGAGCGTCAATTGAAGGTCAGCAGCGTTTTCGATCTGCTGGCTTTCGAGAGCCGTAGCATCGAAGGCACTGACCGCGATCGGCACCTCTTGCAGACTTTGAGATTGGCGTTGGGCCGTCACGATGATTACGGATCCTTGGGGTTCCGCCTCATCAGTTGTGGAATCCTGCGCTAAAGCCATCTGCGGCCAAGCCAAGATGGCCGAAGTGGCGAGCACCATCGCTCTCAGTGTCATATAGCATCCCTTCCCATCTCTTCAGTGCGACGATAATTGGCTCCGCCGCTTACTGCAAAATGGGGCGACCTCGAGGGTCGCCCCTTAGTCTGTGGAGAGGAGAGGGAGAGAAATAGCCCAATCCCCGTCCATGGGCATATACATCCGCGTGATATTAGTAAAGCGCCTTATCTTTTGACCCCATGGGCCACGATCCAGATCGCACGCGGAGTGAACGTTTGCTAAAGATCAGCAATGGTTGGCGTGCTAAGCGAGTTGCTCCCGATAAAGCTTTTGCCCCAGCTGGCATCGAGACCAACGAAGCGTTCGCCGTGCCGACGGCGACAATAGTTCGGATATAGTACAAGATGAATATGGACGCCCTTTGCCCCCATCTCGCTGGCCTCTGACCAGGAACCAGCCTCTTAGTATGGGGGATCTCAGAGGCTCCAAAAGGCCAGTACCGCCCGTAGCGCAGCGACGAACGCGAGCGGCTGATCCAGCATGAGATGATGGCGTGCATCGGGCACTGCAACAATTGGTATCTT
Source organism: Qipengyuania profundimaris (assembly GCF_030717945.1). Taxonomy (NCBI): domain Bacteria; kingdom Pseudomonadati; phylum Pseudomonadota; class Alphaproteobacteria; order Sphingomonadales; family Erythrobacteraceae; genus Qipengyuania; species Qipengyuania profundimaris. The sequence continues at coordinate 2,772,895 of NZ_JAVAIM010000001.1, forward strand.
TCCCCCTCCCAGTTCCCGGATATAGCGGGCGGAATCGCGATCAAAGAGCTGACTTTTCTCGCCGTACACAATCGCTTTGCGCCCGGGCGCATCGACCAGCCTCTGGCCTACTGTCAGCCATTCGTCGGGCTTGTTGCTGCGCCGGAACACTTCGGAAGAAAACTTCCATGTCCACTCCTCGCCATCGCGGCGGAGAGAGTGATAGGCCATGTAATCCATCAGGAACGGCTCACCAACTGCCTGCGGCGGCGACAGGATATACCTCTCGCGCGCCGCTTCGTAGGTGGGGTAGCGTCGCACCGGTTTGTCAGGATTACCCGACCCGGGGCTCGATCTGCCCATGGTCCAGTATTTCTCCAGCTTTTCGGGCCGCATCACCATGAGATCGCAGACAATAACGCCGGCGAAGGCATCCGGCGATTGGGAAACGGCGGTCAGCGCTGCACCCGAGCCGAAACTATGGGCGATGATCGTCGGTCTGCTTCCATCTGCAAACAAATCGAGCGCTTCGCTGATCTCGACAAATTCCTTTCCCCGCGCAGCTATATCGGCCACGCCGCGCATCTCGCTATCGCCCATACCGGCAAGATCGAACGCCACCACGTCGTAGTCTTCGGCAAGGTACGGTGCGATGAAGGCAAAGCAGCGGGCATGGGCGAGAAAACCGTGAGTCATGAGCAATTTGGGCCGGTCACGCCTGCCCCAGCGAAGATAATGCACCCGCGCGCCACCAACCTCTACGAAGCCTTCCTCACGGGGCACGCTCAGCGCCCAGGCGAACCATTCGGGTATATCCGCCCCGTCGCCGGCCCATACGGGATCAATATCTGTTGACCCGTCGTGGATTGGTTTCATTTCATTCATTTCGGCGCAGTCTCCATACCGGATAGTGTATTCCTGATAAAACCACGATAATCGTGCCGTGCGACATCGTGGCATAGATCGGCGTAACCAGATACGCTGGGGAAATTGATCAGTTGTCGGGGTTTGCCGGGAATATTGGCTCTCATGTACCACGATTCAGCCTTGGGGAAGAGCGTCATCGACCCTACTTGGGCGACCATATCGGTCCAGCTTCGCTCGGCCAGCGCATCGGCTTCGAAAAGGCCGATCCTGTTATTGCGCAGCCAGATCAGGAAATCGCAGATCCAGTCACCCTGGATTTCGGCGCTTGTCGGACCGTTGGAAAAGCCTGAAGGGCTGAGCGGGCCGTAGGCGAACAGCATGTTCGGAAATTGGGCGACGGCCATGCCCAGATAGGCTTTGATCTCACTCTTCCATGCTTCTGCCAGCGCCAGCCGACCGCGGCCGGTGATGTTCATGTCGATGAGCCCGCCACGACCGGCATCGAAGCCGGTCGCGAAGACAATGAGATCGCACGGGATCATGCCAGTGGCTGTTTCTATCCCGGCCTCGGTGACGCGAGTGATCGCGGTGTCGTTCAGATCGACCAGCGTCACATTGTCTTGTGCGAAGATCTCGTAATAATTCTGTTCGAGCGATGGTCGCTTGGTCCCGAAGGGATGTGGCGGCTCATCGGGAGCGAGCTTCTCGGCAATGGTCGGGTCGCAGATCCGCTCGCGCACCTTGTCACGCCAGAACTCGTAGGCGTGGCGATTGGCGTCCTCGTTCGTCAGTATGTCAGCGAAATTATGATACCAGAAGCGCAACCCTCCTCGCTGCCACAAATCCTCGAAATGCGTAGTCCGCTCTTCCTCGGTCACAGCCAGGGCCGAAATGTCCAGCGATTGGCATTCGAAACCGCCACTTGTCGTAAGCCTTTTCTGGAAGACAGCGGGATATTCGGATTTTTCGCGAAGCTGACGATCAGCGTCCAGTTTTTCCTGCCGCATGGGAAGGGCGAGAATCGGGGTTCGCTGAAAAAGCGTCAGCTGCTCCGCGCAGCTTGCCGCCTCCTGCGCCACCTGTACGCCGCTGGCACCCGTGCCGATCAGGGCGATCCGGCGGCCGGAAAGGTCGATGCCTTCCTGCGGCCAGCGGGCGGTATGGCACCATTCGCCTTCGAAATCGCTAAGGCCCGGGATATCGGGAATGTAGGGTTTCGAGGCGAACCCCAGGGCCGGCAAGAGGAAACGCGCGCTTACTTTTCCGCCATCGTCGAGCTTCAATCGCCAGCAGGCGGTGTCTTCATCGAACGGCGCGCTTTCGACCCGTGTTTTCATTCTCATTGCCGGCCAGAGGTCGAGCGTATCGCAGACGTGGAGGAAATAGGCGCGCAGTTCTTCCCAGCCTGGAAATCGTTCGCTCCACGTCCAGCTTTTCCATACTTCCGCAATGGAAAATTCGTAAAGTGGAACCTGGGAATCGACCCGTGCTCCCGGATAGCGGTTCCAGTACCAGATTCCGCCCGGCTGCTCCGCTGCGTCTACCAGCAGAACATCGAACCCCGCCTGACGCAGCTTGTAAAGCAGGTATATTCCGCTGAACCCGGCCCCGACGATTACGACATCATAGTCAGGAAGGGGCGAATGGCTCACGAGGCCCCGGCACCCGCTTTCGCGATGTCTTTAGCCGTAGTATAATCCGCCTTGCCGTTTGACGCGCGCAAGGCGGTTTGCGTTGGGCAAATCGCCTTGGGCGTTTTGTAACCTGCCAGTTGCTGGCGCACGTGATCCTTGATCGCTTGCGCGTCGAAGTCCGCATCCTGGGTCAAATGCACCACAGCGGTCACCGCTTCGCCCCATTTTTCGTCAGGCACCCCGACGACAAGCGCGTCGGCAATGGCGGGATGGGTTTTGAGCACTTCCTCCACCTCCTCGGGGTAAACCTTTTCACCTGCGGTGTTGATGCAGACGCTGCCGCGGCCCAGCAAGGTCAGGCTTCCATCGGATTCCACCCGGCACCAGTCGCCCGGGATGGAGTAACGCACGCCATCGATCGTCCTGAAAGTCTTGGCCGACTTTTCCGGGTCCTTGTAGTATCCTGTGGGGATTGCGCCCTTGCGGGCAATAAAGCCGGGCACGCCGCTCCCCGCCTCGACCTTCCGGTCGTTCTCGTCGAATACGTCGCAAAATTCCCCGATCCCGAATTTCGCGGTGTTGGTGCCGCCCTGTGCGGTCGTCACCGACAAGCCGTAGCCCAGCCCTTCCGAAGCGCCAAAACTGTCCATGAGGATGACCTGGGGGATATGTTTGCACAGGCCCGCCTTTACCTGTTTACTCCACATGACGCCGGACGAGATGATCGAAATCAGGCTGCTCGTGTCCCAGCGCTTCGGGTGGGCGTCCAGCGCCTGCAGCATGGGTTTGGCAAAAGCGTCACCGACAATGGCGATGCTCTGCACCTTGTGCTGGTCCACCGCATCCCACAATTCTTCCGCGTCGAAGGATGGATCGGACAGCGTGACGATGGCCCCGCCCGACATGAGCGTGCCGATAGCAGTAATGAACCCGGTTCCATGCATCAGCGGGCACGCCGGCAAAGTGATGCGCGCAAGCTCGCCCTGCTTCACCAGGGCCACCATTTCCTCCATGGTCTGGGGAACCGGACCCAGCAGCTTTTGCGCGTCGAGCTGAGCCTTGCGCATATCATCGTGTCGCCACATCACGCCCTTGGGCATGCCGGTGGTACCGCCTGTATATATGAACAGCAGGTCATCGGGGGAACGCTCGATATCGAGAGGCGCGCCGTTACCTTCTACAAGTTTTTCGTAAGGAAGCGCGAAGGAAGCGATCTGCGAAGCATCGCCGATTTCTACAAATGTATGAACCTTGGTCAACCGTTCCTTCAGTTCAAGAATGCAGTCGCGGAACTCGGAACTGTAAACAATTACCTCGCTATCGGAATCGTCGAAGATGTAGAAAACCTCCTCGGGACGGTAACGATAATTGATGTTCACGTGCGTGAGGCGGCCCTTGAAGCACGCGGCCATCAATTCCCCGTATTCGGGACGGTTGCGCATGTAGAAGGCTATCTTCGCCCCGTCGCCTGCACCTTGCGCGCGCAGATTGCGCGCCAAATTGTTCGAACGCTTCGACATTTCGGGCCAGGTAATGATCCGGTCGCCGTGAATCAGCGCCGGAGCATCTTCCGGGACCGCAGGCTCGATTGCATCAAGGATGTCGCCAAGGTTCCAGTCGATCACGTATTAATTCCTCTCTCCTTGGTGGCCACGATTTTGTCGGTAGCGTGCGCCTAATTCATCGTCTCATGCGACCTGCGTCCACCCCTGCAAGGCCGCTGCTTCGGCCCGGACCGCTTCGGGACCTCCCAGAACCTGGCGGTCGAAACCGATTCGCTTGAACCAGAAATGCAGACCTAGGAGATCGGTAAAACCCATCCCCCCATGCACCTCGGTTGAGGTTCGGGCGACAAAACGGTGGACTTCGCCCGTATGTGATTTGGCATGGCATGCCACCAGCGAAGCCTCGTCGGGCGTCGCATCGAACGCATGGGCGGCATACCAGACCAGCGAACGGGATGGTTCATGGCGGGCAGCCATTTCCGCGCACATATGCTTGACCGCCTGGAAGCTGCCGATCACTCGTCCGAACTGTTCGCGCTGCCCGGCATAGTCGACCGCTTTTTCGATCATAGCCTGGCCCGCACCGAGGCTATCGGCGGCCAGGAGCACCCGGCCGGCGTCCCGCAGGCGCCTGACTGTGGCCCCACCATCGTCCGCGAGAGCCTCGCCCGCTACGCCAGAAAACCGCAGCTCCCCTACGCTCCGGGTGCGGTCGATCGTTTTGAGAGCAACCTTCTCCAGACCCGCAGCATCGCCAGCTACGAAGTGCATACGACCGGCGGTATCGGCTACCAGAAACGCGTCGGCTTCCAGGAAGTCGAGCGCGAACAAAGCCGTTCCGTCGAGCTTTGCGCCGTCGAAGTCCACGCCTGCCCGGTCCCGGATCTCCACCGTTTCCGCGATCGCGACGGCGATTTGCGCCTCGCCCTTCGCTATCCTCGGCAGCCAGTGCGCCTTCAACTCCTCGCTACCGCCCTGTGCCAGCGCAAGGGGTGCCAGTACATGGGCACCGATAAAAGGCACCGGCGCGACGGCATAGCCGAGCTGCTCGGCCACAACGGCGGCATCGAGCATTGTCATCCCGAGCCCGTCATGTTGCTCGGGAACCATCATTCCCCAAATGCCGATTTCGCCCAGCGCCGAACGCACGTTGTCGCTGAAGGGAACCGAGCCCTCCGCGCATTCGCGCACATGATCGAGCGGACAAGTATCAGCAAGAGTGCGGCTGATCGCGTCGCAGAGCATCTCCTGGTCTTGCGAAAGTCCGAAATCCATCAGGCGGCTCCCTTATTCTGCCCGCTTGCAACGGCCGTCGCCTGTTCGGCCGCGGGAGGCGTTGCGAACTTGGGTTCGCGCGGCATTTCCAGCCCGCGTTCGGCGATGATGTTCTTCTGGATCTGGGCGGTGCCTCCACCGATGATCAGACCAAGCTGGAACATGTAGTTCCACTGCCAGGCACCGTCTTCGCGCTCGCGCTCGCTTCCGTGATAAAGTATGCCCATCTCGCCCATTGCGTCGATCGCGAGCGCGGAAATCTGATGGGCGAGCTCACAGCTCTGCAGCTTCACGACAAGTTTCGCCATGCCGCCGGCATCCCCCCTAAGGCTGTTCGACAGGATGCGCATGCCGTTGAATTTCATCGCCGCGACTTCGGCTTGCAATGCAACCAGCCGGTCACGCAGAACGGCGTTGTCCATTGCGCAACCCTGGCCGATGCGTTCTTTTTGCATCAGCCTGACCAGCGCCTGGAGCCGGTTTTCCAGTGCATCGGGGTCGCCCAGCATGCCACGTTCATGGCCCAGTGTGGCATTGGCCACGTACCACCCCTGCCCGCGCTGCCCGACGATCTGGTCCAGGGGAACCCGCACGTCGGTAAAGAACGTTTCATTGAACTCGGCATGACCGGTCATGGTCTTGAGTGGTCGGACCTCGATCCCTGGTGTGTCCATCGAGAAGATCAAGTAGGAGATGCCGCCGTGCTTGGGCGCGTCCGGTTCGGTCCGAACAAGGCAAAAGATCATGTCCGCCTGCTTGGCCGTGCTGGTCCAGATCTTCTGTCCGTTGATGACAAAGTCGCCATTTTCGACGCGGGCGCTGGTCTTGAGCGCGGCGAGGTCCGATCCCGCTCCAGGTTCCGAATATCCCTGACACCAGACTATCTCGCCATTAAGGGTCGGCTCGATCCATTGCCGTTTCTGGGCTTCGGTTCCGAGTTCCAGCAGCGTGGGAACGAGCATGGAAATGCCCTGGTTCGCAAGGCCTGCGGGGATGCCAGCGCGCGAAAATTCCTCGGCAATGATCCGCGATTTCAGGATGTCCGGCTCGGCTCCGTATCCGCCGTATTCCTTGGGAATCGTACGCGCCGTGTAACCATGCAGGATCAACAGCTTTTGCCATTCGACGGCTTCGGGGGAAGGGCGCGCGGCACGGCCTTGGCCATCGGGTGCGCGGTGACCGTGGGTTTGCAGGAACTGGCGCACTTCCTCGCGAAACGCGTCATACTGGGGTCCGTAGTCGAGATCCATCTTGGTCTATCCTTCTGCGCGCGCGATCGAGACGGGTCGGAATACTGGCAGGCGAAAATCTTCGGAGATCGGCTCGAAATCCAGCGTGACCGGCAGATCGAGCTCAAGCTCGTCGAGCGCGCAATCGACCAGCCGGGTTGCCATGCGCACTCCCTCCTCCAGTTCCACCACCGCAGCGATGAAGGGAATCTCGCCGGCGAAGGCGGGATGCAGTGCCTGATGGGTCACCGTCCAGGAAAACAGCGTGCCATTGCCGGTGCTACGCTCCCACGACCATTCAGGAGAACCGCATCGGGCGCACATATAGCGCGGCAAATGCCGAAAGCTGCCGCATCCGTCGCACTGCTGGAAGTAAAGGTTGCCGTCCTGGCACCGGTTCCAGAATTCCTGCTCCACCGGATCCTGCGGGCGCGGCTTTGGCTTGGCTGGTGCGGCCTGCGCCGAGGGGCGCATCTTGGGCGGCAGATCTTTCTCGTCGCTCACGCAAACCTCCTCAAAATCGCTATACTGCCGTCACCCAGATCGCCCCAGCCGGTCACCAGGCCGGTCTGGGCGCCTTCGACCTGCCGCTCCCCACAATCGTGGCGCAACTGACGCACCGCCTCGACGACATGGTTCAGTCCCCAAACATGGGCCTCGCTCAGCAGGCCGCCATGGGTGTTGACGGGATAGCGCCCGCCCAGCTCGATCTGGCCATTCGCGACGAACTCTGCCTGTCCACCTGGTTCGCAATAGCCCAGGGCCTCCAGCTGCAGGAGAACCACGTAGGTGAAGCAGTCGTAGATCTGCAGAAAATCCATGTCTTCGCGATCGACCCCCGCCATTTCGAACGCGCGCGGCGCGGCGTAGCTCAGGCCGATCTTGAAGGGGTCGGGACGCGAAGGGATATCGTCGGCGGGGTAAGGATGCCCTTCAGCCGCACCGGCGATGCTCACGGGAACATGCGGCATGTCCCTGGCGCGGTCTATTCGCGAAACCACGACTGCGCATGCCCCATCAGTCTCCAGACAGCAATCGTAGAGGCGAAAGGGTTCGGATATCCAGCGCGCGGAATGGTAGGTTTCGGCATCCAGTTCCCGGCCATAAGTGAAGGCCTGCGGATTCATCTGCGCATGGCGACGGCACGCCAGTGCAACGGCCGCCATCGCTTCCGGGCCGATATCGTAAATTCGGGAGTGCCGGGTGGCGAGCCAGGCATACATCTGCACCGGCAGGAACACGCCATACGGAATGTAATAGCCTTGGATCGTATTCGTCAGGGTGTTCATGTTCATCGGCCGCGTCGGCGGTGCGCCAGGCTTGGGCCGCAAGGCGGAATAACCGTTCCACCCGAGCGTCACCAGCACATGGTCGCATAAGCCGCTGGCAATTGCCATCGCGGCGTTCTGGAGTGCCGTGGTAGGGCTCGCCCCGCCCATGTGGACCGTAGAGGCATAGCGCAGAACTTCGATACCGAGGTTAGCCGCCATCTCTTCCGAGGTGGTGTAGATCGGCGGAGGAACCATGCCGTCGATATCCGACGGCTTCAGCCCTGCATCTGCTATGGCTTTGCGCGATGCTTCCAGCATCATGTCGACCGCGGTTTTCTCGGTGCCTTTCACGAAAGCGGTTTCGCCCACTCCGGTGATGGCCGATTTGTCGCTTAAGCTCATGCCTGCCTGACCGCCTGGTAATCGCGTTCGAGCTGTTCGGAAAGAGCGCGCACCCTCTGATAGGTCTCCGGCGGACGCAGTCGCAACTCGCGGCGGACATCCTCCAACGGACGATCGAGATTTTCTTCCCAGTAGAAGGTGGTCAGATCGGCTGCAGCCCGGCCCCGGCGCCACGCTTCAAATGCAGCGCGCGCCACTGGCAACTGGGCAGCTTCCAGTTTCATCTTGGGAATGCCGACGCCCACGATGAAAGCGATCCCGTGATTATAGAATTGCGCGTTTCCGAAGGACAGCACGCACAATTCGCCCAGTGCGTCCCTGCCGTATCCGGTGACGACATGAAACAGGTCATGCGAATCGCGAAGGCGCCGACGATAGAGGGAAACATCGGGGTCGCCGAGGTCCTCCAGACCTCCGGCCTCGCTGGCTTCCGCCAGACCTTCTGCTGTCAGACCCTCCCCGTAAACAAAATCGAGGTAGGCTCGGCCAAGCGTGCCAGACGCACAGGTCGCAAGGCGTTTGCGATCGCACAAGGTTTCAAGTAGGTCGGCCCGGTCGGAAGCGATACGCCGCCCATCGCTCGACTTCATGAAGCGATTGAAATTCCGATAATAGGAATTGCCCGACAATGCCTTGACGATACGGAACACCTGCGCCGTATCCTCCTTGTCGGCAATCAACTGCCTCATTGCCCCAGCGCTCTGAGAGGCTCTACGGGGCGGCGCAATTCATGACCTTTGGCGTAAGCCATCTTCTTGCCTCCTGCGCTTCACTTGTAGATGCCAGCGGACGCCAACGCCTTCTCGGCTCCATCGACCAGGTCGCGCATCACTTCGGCGGCAGGCCGGATCGAATCGATCAGGCCGATGCCTTGCCCCGCGAAGCCGGGGATGACATCCTTGCGCTCTGCCTTGATCCCGGAGGCCATGACCGGGCCGGAGATCATCGACTGATAGGGCATCGGCAGAGGCTCCTTTCCGGCCTGCACCCAGGCGTCGGCCCATTTGTTACGGATCATGCGCGCCGGTTTGCCGGTAAGCGATCGACTAACGACCGTATCGGCATCGCCGCTTTCGGTGATCGCCTCTTTCTGGAAGCGCTCGATGCCCGCTTCCTCGGTCGCGAGAAATGCCGTGCCGACCCACGCGCCCTCTGCCCCCAGCATCATCGCAGCGGCAACACCCCGGCCATCCGAGATACCGCCGGCCCCAAGGACAGGAACACGATCGCCAACGGCGTCGACCACCTGGGGAATCAAGGAAATAGTCCCGATCGGCGAGTTGTGACCTCCGCCATCGTGCCCTTGCGCGACGATCATGTCGATGCCCGACCCGACGACCTGTTCGGCGTGCTTGACCTTGCCGATCACCGCCATGACCTTGGTGCCATTGGCATGGAGCCGATCCATCCACGGTTCAGGATTGCCAAGGCCGGCAGCATAAACCGGCACCTTTTCCTCGATCACCACTTCCATCTGCGCCTCAAAGAATTCCTTCGAGAACAACTGCGGGCCGCCCTTGCCCATTTCAGGCGCGCCCGCCGCCCGCATGGCGGCGGCAGCATCGACCTCCGGAAGCTCTTCACGATCCATGAAGTCGCGCGCGAACTGCTGATATTCACCCATCAGATCCATGGGATTTTGGGGTGCAGCACCGCTTTGAGGGGCAGAGCCGCGCCTGACCGACGCGGGGAGCAGCGTATCGACACCGAAAGGTTTGTCGGTCAATTCCCGGGTCTGGCGAATCCAGTCACGCAACTGATCGGGCGAACACGCCGCGGCACCCAGGACCCCGAGCCCGCCGGCATTCGAAACCGCAGCCGCCAGCGCCGGAACGCTCGCTCCGCCCATCCCGGCAAGCAGGATCGGGTACCGGATCCCCAGCATTTCGCATATTCGGCTCTTCAACGCCATTCTTCCTCTCCAGCCACTTGCCTAAACGCACACTCAAACTATTGAAAATTCTACAGCTGCCCCCACCGCACCCGCTGCGAGACCAGCTCGGGACTGCGCTCCGAAAGATAGACGGCAGAGCCGGCCACCAACCGGCTCATTGCTTGACGGGCCGCGGCGCTGTCGCCAGTCCGCACTGCCTCGAGCACCCGCACCAGAAACTTCATCTGCACCGCCCGTTCCTGTGCCGAATATCCCAGCGAATGGGAAAACTCGCGGGTCAACAGATGCATCGCAGAGGTCAGCAAACCGAACAGCGGATTGCCGCTCGCCCAACCCAACAAGTCGTGAAATCTGCGATTAAGTTCCTCGAATTGATCAGAGGCTTCATGATGCCTCAATTCCGCCAGACACCCTGCCAACGCGCTGAGATCAGCGGTAGTTGCACGCTGGGCTGCATACCCTGCGACATCGGGAGCAATTGCTTCGCGCAATTCAAGCAAACCACGCAAATCGGCTTCCATGAAATGCAGAATCAATGACAAACTGCTTGCAAAATCGCCGGTCTGCGGACGGGCTACGACGGGACCTCCACCACGGCCGAGCTGGAGATGGATGACCCCTTGCAATTCCAGGAACCGCAAAGCCTCCCGCAAAGTTGCGCGCGCAACCTCGTAACGCGCGAGCATTTCATCCTCGCGCGGAAGCCTGTCACCCGGGTTATGGCGACCCGCCTCGATGTCCCTCACGATGCTTTGCGCAAGAGAAAGGGCACGCTTGGCCTTCTTCACCGCTGGCATCCGCCACTCATCAGCACACCCGCACCTCTCGAATAAACAGTATAAGGATATTAGCAAACCTTCGCTGGATCGGCACACTATCCGATGGGATTGGTGTCTGCAAGGGACTAAAAGAGTATACGATTTATTGACTGCACGAGATGTCTCCCTTAAGGATGACTGAAGGCCGATCAGGCCTGAGATGTAGAAGGAATAGTTCTTATGGACAGCCAGATCGCCGAGCCGGATGCCGCGGCGAGGATCGCGTCAATTCCGATCGAGGAAATCGACGTGGCCCGGCCAAGCCTGTTTCAGAACGATACCATCGGTCTATTTTTTGACAGGTTGCGCGCCGAAGAACCTGTCCACTACTGCCGCGAGAGCTATGTCGGCCCTTACTGGTCCATTACCAAGTTCGACGACATCATGGCGGTGGACACCAATCATAAGGTCTTCTCTTCGGAAGCGAAGCTAGGCGGAATTGCAATCCAGGACATGCATTCGGTGGAAGGCGCGCTCGAACTTGAAATGTTCATAGCGATGGACCCGCCCAAGCACGATCAGCAGCGCAAGGCGGTGACTCCGGCAGTGGCTCCGTCCAACCTGCAACTGCTCGAGCCGATCATCCGCAAGCGCGCGGGAGAGATTCTCGATGAACTCCCGATTGGCGAAGATTTCGACTGGGTGGATAAGGTTGCGATCGAGTTGACGACGATGACGCTGGCAACCTTGTTTGATTTCCCTTGGGAGGAGCGGCGCAAGCTGACGCGCTGGTCCGATGTAGCAACTGCGGCACCTGAAACCGGGATCGTCGAATCCTACGAGGCGCGGCGCGAAGAACTCATCGGTTGCGCGATGTATTTCAAGACTCTGTGGGACGAACGGATAAACGAGGAGCCGAAGAACGACCTCATCTCGATGATGGCTCATTCTCCCGCCACGCGCGACATGCCGTTCCTCGAGTTTCTCGGCAATCTTATGCTGCTGATCGTCGGTGGAAACGACACAACACGCAATTCCATCAGCGGCGGCGTGCTCGCCTTGAACCAAAGCCCGGACGAGTACGCGAAACTCGACGCGGATCCTTCGCTCATTAGCAAAATGGTTCCGGAAATCATCCGTTGGCAGACCCCCCTCACTCATATGCGCCGCACCGCGCTGGAAGATTGGGAGATCGGCGGCAAACAGATCAAGAAGGGCGACAAGGTGGTGATGTGGTACCTGTCAGGCAACCGCGACGAGAGTGCTATCGAGCGCGCGGACCAGTTCATCATCGACCGCAAAAATCCGCGCCATCACCTCTCATTCGGCTATGGCATTCACCGCTGCATGGGAAACCGGCTCGCGGAACTGCAGCTGCGGATCATCTGGGAAGAAATTCACAAGCGCTTTTCCCGGGTCGAGGTTACAGGTGAACCAGAGCGTCTTTTTTCAAACCTCGTCCGCGGAATCACCAGGCTGCCGGTGCGGCTCCACGCCCGCTGACTCTCGAGATCGAAATGCGGAGTTCAAGATGATCAAAATTACGTTCGTGGCTAGCGATGGTGAGCGACGGGAGGTCGAAATAGAAGAAGGCGAGACAGCCAGGGAAGCGGCGCTATACAATGACGTGCCGGGTATCGATGGCGATTGCGGAGGGGTATGTGCTTGCGCGACCTGTCATGTGCATGTCGATCCCGAATGGATCGACAAGGTGGGTCGGCTTATGCATGATGGAATGGAGGCCGACCTCTTGCAGTTCGCCGAAGGCACCACTGAATACAGTCGCCTTGCCTGTCAGATTCCGATGAAGCCGATGCTGGATGGATTGGTTCTTCACCTACCCGAACAACAATACTGACGGAGGGATCCTCGTCCCCGTAGCCTACATTCTTATCTGTCTTTCCTTGATTCTTCGAGAAAACACCCATGGCCACACAAATCGAGCCCGCAACCCAGACCGACGAAGACGCCTTCCGCGCGGAAGTGCAGCAGTTTCTGGCGGACAATTTTCCCGCCGAACTCAAGGGCCAGTCCAACGCACTGGCCGGCGTGGACGGCCCCACCAACGAAACGCCGGCGCAGACCGAGTGGCGCGAAGCCGTGGGCGCGCGCGGCTGGGGCACCCCCACCTGGCCGAAGGAGTACGGCGGCGGCGGCCTCACCAAGGCGCAGGCCAAGATCATCGACCAGGAATTCGCCAAGGCGGGTGCCTACAACCCGATCGGCGGCATGGGCGTCATGATGTTCGGGCCGACGCTGCTCGAATACGGGAACGAGGCGCAGAAAAAGGAACACATCCCCTCGATCTGCCGCGGCGAAATCCGCTGGTGCCAGGGCTATTCGGAACCCAATGCCGGCTCTGACCTCGCGAACCTCCAGACCTTTGCCGAGGACAAGGGGGACCACTACCTTGTCAACGGCCAGAAGACCTGGACCAGCGGCGGCCAATGGGCCGACAAGTGCTTTGCAATTGTACGAACCGACAAGAGCGACAAGCACAAGGGCATCAGCTTCATGCTGATCGACATGGACACGCCCGGCGTCGAAGTCCGCCCGATCACCATGATCAGCGGCACGAGCCCGTTCTGCGAAACCTTCTTCACCGATGTGAAGGTGCCCAAGGACAATCTCGTCGGCGAGGAAGGCCAGGGCTGGACCATCGGCAAGCGCCTTCTGCAGCACGAACGCACCAACATCTCGGGCGGCGGCAGCCTCGCCCGACTCATGGGCCAGAGCCTTGGCAATATCGCCAAGAAGTACCAGTCGACGGGCGCCGACGGCGAACTCGCCGATGCGGTGCTGCGCGACAAGATCGCCGATTTCGAAATCCGCTGGAACAGCTTCCTGCTCACCGCGCGCCGCGCGATGGAAGAGAGCAAGGCAGCTGGCGGCGTCTCCGAAATCAGCTCTGTGCTCAAGAAGCTCGGCACCAAGCTGAGCCAGGAACGCAGCGAATTGCTGATCGAAATCCGCGGGTTGCAGGGCCTCGGCTGGGAAGGCGACGGCTTTTCGGACGGCGAGCTCGGGGCCGTGCGCGCGTGGCTCTTCGGCAAGGCGACCACCATCTATGGCGGCTCGACCGAAATCCAGAACAACATCATCGCCAAGCGCGTGCTCGGCATGCTCGACCACCAGTAAGAGAGGGGAGCAAGGACAATGGCCGTTCTCAACGAAGAACAGGAAATGCTGCGAGATATGGCGCGCGAATGGACCGTCAACGAAAGCCCGGTCACCGAATTCCGCAAGGTCCGCGCCAGCGGCGAGCCCGAAGCCTTCAACCGCGACGCCTATGCGACGATGGCGCAGATGGGCTGGGCCGGGGTCATCATCCCCGAAGAGCATGGCGGGTCGGACTTCGGCTTCCTGTCCGCGGGCCTCGTCGTCGAGGAACTCGGCAAGACGCTCACCGCCAGCCCGCTGGTGATGAACACCGTCGCCGCCTCGGCGATCGTTCTTGGCGGCAGCGACGAGCAGAAGGCCAGGTGGCTGCCCAGGCTGGCGAGCGGCGAGGCCATCGCCACCCTCGCCGTCGACGAAGGGCCGAGCCACGATCCTGCGAAGATCGAGACCAGTGTGTCCGACGGCAAGCTGAGCGGCACCAAGGCCTTCGTCCATGAAGCGCATGGTGCGGACCTGTTCGTCGTCGCGGCGAAGGACGGGCTTTACCTGGTCGAGAAAGGCGACGGCGTCGCGCTCACCACCCGCAAGCTGACCGACCAGCGCAGCCATGCCGACGTCACCTTCGACGGCGCGGCGGCGGAGAAGCTCGCCAATGGCGGCGACAGCCTGCTCGATGACGTGCTCGACCGCGCGCGCGTGCTCACCGCAGCCGAAATGCTCGGCATGGCGCAGCAAGTGTTCGACGACACGCTCGACTATCTGAAGCAGCGCGTGCAGTTCAACCAGGTGCTGGCGAGCTTCCAGGCGCTGCAACACCGCATGGCGGACCTCTTCGCCGATCTCGCCCAGATGCGCAGCGCGGTCGAGGCGGGCCTGCAAGCCGTCGATGCCGGCTTCGGCGTGGCGCGCGCGGCGACCATCGCCAAGGCGGAAGCCAACCGCGTTATGCACACCATGGCAAACGAGGGCATCCAGCTGCACGGCGGGATCGGCATGACCGATGAGTACGACGTCGGCTTCTATCTCAAGCGCGCCCGCGTGCTGGAGCAGAGCTTCGGTTCGTCGAGCTGGTTAAAGGACCGATTTTCCAAGCTTTCTGGCTACTAGAAACCTGCATGTAGTGACCTGCATGGCATTTTTGCCACATGCTTGTCGACAATGTGAAATAATCCGTCAATTCATCTACCAAGTCTTGAAATGAAACGCGCTTATCGGCATCGTTTCTAACATCGACTAGTGCCTAGGATGGGGCACATTCTTAGAGGAGAGGCACATGAAAAGATTTCCATCACGCCACCATTGCGCCCTTGGTGCATTGGCAGCGGCACTTGCCTTCACACCGACAGCCGCCTTCGCCCAGGATGTTGGCGAACCCGATGCGGATCTGGTTGAAGGGGCCGATGTCGAAGACCAAAACGTAATCATTGTTACCGCGCAAGGGCGATCGCAGGTCTTGGCGGATGTTCCAGTCGCCGTGTCAGCTGTTTCCGGAGAAACCCTCCAGAATTCGGGCGCCAGCGACATACGTGAGCTGAACCAGGTTGCACCGTCCCTGCTGGTGTCTTCCACCGGCAACGAAGCTAACGGTTCCGCGCGTATTCGCGGTATCGGCACGGTCGGCGACAACCCTGGTCTGGAAAGTTCGGTCGCGGTTTTTGTCGATGGAGTCTATCGCTCTCGTTCGGGAAGCGCCCTGAGTGAGCTCGGCCCTATCGACAGGGTCGAAATCCTTCGCGGTCCCCAAGGTACTCTGGGCGGGCGGAACTCATCGGCAGGCCTGATCAATATCTACACCGCACCGCCCGAGTTCGATTTCAGCGCATACGGGGCCTTCACTTATGGCAACTATGATGCGATCCGCGTCGAAGGTGGCATAAACGCTCCGCTTGGCGACACCGTAGCTGCGCGTGTGGACGGCGTGTATTTTGAGCGCGACGGCTTCTACAACGATATTACCAACGGCGGGACGATCAACAATCGCGATCGTTATCTGGTCCGCGGTCAGCTCCTGTTCGAACCCAATGACGACCTGTCCATTCGCCTTGTCGGGGATTATTCCAAAAAGGACGAAGCGTGCTGTGCCGCGACGTTCGTCCAGCCCGAGTTTGCTCCGCTTGCACGGATCAGCGCTGGATTTGATCCCTTTACGAGGCCATCGGATGGGGCCGCCCTGACGAGTACCGCAAATCCGATCGTTCCCGTGTTGCTTGCGCTTGGGCAGGATCCGCGTGCCCTCACCCAGGATACATTCAACCGCGACCTGTACCCTACGCCGGGCAGAAGCTATGAAGGCGAAACCGAAGACTACGGTATTTCGGCTGAGATCAATTGGGATTTCGGGAACGTCACGTTGACGTCTATCACGGGCTACCGTGAATATGCCAACAGCCAGGGATCTGACACCGATTACACTACTGTCGATATTCTCTACCGCGCTCCGACCGAGAATGCTCTTGCTCGAGACTTTGAAACATTCACTCAGGAACTGCGCCTTACCGGTGAGGCCTTCGATGGCAAACTCGATTGGTTGATCGGCGCGTATTACGCCAATGAAGAACTGCAGGTGCGTGACAATCTGCGGTTCGGCACCCAGTACGGCAATTTCGTAGCGTGCCGCATCGCTATCGCGATCAACCCGGCTTTGGTCAATCCGGGGGCTTCCAATTGCCTGGGTGCCAACGTGGCGGCATTGGACGGTACGCTGACCGGAAGCCCGGCATTCGGCGCTGCAACCCCGGCGATCCTCGCAGGTATCAACAACCTTGCAAGCATCAGCGATTTGGGAACGGTCAGCGAGGTCTACAATCAGACGAGTGAGAACTTCGCGTTCTTCACGCATAATATCTTTGCGATCACGGATACGCTCGATTTGACGCTGGGGCTTCGTTATACAAACGAAACCAAGGACTTCGACGCAACTTTCCGCAACGACAACACGGTTTGTCCGACAAACCGCAATCTGCTCGGAGGCTTTCTGGGTGTTCCGACTTTGGCACCTCTGGCCGGTGGTATCATCAGCCTTTCCTGCCAAGGCAATTCGACATTGGAGCTCGATGGAGTTTCTCTCGAAGACTCGCGCGAAGAAGAGGAGTTTACCGGCACGGCTATCCTGAGCTGGAAGCCAACTCCCGATCTGCTAGTCTACGGTTCGTATTCACGCGGCTACAAGGCGGGCGGTTTCAACCTCGACAGGTCTGCACTGTCAAATCCGCTTGCGTTCGATCCGGCCAATATCTCGGCAGCCGCGCTGCAGTTCGATGAAGAAACAGTCGATGCATATGAGATCGGCCTCAAATACTCGACACGCGAGTTCGGGGTTAGCATTGCAGGCTTCCGGCAAGAGTTCAGTAACTTCCAGTTGAACACGTTCAATGGGGCGTTCTACATTGTGCAGACGGTCAATAGTTGCGATAGCGATCTCGGCGGGGCCGACAGAGACGCAAGCGCGACAACCGGTGCATGCTCTTCCGATGAAGTTGCACCAGGTGTGATCGCTCAAGGTGTCGAGATCGAAACCTATCTACGGCCCGCTCGTGATTTGGATATTACCCTTGGCGTCACCTATTCTGATACGAGCTTTGAAGACAATCTTATCGGGGACGATACCGGGGCACCGCTCGACCCCGCACTACGCTTGCTGCCAGGCGACAACCTGTCGAATGCACCAGAGATCGTGGCAACATCGTCGCTTACGTGGACGCCGCCAATCGGCGACAGTGGGCTCGAAGGCCTGGTCTTCGTGAACGCTCGTATGGCTGGTGATTACAACACCGGCTCCGACCTGCTCTTCGGCAAGGAACAGGACAGCTTCGTCGTAGTGAACGGGCGTGTGGGTCTGACCAATATTGCGGATCGCTTCGCGATCGAGGGATGGGTCAATAATTTGTTTGACGTTGGGTATACGCAGGTGGCCTTCAACACGCCTTTCGTGGCTCCGCAACAAACGTTCTCCGCTTTTCTTGCGGAACCGCGGACTTACGGCATCACCGTGCGCGGCAAGTTTTAAACTTACTCGCTAATTGCAAGAGGGTTCGGCGCTTCGCTGTGTCGAGCCCTCTTTTTCGAACTTTTATTTGCTCACGACTTGGTGGCGTCCGAACAAAAGTTCCGTGTGCTCAATATCGTCGATGATGTGATAGGGAGAGGCCGGCAGCGGTGTTCGCTGCATGAATCCCTCTTCGCTGGGCTACCAGCCGCCGGCCCCACAAACGATCTTGCCTCGTCCTGCCATGCTGCCTTACGCTGCGCTCCAGGCCGTCCAGCAGGGCGACCCCAACCGCCGGAACTCTAACTTAACCGGTGGACCACCCTGATGGGGCAGGTCAGGTGGAAGACTACAACCGAAAGAGACCGCCCTCATCCCTTGGCTACGCGACACCGGCGGCGTTCGCCGCCGAACTAGATAAGCAATGGCCTGCTTCGCCACGCCCTACGGGCTCCGCTGCGCAGCCCATTGCTTCAACCGCGCTCATACGCATCAACGCAGCTCGGCTCTAATCCCAGCTGGGGGAAGATCAGGGGGTCACGTCACTCATTGGAAGGCGGCTATCGCGACGCAATTCGCTCTGAAAGTCGTGGGACTATTTTGCAGGTCTTCGAGGAACAGACCTGCTAATTTTCGCCCTGCAGTTAGTTCCATTAGGATAACGCTGTTAGCATACGTAGGCACCGCGGCCGCTAGCCAAAAGGTTGCCAGTAGGACCGTATACACGTGTTTCAGCGACCGAGATATTTTTACCGATCTTGATTATTTTGCCCGATGCTACGAGTGGTCCCGAGGTTGCCGGGCGGTGGTAGTCGACCCTCAGATCGGCGGTCGCCTTGGCCCCTGCACCTTGCGACAATAAGGTGTAGAGCCCGGTTAAATCGATCAGAGAGGCGAGCACGCCGCCATGCGCTGAACCGATTGCCGGGTTTGACACGATCTCGTCGCGCCAAGGCATCTCCAGTTCAAGCTGCTCGTTCGAGCATGACCGTAAAGTGAGGCCAAGCCACCGGTGAAACGGGGCAATCTGCAGGATCTCTTCGAGGCGCTTAGGATCGATCCTTGTCAGATTATCGGTCATGTAACGGCTCCCTGCGGACTGTGATTACGCTTGAGAAAATCGAGTATCGCTGCCGAAAAGGCATCGTTGGCATCGCCAACCACCATATGTGTTGCCTCTGCGATGTCGGTGTATTCAGCGTGTGGAACAAGTTCGAGCAATTGCGCGACCGCGTCTTCGGAAACCAGATCGCTCGATCCGCCGCGAATAATATGCAATGGCAGCGAAAGCCTGCTGGCTGCATCGTTCAGCGCATCAAACTGGCGTTCCTGATGAGCCGGATCGCTTCGCTTGGCTAGTGTGATGTTGCGGATAAAGGCCGGATCCCAATGCCAGTAGTAGCGGCCGTCTTCCTTCTCTCGCAGATAGCGCCGTAAGCCCTTGCCGGCTCCGCGCTTGCGGCGATGTGGCATGTAGCGCGCGATGACCTCTGCCGCTTCGTCCGGTGAAGAGAAACCGGTCTCCACGTGCTCCTCCATAAAGCCGACTACGCGCATAACGCCCCCCGTCTCCATACGCGGCGCGATGTCGACGAGAGTGAGCGACGCGAAGCGGCCCGGCGCAAGGTGTCCTTCGGCGATCAGTCCGGCCAGCCCGCCAAGGGAGGCCCCGACGAGCGCTGGCTTGCGGTCCATTTTTGAAGCGATCGCAACGAGATCTGAAGCGAAGTCGCGCGTTTCGTAAGCGCCCTCGGCAGACCATTCGCTGTCGCCATGACCGCGCATATCAATTGCGATCGGACGAAATCCCGCATTGGCGAGATCGGCTGTGACACGTTTCCATGCGTGACGGGTCTGGCCGCCCCCATGCGCGAGTAAGACCGGTAAAGCATCGGCATTTCCGGTCGCTTCGGCTGCTATGGAGATGCCACCATCTCCCCCGATATGGAAAGTTTGCGACTGCATACCGCAACCTCATATTGTAAATCGATTTACAGTAAACGGCTTTATTTCCTGATCCGCTATGGTAGGTTGCCCTAGATGGCTGCCATGACGGGCTATGACGCGGATACAAAGGGGGGCAAGTTCCCTCACCGATACCGATCGGCTGTTCTTTCTTATGGAGGAAGTGACCCGGCGTTTGCGCAGGACCGCCGATTCTTCGGTTGAACAATTCGGGCTCACGCGGACGCAATGGCGTATATTGGCTTATCTTTCGGAGCCCAGGCATGACCCAGACAGAGCTGGCTCGGGAACTGAAGCTAGAGCGCGCTAGCATCGGCCAGACTATTGATCGCCTGGAAGAACTTGAGCTGGTGGAAAGACGCAGGCGCGAAGAACGACAGGCGCGTTTGGCGGGTTCATTTACGCCCTGCCGCAATCGAGCTACTTCCCAAGATGCGAGTAGAAGCTGATGCAATGTATGCTCGCTTGCTCGGGGGGATCCGTTTTGGGGAACTGGAGCGCTTACGCGGATCGCTGGCTAGGATGCATGACAATCTGGGCAGCGAGCCATAATCACTCGAAATCGAGCCCATGCCCCGCGTTCACGCCCGCGTTTGCCCTTCAGGGGGTCTGATGCTCAGATGAGGGACGCCGAGCGCATGCGATCATAACATCCCGGCAGTCGTGGCAGGCGAGGTGGCCGGAGCCCCCGCACTCACCCAGCGCCGTTCGGTTCCTTATCAGCTTGAGCGACCATCGGATTCAGTTTCTGCTGTAGCGTGAAATCAGCGAGTGTTTGCATGGCGGCACTGCTAGCGAATATGGTTGACGCTGAGCTTGAACACGCCAGGCATGCGCGAGTCTTCCAAGATAGCGCTATGGATAAGCATATGCCGAAAGATGAGATACGTGATTACGCCCCCAACGAAAAGGATGACATCCTTTATTTGCTAGAAGAGGTGAACAGGACCGCTCGGCGGACCTTCGACGCTCTGATCGTGGGGCTCGACCTCAATCAAACACAATGGCGGATCATCGCGTCCTTGTTGCGAGAACCTACGCTAACACAGACCGAGATTTCTCGCCTGCTCGAGCTTGAATCGGCGACGATAGGACAGGCTGTCGCAGTTTTGGTTGAAAAAGGTTTGATCGAGCGAGAGCGGGCGGCGCACGATCGAAGAGTTTGGAACCTCCACCTCACCGAGCAAGTAAGAACCATCTGGCCGGAACTGCGCGAAGCGGCTGATCGACTCCACGAAATTCTCTGGAAGGGAATGTCTGCGCCTCAAATCGACCTCCTGCGTACGATGCTTCGAAAAGTTGCGGAGAATCAGAAGCAGGCTGACACTTGCGAAGAAAGCCGATGAAGCATGATCTGGAAAACAGTGTCGGTGAACTGACGCGGCTAGCAGAACTCGGTCAGATTTTCGCCCGGCACGGTCTGAAAAATCTCGGAAGCTTGCTTGGCTTTATGCCGGTTTCGGAGAATGAGCCAGATACCGAGGACTTGCGTCCTGCATCGGTGGTGGCGCTGTTGCGCGATGTCGGCCCTGTCGGAATAAAGCTTGGCCAGCTCCTGGCGACCAGAAGCGATCTGTTTACACAACCCTGGATTTCCGCGTTCGGCACTCTCCACGACCAGGTGGAACCGCTGCCGTTCGATAAGATCGAACCGGTGATTGTATCGGCTTGGGGCAGCGACTGGGAACGTGAATTCGCCGCTTTCAAGAGAAACCCGATCGCCTCAGCCTCTATCGCGCAGACTTATGTCGCAACCCTGCTGGACGGAAGCGAGACTATCGTGAAAATCCGCCGACCCGGCATGGCGTCTAGGATCGAGGCGGACATGAGGCTGTTGACACGGCTCGCGGGCCTCGCCGAGCGTCGGTCAAGCGACATTGCCCGCTATCGACCCGTGGAATTCCTTCAGACATTCGCCAAGAATTTAGCGCGGGAGATGGACCTGGCGGCAGAAGCACGTGCCTGTGAAAGGATTGGCGGTTATCTGGAGATGCTTGGGGTGAAGACGCCCGCGATCCACTGGGAACTCACAGGCTTGACGATCAATGTGCAGGAAGCCCTGGGCGGAAAGCCCGCGTCGCGGCACCCGGCAACTGATCCGGCAGGGAATGCCCAGTTCGCGAAGCGCTATGCCGATGCAGTGCTACGGATGATCCTTCTCAATGGAGAGTTTCATGGCGACCCGCATCCCGGCAACGTCTTCTGGATGGAAGGGAACCAGGTAGGCTTCATCGATTTCGGCTCGGTCGGCTTTCTCAGCGGCGCGCGGCGTCAGGAAATCGTCCGACTGATTTTCGCTATCGCGAACGAACAGATAGACAAGGTGGCCGATCTGCTGCTCGACTGGGCAGGCAATCCACTCGTGGATCGCGCGCAATTGGTGATGGACCTGGATGAGCTGATCGCGGAATTTAGCGGCACAGCTCTTGCCGGGATAGAATTCGCGGCAATTTTCGATCGGGTTTTCGGATTATTGCGCGATTATCGCCTCGTATTGCCGCCCGACCTCGCTATTTTGCTGCGCACCCTGCTGACCGCAGAGGGCTTCGTTCGCTCTTTGGCGCCGGACTACAATATCGCCGAAGAAACGAAGCCGATCGTGATGCAATTGTTTGCCGAGCGATTTTCGATCGGAGCCGCGCGGGATCATTTGGCCAAGGTCCGCAGTGGCCTGCTGGATTTCTCGGCATCGCTGCCCGAGCTAATCGAGAACGTTACCTCGGTCGCTCGATCGGGTACGATTCAGGTTTCCATCGACCCAGCCAGTCTGAACCATCTGACGCGGGAAGGGCACCGCAGCACCCCCGTCAAGGGTCCCGTGGTCGGCGCGTTGATCGTCTCTGCCGCTTTGCTGGCCGACCAATCGTTGTTACTGGCAGGAATTGTTCTGGCTTGCGCGGGATTAGCACTCATTCCTAGATGGAACTGATAAGACCATACGCTGGAAACGCTTCGATCACGGCCGCCCGGCACCGATATTGGCTACATCCGGGGAGAAGAGTGGAAATGACCGAGCAGAAACCTGCCGAGGCGGTGCCTGCCGCCACCATGCTGCTGGTGCGGGATGAACCGGAGTTTCAGGTTCTCATGGTGAAGCGACATCATCAGATCGACTTCGCATCTGGAGCACTGGTCTTCACTGGCGGGAAACCCCATTCAGATGATTCTTTGGAGGAATGGGCCGCTTACTCTGACGGGTGGGATCAGGTCGATACGACCCAGAGAATTTTAAAGATCGCTGCGATCCGCGAAGCTTACGAGGAGGCTGGCATTTTGCTGGCGGTCAACCGCGATGGCAGCCCTTTCGAAGGGGCCTGTGACCCGGACAGCCGCAGGGCAGTCGAACAGGGCGAAAGATCGTTCCTCGATGTCGTCCGGCAGTCCGATGTGATCTTGCGGCTCGACAGTCTCACCGATTTTGCCCGGTGGATTACCCC
This sequence comes from Qipengyuania profundimaris, assembly GCF_030717945.1. Taxonomy (NCBI): domain Bacteria; kingdom Pseudomonadati; phylum Pseudomonadota; class Alphaproteobacteria; order Sphingomonadales; family Erythrobacteraceae; genus Qipengyuania; species Qipengyuania profundimaris. Next base: position 2,796,216 of record NZ_JAVAIM010000001.1, read on the forward strand.
GGTCTTCATGAAGAAACGGTTTGACACCTGGTTCTACGTCGCTCGAGCCCCCGAACGCCAGATTGCCGCGTGCGATGGCTATGAGACGGTGGATGCAGAATGGCTGTCACCCAATCGTGCTCTGGAGATGGGCAAATCGGGCGAGCGCACGGTCATTTTCCCGACCCGACTGAACCTGGAACTGTTGTCCAAGGCGAACAGTGCTGCGGACTGCGTAGATCGCGCGCTGGCGCGCACGATCTTGCCTGTCCTGCCGCGGGTCTTGCAGCGAGATGGCAAGAATATCCTGACCATCCCGGAGGATGCAGGTTACTGACCTGCCCCAGAAGAGGCATCACATTCGAAATAATTTTTTACGTGTTATCAGATAGCTAGGAATTCGGTCGTCTCCAAAAAGCCCTCAAAAGGCCCTCAAAAGCCGTCTAATGCATTGGTTCGATGCCTTTTTCGGGACTCCAAATTCAATTTCTCCCTATGCGAGTTGGCGATATCAATGTCAGCTTTACGCCCGTATTGTGTTGAAAAAGTCGGCCCCGCCGCGCCGGAGGTTAATTTCGGGCAACAAAAATTCAGAGTGAGCTTGCCGCTTGAATCATTGTTACACTACGAGGCGTGCCAAAGTTCTAGTGTTACCGACCAAAACGGGTGGCAGAGTTTTTCAACACAATACGCCCGGATTCTGGACGTAGCCCGCGCATAGCAAGGTGCCCGAAAGCGGACCGCTTGCTTTTCTGCTCTGGCAGGCTGAGTCAATTGTGAGTGTTGGATGGAACGTTGGTCCGTAGCTTGGATCTGCTGGATTAGCCTTCGCCGGCTAAGCTTTCCAATACCGGGCACCGATCATCACTGGTAGTGCCACACTGCCTGATCAATTTTGTCAGAGCAGTTTCCATGCGCGCGAGGTCCGCCAGCTTGGCGCGGACGTTCCCGAGATGCTGTTCCGCGATTGATTGCACTTGATCGCAATGCACATCGGGCCCCGGTGTGAGGTCGAGCAGCGCCCGCACCTCTTCAAGGGAGAAGCCGAGTTCGCGCGCACGCCGAACGAAACGCAGCCGCTCGATGTCCCGAGGACCGTAGTCGCGGTAAGCGCCCCTTCGTGGAGGCGGGTCGATGACTCCTATCCGCTCATAATATCGGATTGTCTCGATTTTGCATCCGGTCTGTTTCGATACATCACCGATTTTCACACGAAACCCCTTGAGTCTGTAGTTGCTACAGACTGTAAATAATTGCGGGAATCGGGTTTTGGAAAGGGACGACTGGTGCGCAGCTTCAGCACATGGTGGAACGGATTAGCGGCGGGCAGCGGTGTCTTTGCTGCCTTCGGAGCAGCTGCTTGCTGTGCACTCCCATTGACGCTTACGTCAGTTGGTGTGGGTTCCGCGTGGCTTGGCAGCATCTCGCCTGTCGTAGCCCCCTATCGCCTCCCCCTGCTGACCCTCGCGTCGGCTCTTCTCCTCGCTGCGACCCTCCGTTTGCTCTGGCAGTTTAGGCAGGCACAAACATGCCCGGCGGACAGTGCATGCGGATCACCGACCTATCGAGCGCTGACCGCCATAGGGATTGCCATCGGTGCTGCGCTGCTGACAGGTGCCTTCCTCTATGGCTGATCCGATCCTGATCTCGCGCTTGCGCTGCCCCGAATGCGGTCATGAAGAAGACATGGAAATGCCGACCAACGCCTGCATGTTCTTCTACACTTGCACGGGCTGCGGCGTGCGTCTCAAGCCGCTCCACGGCGATTGCTGCGTGTTCTGCTCCTACGGCACAGTTCGCTGTCCTCCGATACAGGAAGGGGACTGCTGCAATGGCTGAGGCTTTCGATTTCATTGCGATCGGATCGGGAACGGCTGCGCAGGTCGCGGTCCACCAGATGGCCGACGCCGGGAAGCGTTGCGCGGTTATCGATTACAGGCCCTACGGTGGCACATGCGCGCTCCGAGGGTGCGATCCGAAAAAGATGATGGTGAGTGGAGAGGAAGCGCTCGCTGCACACAGGCGATTGAAGGGGAAGGGTATCGAAGGTTCTGTTTCGATTGACTGGGGTGACCTCCAGGCATTCAAGCGCAGCTTCACCGACCCCGTCCCTGAAAAGCAGGAAGCTCGCTACGAGCGAAAGGGCGTCGCGACCTTCCACGGCACGGCTCGCTTCGCTGGCCCCGGCCGGATCGTGATAGGCGAGACCGAACTGTGTTTTTCCCACGCTCTTATCGCGACGGGGGCGGAGCCTCGATCACTTGGCATCGAAGGCGAGCCGTTGCTGACCCACAGCGATGCATTCCTAGAACTCGAAACCCTTCCAGATCGGATCGTATTCGTCGGCGGTGGATACATAGCTGCGGAATTTGCCCACCTCGCGGCGCGGGCAGGTGCAAAGGTGACCATCATCCAACGAGGCCGCATTCTGAAAGCCTTCGACCCTGACACGGTCGATTGGCTCATGCCGAGTTTCGACGATCTCGGCATTGAAATCGTGGACGCCGAGGTGAACAGCGTAGCGAAGAGAGGCGGCGTTCTGACCGTCCATGCTGGCGACCGCAGGATCGAAGGGGACTTGGTGGTGCACGCTGCCGGAAGAGTCCCTGCGATCGGTTCGCTCGATCTGGGGGCGGGAGACGTCGCCTGTGACGAGGGTCGCTTGGTGCTTACCGCTCAACTACGAAGCCAAAGCAACCCCAAAGTCTTCGCGGCGGGTGACGCTGCTGCAAATGGTCCGCCACTGACTCCGGTCTCCAGTCATGATGCCAAAGTGGTTCTTGAGAACATACTCGAAGATAGCGGCCGAGCTCCGAACTATTGTGGGGTTCCTAGTGCACTTTTCACGGAGCCGCCGGCGGCGCGGGTCGGAATGCTGGAAAGCGAGGCGCACGAGGCAGGTTTGGATTTCACGGTGAATGCTGGATCGCACCCAGGTTGGTTTTCGGCAAGGCGGCTGAACGAAGAGATCTACGGCCACAAGGTGCTGGTCGAAACTGGAACAGGACGCATCCTTGGGGCTCACCTGGTCGGCCCTGACGCTGACGAACTGATCAATATCTTCGGCTTAGCCATCCGACATGGGCTTAATGCGGACGATATTAAATCGACTATGTTTGCTTACCCTACAGCTGCCTCCGACGCCGGATCTATGTTGGGTTGAGCAGCACCCGATCGCCGGAGTTCTCTCCATTCCAACCCAACGACTGCTTTCACACAGCGGTGTAATGCGACCAATGTCCGCTCACGGGTCGCAAGCCGAATGTCCGCTATCTGCGCCTTGTCGACCAGGACCGGACTGACCACTAGCGGACCCATCGCAGCCCAACTTAGAAGTCGGCAGAGATGCTGGCTTTGATTGTGCGCGGGGTTCCTTGCAGCAGTGCGGCAGAAAAGACGTCGAACGCGCTGGCCCAGTACTTTTCGTTCGTGATATTATCGGCCGAAAGGCGGAGCGTGACCGGCGTGTCGTCCGCCGCGAAGACGTAGCGCGCACCGAGATCGATACGCGTCCAGCTATCGAGTTCGAGCGTGTTGGCGGCATCGACCCACTGCGGACCCGTGTGCACTGCACGCGCTGTGATCGTCGCGCCAGGCACAAAGCCCAAGTCCCACTCCAAGTCTGCATTGGCGGTGTATTCGGAAACGCCAGGTACCTCGTTGCCGCTGACGAGCTTCGCATCGGTCAGAGCTGCGCCGCCGATCAGTCTCAGGCTGGGTGTCAGATCGCCGTTGACCGTGAACTCGATGCCTTGGTGCGTCTGATCCCCGAGGTATCCGAAGCTGCCGTCGGCAAGCACACCCTCTCCCGGTCGCTCAAGGCGGTAGGCGCCGAGACCGACGAAGACATCGCCCAGTGCCAGCTTGCCTCCAACCTCGTACTGCAGCGACTTGCGGGGCGCGAGCACCTCTCCCGGATTGCTGACGAGCGCCGGATCGAGGGGCGCTGTCGGACCTTGCTGGAGCGCCTCGATCCGGTTGCCATATAGCGACAGGCCATCGAAGGGCTTGAGGACCACGCCGATTACGGGCGTGACTGCGCTTTCATCGTATTCGGTCGCCAGGTCGCCGCCGAAATAGCTGTAGCTCTTCACATTGATGGATTGCAGGCGCAGGCCCGCCGTGACCTGCAAACGGTCTTCGATCATCCCGATCGTGTCCGATGCGAAAGCACTCCAGAGCCGCGTCCGCGAAATCGGGAAGGGATCCTCAAGGTCGCCGCCGACGAGGGCCGAAGACGGCAGTTCGACCTGCGGGGCGTCGTAGATATTGGTGGCGTAGCCGGCAAAACCAGGCCCGTAACGGAAATCATAGGCGTTGCGGTTCACCTGCCAGCTGGCATTGCCGCCGAAATTGAACTCGTGGGTGATCGCTTCGCCCAACTTCACGCGGATGCCAGCTTCGACCGCTTCGTTATTGTCGGTCCGCGGGACGAACAGCGCCGTGCCGCCGGCAGCACCGCTACCGGCATCGAGAACGGTAATGCCGCCGTAAATGCCTTCCTCGCGCCCGTCGCGCGCACCGGCCCTGAAGTATGCCAATGCATTGTCGGCAAGATCGTATTCCACGGCCAGCGCGCCGAAAACATCGCGCAGTTCGGTGTAGGTGAAATCCTGCGCATAGTTCGCATCGCCATCGGGAACGGCGGGGATCGTTGCGCTTCCGACGGTGACCTTCGGCCGCAAGGCGTCGATCCGGACATTCTGGAACGCCAGGTCGAGAGCTGCCCGTAGCGGGCCACTGTCATAATCGATCGCACCGCCCACGACCTGAGTGCGGCGATCTTCACGGTCGATCGACGTTTCGCCGTCACGATAGGCTGCATTCAGGCGAACGCCCCATTCGCCGTTCTGGCCAAAGCGGCGAGCGACATCGAAGCTGCCGCCGAAGTGGGCATTCTCGCTGGCTGAAACGGTTACGCGATTGAGGTCGGTGTCTCCGGCCCTCTTGAGCTGCAGATTGACGCTTCCGCCAAGTCCCGATCCGCCCGGTGCTGCACCGTTCAGGAAGGCGCTGGCGCCGTTGAGGACCTGGACGCTTTCAAACAGTTTTGGAGGGCGGTGCGCTTCTGCTCGTCGATATCCGTACAAGTGCCGATCCAGCGCTGTATCTCACCCTGCTCGTTGAGGATCGGCAGCGCACGACCGATCATCCAGCGATAATCACCGCTGTGATGCCTCAGGCGATATTCAACCTCGTACGGTTCGCCGGTAGCGAGGCTGTGGTTCCATTTATTCCATGCATCGGCCTGGTCATCCTCATGAAACATCCCGGCCCATCCTTCGCCGTCGGTTGATCCGACAGGGACACCCGAGAATTCATACCAGCGCGCATTGTAATAATCGTGGGAGCCGTCGGGAAGAGTCGACCAAACCATCTGCGGCATGGTGTCGGCGAGCGCATGGAAAGCAGCTCCGGCGGATTGCAGCGCATGCTCTGTAGCCAAGGGCAAGACATCCGGCGCCGAGGAGGATTCGCGGCTGCCAAGCTGGAAATTCGTGATGACTTTTGCATTCATGGCCAGCTTGTGACCTTCCCGGGATGAACAGAATCGGACCGATAGGATACCTGTCGTATCTTGTTGATTTTCAAACGCTGACGCTCATCGCACAGGTAGGATTGAGAGTAAATGCAGCGGATATCGCGAGAAGTGAGGTCCTACTTTTCGCAATACCAGATTCTCGGTCTGACTGACGGGAAGGAATTACTAGGTCCGAAATTCACCTCGGTCTCGGAGTCGAAAGCTCCATTCAGGTTTCGCCCTTCCGTAATACCGATTATCAGCCTCGCATGCACCACGCCGACTCTAAACCGCTCGCCCATGATCACAACTTTCTGAGCGCTTCGCACGACGCGCATGAGCAGCGCACGCGCTATGTTGTCGCGTTGACCGCCGCGATGATGGTGATCGAAATTGTTGCGGGGCTGTGGACTGGATCGATGGCGCTTCTCGCCGATGGTATCCACATGGCGACCCATGCAGGTGCCTTGGGCGTCGCGGCCTTCGCCTACTGGTTTGCCAAGCGCCATGCGAACAACCCGCGTTTCACATTCGGTACCGGCAAGGTGGGCGACCTCGCCGGCTTCGCGAGCGCGCTTGTCCTCGCCATCTTCGCAATCGGGATCGCGGTTGAATCGGCTCAAAGGTTCGTCAGTCCGCTCACGATTGCCTATACCGAGGCGATCTGGATCGCCGTGCTCGGCCTCGTGGTGAACCTCGCGAGTGCCTGGCTGCTTGGTGCCAATCATCACCATGGGCATGATCATGACCATCATCATCACCACGACCATGCGCATGCCGATAACAATCTGCGCTCCGCCTATTTCCACGTGCTTGCCGATGCCCTGACCTCGGTCCTGGCTATCGTGGCCCTTCTCGCCGGCATGTACCTCGGCTGGGCATGGATGGACGCGGCAATGGGGCTGGTGGGTGCATTCGTGATCGGGCGCTGGTCATGGTCACTGCTGCGCGATACCGCTGCCGTGCTTGTCGACGCCGAAGCGGCCTCTGAACGGTACACAGAGGTGCGCGAGGCGCTCGAGGACCGGGACGCCGCGATCGGCGATCTGCACATCTGGCGGATCGGTCCCGGCAAGTATGCAGTCATCGCCTCGCTCATCGCCGATGATCCGCTCGCGCCCGACAATTATGCCAGCCGACTTTCAGAGCATGCAGAATATGTGCACGTCACGATCGAAGTTCATCGCTGCGAGCATCCGCATCCCGAGCTTCGCGCGGCCTGATCGCGCCGTTCTAAAAGACCGAAACAGTATTCGAGGACTGTTATACTATAACAAAAGACTTATACTTCATCGTGTTACGGAACTTGCAATCTTGATGCGGTTTGCTAGGAGCCATTGGAATCCATGACTACAAGCTATCGTCGCCTTGCCCTGCACCCTTTCGTCGTCCTGCTCATGCTGGTCGCGATGGTGTTCGTGACGGCGGCGGATGCTGCTGCTTGCGGTGCCGAAGTGGCGCCCGGAAGCACGCCCGTTCTGGCTTCGCTCGATAGCGCGTCTGCGTCATCCGCAGCCGCCGATGAAGTGCCGGGCGATCCGGATGCGCCGGCCGAGCAACACGGCGTGTGTGGACACGGCCATTGCCATCACGGGGCGAGCTTTGCCGGCACCGTGCAGAAGAATTCGGTCCCTCACTTGGTCGTGGTTCCCGATGCGCCTCCCGCCGAAGCGCTCGCTTCCGAAATTGCCGACCGACTGAAGCGCCCCCCTCGCGCCTGACGACCGTCACCGCGCTGCATGCCGCAGCGCAGTTCGGATCGTCAGCAGAGGAATTTTCGAAAAATGTCAGCCATTCATTGGCGAGGGGTCCTCCTTGGAGGGCTGTTCCTCGCCGCTCAAGCCACGACCGTGGCGGCGCAGGAGCGTGAGCTTCTGACGCTCGAAGCTGCGCTCGCTCGTGCGGGCATCGTCGACAGCGCAGATGAGCCCCCAGAAAATCCGCGCCTGATCGGACCGCGGGCCGAAGCCGACGCGGCGCGGGCCCTGGTCGACCAGGCGCGGCTGCGGCCCAACCCCGAAATTGCTTTCGAAGCCGAAAACATTGCCGGAAGCGGCGCATTTTCGGGATTGCAGGCCACCGAGTACACTTTGTCCCTGAGCCAGCGGCTCGAATTGGGCGGCAAACGGGGAGCGCGCGTCCGCGCCGCCCAGGCGGAAGCGCGCGTCGCGGCCCTTTCAGGAGCGCTCTCGGTTGCTCAGCTAGGGCGATCGGTACGCGAACGCTATGTCGAAGCCGTCTCCGCGGCAGCCCGATTGGAACTCGCGCGGGACATAGTCGAGCGCAATCGCGAGCTTGCCAGGATCGCAGGCGTACTGGTCGATGTCGGACGGGAGCCTCCCCTGCGCTCGCTTCGTGCCGAAGCGGCACTTGCGGAGGCGCTCGCGGAGCTTGAAGCGGCCCTGGCCGCCGACCGTGCGGCGAGGACTGCGCTCGCCGCGCTTTGGGGCGAGGCAACACCTGCTACGGACGTGCCTTCGGTGTTCCCCGAGATCGAACCTCCGGCGACGCTGCTCGCCTCGCCTTCGGCCTTACGTCTTCAGGTCGCCCGTGCCGAACGCGAGGCTGCAGATGCCGCGATCGCCCGGGAACGCTCTTTAGGCATTCCGGATCCGGCGATATCCGCCGGTGTCCGACGGTTCGAGGAAAGCAGAGACCAGGCGTTCCTCGTAGGCGTTTCGATCCCGTTTCCGTTCAGTAATCGCAACCAGGGAAACATCGCTGCTGCCGAGGCGCGGCTTCGCGCCGCGACGGCACGGGAGGCGATTGCCCGCACCGATTTCGAACTCGAGGTCACGCAGGCTCGCGGACAATTTCTGGCAGCCGAAGCGCGGGTCGAGACCCTCGCGGAGACGTCCTTGCCCCAAGCCGAGGAAGCCTTGCGCCTCGTTCGGATTGGCTACCGCAACGGCAGATTTCCGCTGATCGAAGTTCTGGCTGCGGCCGAAGCGCGCGACACCATCCGTGAAGCATTGATTCAAGCCCAGGAAGATCGTGGCCGCCTGGCGGCGACGCTGATCTGGCTCGGCGCACAATGAGGTATTTCCAAATGAACCGTAGACGTCTGGCCGTTTTTATCGGCGTGATCGTTTCAATCGCCGCTGCAGTGTTTATGCTGTGGCCAAGTGGCAGTGCCGACCAGCACATTGAGGAAACGAGTGAGGAGGTCGAGCTTCCCGAAGGCCTTGTCCTGCTTGGCGCCGAACAAATTGAAGCGTCCCAGATAGTGGTCGAAACCGTCGGCCAGGGATCGGCGGTCGAGCTGGTCTTCCCGGCCACCGTCGCGGCAAGCCCGACGGCAAGTGCCCGCATCGATGCCCGCGCGGCGGGCGTGGTCCGCAGTGTCGGCAAAACGCTGGGCGATTACGTGAGGCAGGGCGAGACGATTGCCCGCATCGAGAGCGCCGACGCGGCTGCTCTCGCAGCGCAGTTGAGCGCAGCGCGCGTGAGGGTCAACGAACTGTCCGCTGCCTACGATCGGGAGCGCCGCCTGTTCGAGGCCAATGTCACCGCACGGCAGGATCTCGAGGCCGCGCGAGCAAATCTGCAGGTCGCCCAGTCGGAACTTGCGCGCGCCCAGGCGGCAGTCTCCGCGGCGGGCGTTAGCGGCGACGGGCGCTCCCTTGCGGTCACGAGCCCGCTCGCAGGCCGAGTGACCTCGGCGCCTATCGTTCTCGGCTCCTTCGTCGATGCCGGGGAAGAACTCTATCAGGTCGTGAATCCGAGCGGCATGCAGGTCGAGGTTGCCCTCCCGTCGGCTGAAGCAAGCCGCATCCAGCCTGGCGACGAGGCGACGCTGGAAATCGCGGACAACCGGGAAGTGGGTGCGCGCGTGCGGTCTGTCACTCCCTCGCTCGATCCCGAAAGCCGCAGCGCTACGGCGGTCCTGTCGCTGGCAAGACCGATCCCCGGTCTGCAACCCGGGGCCTTCCTGCAGGCACGTATCCGCCCCTCGGGTGAGGTCGATACAGGCCGCATGTCGGTGCCGGAAAGTGCCGTCCAGACAATCGATGGCGCAGAAGTGGTCTTCGTTCGCACGCGCCGCGGGTTTCAAGCCCGTCCGGTGGTCACCGGTGCGCGTTCGGGAGGACGCGTGGTCATCGAGTCCGGTCTCGAAGCGCAGTGGCGGATCGCCACCGCCAATGCCTTTTTGCTGAAGGCTGAACTCGAGAAGGAGGAGGCCGAGCATGGACACTGATCACATGCAGGACGCGGATCGCTCCCACCGCCATGGCCTGATCGGCATGATCCTCGACGTCGCCGTGCGCTTTCGCTGGGCGATGGTCGTACTGACGCTCGGTGTGGCAATCTATGGCGTGGTGAATTTGCTGCGCCTGCCCATCGATGCCGTGCCCGATATCACCAATGTACAGGTGCAGATCAACACCGAGGCACCAGCCCTGTCGCCTTCGCAAGTCGAAACGCAGGTCACCTATCCCGTTGAAACCGGGCTTGCCGGTATCGAGGGTCTGGAGATGACCCGCTCAATATCGCGCAACGGGTTCAGCCAGGTGACCGCGATTTTCGAGGAAGGGACCGACATCTATTTTGCGCGTCAGCAGGTCAACGAACGGCTGACGCCCATAAGTGCCTCCCTACCCGAGGGTGCCGAACCGGTGATGGGACCCATCTCGACCGGCTTGGGCGAAGTGCTCATGTATACCATCGAGTACGAGTTTCCTGACGGCAAGGAAGCACCGCTGGGCGGAGCGGTCGGTTGGCAGTCCGACGGGAGCTTTGTGACCGAACGTGGCGACCGGCTCGACAGCGATGTTGCCAAGGCTGCCTATCTGCGAACCATCCAGGACTGGGTGGTTGCCCCCCTCATGCGGTCGGTCGACGGTGTGGCGGGTGTCGACTCGATCGGCGGCTTCGAAAAGCAATACCTTGTCCAACCCGATCCCGCGCGATTGACCGGGTACGGTTTATCGTTCGACGAAGTGATCGATGCGCTGGAAGCGGCCAATCTCGCCGAAGGGGCCAATTTCGTCGAGCGGGCAGGCGAAGCCCTCCTCGCCCGAGTTGATGCGCGCCTCGGCAGTGTCGAGGATATCGAGCAGGCGGTCGTTTCTACACGCGAAGGAGTCCCCATTCGCGTAGGAGACGTCGCCACGGTCAGCATCGGTGGCGACCTGCGAACGGGCGCGGCGTCGCTGAACGGCGATGAAGCGGTCGTGGGCACCGTGCTCATGCGCGCGGGCGAGAACAGCCGCACCGTGTCGGCCCAGGCGGCCGAACGGCTCGAGGAAGTTCGCAGCTCCCTGCCGGAAGGAATTGTCGCGGAGATCGTCTACAACCGGTCTTCGCTGGTCGATGCGACGATCGCGACCGTCGAGAAGAATCTCGTTGAAGGCGCGCTTCTGGTGATCGCGATCCTGTTCTTGCTGCTGGGCAACATCCGGGCAGCGATCATCGCGGCGCTGGTCATTCCCTTTTCCATGCTGATGGCATCGATCGGAATGAACCGGCTCGGCGTGTCGGGCAATCTCATGAGCCTGGGTGCGCTGGACTTCGGCCTGATCGTCGATGGTGCCGTCATCATCGTCGAGAACAGCGTCGCGAGGCTCGCGGCCCGGCAGGAACACGAAGGCCGGCTTCTCACACTGGGCGAAAGGTTGACGGAAACGCGGCTTGCCGCGCAGGAAATGATCAAGCCGACTGTGTACGGGCAGGCGATCATACTTCTCGTCTTCGCACCGCTTCTGACCTTTACCGGGGTCGAAGGCAAAACCTTCTCGCCCATGGCGATCACGGTCATGCTCGCGCTCGCCTCGGCGTTCGTGTTGTCGCTGACCTTCGTCCCGGCAATGATCGCCATCCTGCTCAACAAGAAGCTGACGGAAAAGGAGGTCAAGCCGATCCGGATCGCCAAGGAGCGATACGGACCGCTGGTCCGCAGGGCGATCACCCGCCCTTGGCCGGTCATCGGCATGGGCGTCGGCATCTTCGCCTTTGCGGCCTTCGTGTTCAGCTTCCTCGGGAGCGAGTTCACACCGCAATTGGACGAGCGCGACATCGCCGTGCAATCGCTGCGTATTCCTTCGACATCGCTCGAACGTTCGCTCGCGATGCAAAGGCGGGTCGAGGACCGGCTCGAGCAGTTTGAGCAGGTCGAGCTCGTCTTTTCGCGGACGGGCACGGCGGAAGTGGCCAGTGACCCGATGCCGCCGAACGCTTCCGATGCGTACGTGATCCTCAAACCCCGTGAGGAATGGCCCGATCCCGACCTCGCCAAGGACGAGTTGGTCGCGCAAATGGAGAGCGCCCTCAGCAGTCTCGTCGGCAACCTTTACGAGTTCAGCCAACCGATCGAATTGCGGTTCAACGAATTGATCGCAGGCGTTCGCGGAGATGTTGCCGTCAAGATCTACGGAGACGATCTCAGCGCCATGACCTCGGCGGCGAACGAGGTTGCGGGCGTGCTGCGCAATGTCGACGGCGCCGCGGACGTCAAGGTCCAGCAAGTGACCGGGTTCCCCACCCTCGATATTGCCTTCGATCGGCCAGCGATTGCCCGTTACGGGCTGAAGGTCGAAGACGTTGCGCAATCGGTGGCGATCGCACTGGGCGGTCGGCCTGCGGGCCTCGTTTTCGAAGGCGATCGCCGCTTCGATGTGGTTGTGCGGTTGTCGGACGCGACCCGCGACGATTTCGACCAGCTCGGTGCTTTGCCGGTGCTTCTCCCGAACGGGGCAACCATACCGCTACGCTCGGTTGCCGAGTTCCGTGTGGTGGATGGTCTCGCGGAGGTACGCCGGGAACAGGGACGCAGACTGGTCATCGTCTCCTCCAATGTGCGGGAGCGCGATCTCGGGTCTTTCGTCGAAGAGGCGCAGGAAAGGGTTGCGGCGCAGGTCGAACTGCCCGCTGCCGCGTTTATCGAGTGGGGCGGTCAATACCAGAACCTCCAGGCTGCCCAGGAAAGACTTCAGATCGTCATTCCCATCGCGTTCGCGGTCATTCTCCTGTTGCTCTACATGGCGGTCGGGGGCTGGGTGCCGGCATTCGCCGTGTTCAGCGCGATCCCGCTGGCCCTGGCAGGCGGAATATTCTCCTTGGCCCTGCGCGGGATGCCATTCTCGGTTTCTGCGGCGGTAGGCTTTATCGCCCTGTCGGGCGTAGCGACCTTGAACGGGCTCGTGATGGTGACTGCGATCCGTCAGCGGCTCGACAGGGGCATGGCGCTCGATGACGCCATCGTGGCCGGTGGCCTGGCGCGCCTGAGGCCGGTTCTCATGACCGCGCTCGTTGCATCGCTCGGCTTCGTGCCGATGGCGATTGCGACGGGGACCGGCGCGGAAGTGCAGCGTCCTTTGGCGACAGTGGTCATCGGAGGGTTGATCACCGCTACCGCTCTGACCCTCTTCGTCTTGCCCGCAATTTTGAAGCTGGTTTTCAGTACCAGAGAAGATGACCGGACCTGGCGACAGCGCTGGTGGGACCGGCTGCGGCGCAACGTGACAAGCGATGAGCAGCGCGAGCTGAAGGACATCGCATGACCGATCGGGAAAGGAAAAAACGGTGCTGGCACTGAAGGAAGAGAACGGACTGCTCTGGATACGCGCCGGAGGCAGGCTGGGGGATGAAGCCTATGACCGCTTTATTCCCCAATTCGAACATATCGCAGAGCGCGAGGCCGGTACCGTCCCGATGGTGATCGAGCTCGCGCCTGACTTTTCGGGTTGGAACTTCGGAGGTCTCTGGCGCGATCTCAAGTTCGACATCCGGCATAAGGATTGTTTCGGCCGGATCGCCATGATCGGCGACAGCAAATGGGAAGAGCGGGGCTGGAAATTGTCATCCTCACTCTTCCGCGCCGAAATGAAGTTTTTCCGGCCATCACAGCGTAGTCATGCGGAAAGCTGGGTACAAACCGGGGAGGACGCAGCATGAGTGGCGGACATGAGGTCGATGCCGGGTCGCCCGAAAAGCGCAAGACCCTGTGGGTTGTCCTGTGGCTTAACGTCGCCATCGCGATCGGCTTCTTCGCGGTCGGATATTTTGCCGATTCCAACGCGCTGTTGGCAAACGGCCTCGATAATTCATCGGATGCAATCGTTTATGCGCTCAGCCTGCTTGCGCTAACCCGCTCGCGGACTTGGAAACGCGGGGCCGCGCGTTTCTCCGGCATCATGCTGCTGGTCTTCTCCGCTGGGGTCATTTTCGATGCTTACCGACGGTTCGTGGAAGGTTCCGATCCGGGCGGCATGCTGATGATGGCGATGGCGTTCGTCGCGGGACTGGTGAATCTCTATTGCCTGCGCCTGTTGCAGAAGGTGGAGAACAAGGACGTCAATATGCGGGCGGCGACAACCTTCAGCTTCAACGACTTCATCTCCAATGGCGGGATCATCATCGCCGGCATCGTTGTGCTGATTACCGGTGCCAACTGGCCCGACCTAGTGGTCGGAATAGCGGTCGCCTGCATAGCGCTTTACGGCGGAGTGCAGATCCTGCGCGATACGCATATGGATGTGCACGACGAGGCGGGAACCGTCCACGGCGAGAAGAGGAATTGACGCTAATCGATACCTTGTTTGCCGCGCAGGACCTTTCGCGGGTCCTTGTCCTGGCGATGCTATCAGGCATCGGGGTCATGATTGGCGGCAAATTGGCAAAAGGCAGTTGGAGCTTCCTGCATCCGCTCCTGCCGGGCGGCGTTTCGGGTGCTTTTGCCGCCCTTGCCGTCTTGCTAACTCTTCCGCTGGGACAATCTCCTCTCACCCGCTGGACACTCACTGGTTTGATGCTGGCGGGCGGCCTGCTGCTTCTGATTTTCAACGAGCTTGGTCGATACGCAAAACTCAGACCGGATGATGACGGACCTGAGCGATGCTCCGATAGGCCAACCCTGGTACGTCGCATCTCGGTGTCGATGGCGTCCGATATCCTGCCTTACAGCGTTATCTTGGGTGCTGCCGCTGCTGCATCCGCGACGACAGCAATGGCGGTGTCTGCAGCGCTTGTTTTTGCGAACCTGGAAATAGGACGCCAGGCGATCGATGAATACCGATCCGCCCAAGTGAGCAGGATGGACCAGCTTGCGCTACTTGTCCTCTTTTCCCTGTTTTTCATCGGGATCGCTCTCTTGACCTTTTGGGCGCTGCACGGATTCACCGACAACGGGCGAGGTTGGCTAGCGGCTATTATCCCGGGCTTTCTTATAGTTGCATCGGCGCGCGCGCTGCTTCGCATGGGAACCGGATCGGTCGCCGCCAATCATATTACGCTCCTGGCATTCGTCGGAGGGTTCGCGCTGCTCGGCCTCGCGATCTCGGCGCTTGGAGAACTGTCGCGCGAACTCGATGTCTCGAACAGCACGTTCCAGCATTCCCCCGCGCAGTCCGTTACGACGACCAAGAGAACAGAAAAAGGAGGCAGGTAGTGGCACAATCGGGCGGTCATGCCGGACACAGTCACGGCGAAGAAAGCATGAGCGACGGCCGCCTTGTATTGGCCGTCGCCCTCAACGTCCTGCTGACTGTCGCCCAGATCATCGGGGGGATATTGTCGGGTTCGCTCGCACTGATCGCCGATGCGCTGCACAATTTCAGCGACGCGGCATCGCTTGGACTGGCTCTGTTTGCGAGGCGGATCGGGCGCCGGCCAGCCGACAAGCTTATGACCTTCGGCTATGCTCGTGCGGAAGTCGTCGCGGCGCTCATCAATCTGACGACTTTGCTTATCATCGGTTTCTATCTGCTCGTCGAGGCGATCAACCGTTTCGCAGACCCTCAACCCGTTGAGGGGTGGACCGTAATCTGGGTCGCCGGGATAGCGCTGGTGATCGACGTGGTTACGGCGGTGATGGTTTACGCCAGCTCGAAGAACTCCCTCAACATGAAAGCCGCCTTTCTGCACAATGTGTCCGATGCGCTGGCTTCGGTCGGTGTGATCGTGGCTGGCGTACTCATTCTGCGATACGAACTTTATATTGCCGATCTGATCATCACTGTGGTCATTGCTGCCTATGTGATCTGGCAGGGCGTCACTTTGTTGCCTCGCACGGTGCGGCTCTTGATGGGTGCGGTGCCGGGCGAAAGCGAGTTCGATCGCATTGTGAGCGACCTGCGTGACACAGAAGGCGTGGCCGACGTCCATCACGTCCATGTCTGGAGCATCAGTGAGCATTATCGCGCGCTTGAGGCGCATATCGTTCCTGCCGAATCTTCGCTGCAGGCTTTCGAGGATGTGAAGGCGCGGGCTCGCGGTATGCTCGAGACGCAGCACGCCATCGCCCATGCAACGTTCGAAGCCTGTCTCGCTGCGGAGTGTGATCCGGACATGATCCCGGACCATCAGGTCGAGAAGAACCATCACCACGACCATGACCACGACCATTGACAAGCGCGGCGATCGGGTCGGTCGCTGTGGGCAAGCAGCTTGGCAGCGCACGGCATAAACCGCCCTGCAACTCGTAAAATGAGGACCAACGAATGAAAGCATCCGATCTCATGGTCGCCGCACTCGAAGCCGAGGGCGTCGAATATGTTTTCGCCGTTCCAGGCGAAGAAAACCTGGATCTTCTGGAATCGCTGCGAACTTCCGCCATCACGCTGGTTCTGGCCCGTCACGAACAGGGCGCTGGCTTCATGGCGACGACCTATGGCCGCCTGACCGGCAAGGCAGGTGTGTGCCTGGCGACTCTCGGGCCTGGGGCGACGAACCTGACCACACCGGCGGCCTATGCCGCGCTCGGGGCCTTTCCGCTTGTCATCATTACCGGACAGAAGCCGATAAAGACATCGAAACAGGCCCAGTTCCAGATCGTCGATGTCGTTTCCCTGTTCACTCCGCTCTGCAAGGCTTCGACCCAGATTGTGAACGGCAACCGCATCCCCTCTCTCGTTCGCGAAGGTTTCCGCCTGGCGCAGGAAGAAAGACCCGGAGCCGTCCTCCTGGAACTGCCCGAAGATATCGCTGAAGAGGAAACGATCGAACCGGTCATACCGCCGCATGACAGGCGTTATGCGGTCGCCGGAGATGCTGCGCTCGACGAAGCGGCCGAGCGCATCATCGCGGCTGAGCGGCCATTGCTCCTGATCGGTGCCGGAGCGAACCGCCGCCGCGCTTCGAAAGCGTTGCGCAAATTCGTGTCTGATACCGGCTTTCCCTTCTTCGACACCCAGATGGGCAAGGGCGTGGTCGATGAAGATAGCGAGCTCTATCTGGGCACCGCGGCGCTATCGTCGGGCGATTATGTTCACTGCGCAATCGAAAAGGCCGATCTGATCGTCAATATCGGTCACGACGTGGTGGAGAAGCCGCCCTTCTTCATGGAGCCGGGCGGGCAGACCGTCATCCATATCAATTACAAGGCAGCCGAAGTCGATCAGGTCTACTTCCCGCAGCTCGAGGTCATCGGCGACATCGCCGGATCGGTCGAGCGGCTGGGAAACCGCCTGGATGGCAAGCTGCAGTGCGACCGCAGCTATTATACCGCCCTGCATCACGAGATTGCATCGCACATCTCCGAGACCAGCGACGACGAACGTTTTCCAATGGTCCCCCAGCGCGTGGTTGCCGACGTACGCAGCGTAATGGCGCGCGATGATATCGTTGCGCTCGACAACGGCATCTACAAGATCTGGTTCGCCAGAAACTACATCGCCCACGAGCCTGGCACCATCCTGCTCGACAATGCATTGGCGACGATGGGTGCTGGCCTTCCATCCGCCATGATGGCTGCGATGCTGGCGCCGGGGCGCAGAGTGCTCGCGGTATGCGGCGATGGCGGGTTCATGATGAACTCGCAGGAACTGGAAACGGCCGTCAGGCTTGGACTGAACCTTGTCGTTCTCGTTCTGAATGATGCAGCATACGGGATGATCCGCTGGAAGCAGGACCAGCTTGGCTTTCCGGACTACGGCCTGACCTTTTCCAATCCCGACTTTGTCACCTACGCACAAAGCTATGGAGCGACCGGCCACCGTGTCGAGCGAAGTGCGGATCTGGTTTCGGTCCTGAACGCCGCATTCGAGGCTGGCGGCGTGCACCTTGTCGATCTGCCCGTCGACTATTCCGAAAACAAGAAGGTGCTGATTGATGAACTCGGCGCAAAGGTGTGTGAGCTATGAAAACGATCGTTCACAATCCTTTCGACCGCTCGCCGATTGCAGAAGTACCGCTTGTTGGCTGGGCTCAAATCGATGAATGGCTGAATGAAGCGCAGTTGCTCCACCGCGACCGCCATGGCTGGCTTGCCGTGCACGAGCGTGTCGCCATCCTCCGGCGGGCTGCGGATATCATGCGCGAACGAGCCGAGGATCTGGCTCTCCAGATCGTCAGGGAGGGCGGCAAACCCCTGGTCGATGCGCGCGTGGAAGCCGGTCGCGCGATCAACAGCGTCGACTTGTGCGTTCAGGCGCTCAGCGATGGCGGCGGTCACGAGATCCCCATGGACCTGACAGAAGCGGGTGCGGGAAGGACGGCATATACCTTCCGCGAGCCGATCGGTCCTGTCGTGGCGATCTCGGCATTCAATCACCCGCTCAACCTAATCGTCCATCAGGTTGGACCGGCGGTAGCAGCCGGGTGCCCCGTTCTCATCAAGCCTGCGCTGGAAACGCCTCTTTCATGCCAGAGCTTCGTGGGCATTCTCCATGAAGCCGGCCTGCCCGGGGCCTGGTGCCGGTTCGCTCCGTGCAGCAACAATGTCGCCGAAAGAATGGTAACCGATCCGCGCACGGCGTTCTTCTCATTCATCGGTTCTGCGAAAATCGGCTGGATGCTTCGCTCGAAGCTGGCGCCGGGAACCCGCATTGCTCTCGAGCACGGCGGTGCGGCGCCGGTAATCGTGGACAGCGGCGTGGAGCGCGCAGCAGTGATCGCCTCGTTGCTAAAAGGCGGGTTCTATCATTCGGGTCAGGTCTGCGTTTCCGTGCAGCGCGTATTCGTCCCTGCTGCAGAATTGAAAGACTTCGCCAATGACCTAGGGCGAGCTGCCGAAAAGCTGGTCGTGGGCGATCCCGCCGATGCTGAGACCCAATGCGGACCCCTGATCCGAACGGAGGAAGTTGACCGCGTCGAACGCTGGGTCGATGAAGCCATCGCAGCAGGAGGCACCCTGGTGTGCGGGGGAAGCCGTCTGAGTGACACTCTTTTCTCCCCGACCGTCATTGTTGATCCTCCGGAAAGCGCCAAGGTATCCCAGGAAGAAATCTTCGGCCCCGTGATCTGCGTGTATGGCTATGACGATATCGACCTGGCTATCGAGCAGGCCAATGCCCTGCCTTACGCCTTTCAGGCCGCTGTATTCAGCGATCGGCTGTCAATCGCCAATCATTGCATCAGGTCTCTGACGGGATCGGCGGTGATGGTGAACGACCATACGGCATTCCGCGTCGACTGGATGCCTTTTGCAGGGCTGCGCCGCTCCGGGCTTGGCGTCGGCGGGATCGCCTACACGATGGAGGATATGAGCATTGAAAAAATGGCCGTCTGGAACTGGCCGACAGCAGCATCATAACCCGTTCGACAGACCCGGGATGGCGACACGGGCAGCTTCGCACTCGTCGGCCTTCCCGAAGTTAAGTCTCTTAGGGGCGGCGGACAAAAGCCGTGCATCGGCGAGCCTGACCGAACTGGCGCACGAGGCGCGGGCATCAAGGCTCGGTGGTACCGGCAAGTGCATCGATGATGCGACAATCGCCTACCGTGTCTTGCTCGCAGGCAGCGATCATGCGCCCAAGCTCCGTCCGCAACGCCTCCAGGCTGGCGATCTTGCGCTCGACTTCGCCGAGATGGCTTCTGGCCAGAGCGTCAATGCCCGCGCAGGACCGGTCGGCATCATCGGAGAGATCGAGCAATTCCCTGATGCGTGCCATCGAGAAGCCGAGATCACGCGCGCGCCGTATGAAGTTAAGGCGCGCTTCCTCTGCAGGTCCATAGTCGCGATAATTGGCCTTCGTGCGCGGAGGGGCAGCGAGGATACCTTCGCGCTCGTAGAAGCGGATTGTTTCGGATTTGACGCCGGTTATCCGGGCAAGTTGACCAATTCTCATGACAAAGGCTCCTGCGGCTTGACCTTGTAGTTACTACAAGGTGCATAGGGCGGATCGACGCAAGGAGTCGAGTAAATGGGAAAGACCTGCTGCGGTCCCGATGAGGGCGGTGCAAACAACAACGATCCGACATGGCGGCGCATTCTGTGGATCGCGCTGGGCCTTAATGCAATCATGTTCGGTGTGGAGATCGTGGCAGGCATTGCTGCGGATTCGCGCGCCTTGCAGGCCGACGCGCTCGACTTTCTCGGTGATGCGGCAAACTATGCTATCAGTCTCGGCGTAGCGGGCATGGCGCTCGTCTGGCGCGCGCGTGCGGCTCTCGTAAAGGCGGCGACCATGCTGGCTTTCGGCCTGTGGGTGCTCGGCTCGGCCATCTGGGGTTTTTTTGT
Organism: Qipengyuania profundimaris; assembly: GCF_030717945.1. Taxonomy (NCBI): domain Bacteria; kingdom Pseudomonadati; phylum Pseudomonadota; class Alphaproteobacteria; order Sphingomonadales; family Erythrobacteraceae; genus Qipengyuania; species Qipengyuania profundimaris. Next base: position 2,816,111 of record NZ_JAVAIM010000001.1, read on the forward strand.
CGGGGCGTCGCCCGACCCGGGAACGATGGGCGCCATCGGTTCTCTTGCTTTGGCGGTAAATCTCGCCGTCGCCGCGATGCTGTTCCGGTATCGCTCGGGCGATGCGAACATGCGCTCGGTGTGGATCTGTTCGCGCAACGACGCGATCGGTAATATCGCCGTGCTGGCGGCAGCGATTGGCGTTTTCGGCACCGGCCGTGCGTGGCCCGATCTGGTTGTGGCGAGCATCATGGCAGGACTGGCGGTGTGGGGAAGTGCCGAAGTCTTCAAACAGGCACGTGGCGAACTGCGCTCTACCTAAACTCCAGAATATGCCCGCGATTGCGGATTGAGGGAAATACGTTTCCGTCTAGACTCTGCTATTGCGAATTAATTGCAACAGATATAGAGACCCCTCATGCATCGCATCGTCTCCGCCACCGTCCATCCGGCACTGCGGCTCATTCTGCTGGCGCTTGCGCTGTGTCTGTCCGTCACCGCGAACGCGGAAGAACCCGATGTGCGAACCACCTGGCGTCTGCTCGATTATATCGCGGTCGACTACGCCTCCGCGGTTTCCGAGGGACGTGTTGCCGACGAATTCGAATATCGCGAAATGGTGGAGTTTTCCGATGTCGTGGCGCGGCAGGTCGCTGCATTTCCGGACACTAAAGACAATCAAGCACTCATCCGCCGATCGGACCAGCTGCGAGCTCTGATCGCCAACAAGGAACCTGCCGAGCAAGTTGGGCGCTTCGCGCGCGCGCTGGCAGCCTCGTTGCTGACAGCCTACCCGGTTCCGCTCGCCCCTTCGCAGGCGCCCGACCTTGTCCGCGCCCGCACTCTCTTCGCGCAGAACTGCGCCTCGTGTCACGGCGCCGCCGGAAGTGCGCCACCGGCCGCAATGCAGGCGCTCGATCCCCCGCCGATAGACTTTACCGATATCGACCGGGCACGGCAGCGCAGTGCGTTCGGGCTTTACCAGGTCATCACGCAGGGGCTTGAAGGAACGTCCATGGCCAGCTTCGCATCGCTGTCCGACGAGGATCGCTGGGCGCTTGCATTCTATGCCGGCAGCATTGCTTTTGAAGATGTGGCCAAAGGCGAGCGTATCTGGCGGGAAGATGATGGCATACGCCAGCTTGTCCCCGATCTCGAGACGCTCGCCGCGCTCACACCGGAAAGTCTGGCCGAGGAGATCGGAGAGGACCGTGCGCTCGCCGTCATGGCCTATCTTCGCGCCAATCCCAATGCGGTGGGACAGGCAAATGACACAGGTTCGCTCGCTTTCGTTCGCGATACGCTCGATCGCAGCCTGTCAGCCTATCGGGCTGGCGACCGTGAAGAAGCGCGGCAGCTTGCCCTGTCTGCCTATCTCGACGGGTTCGAACCCCTGGAGGCCCTCCTTGCAACGCGCGATGGCGGTTTGATGCGCGAGGTAGAACAGGCGCTCGGGCAATTTCGGGCCGGAATAGAGTCCGGTGCGGATCCATCCGAACTACAGCAACTAAGGGCTCGCATCGATAGTCTGCTGGCCAGAGCCGAGGGAGCGTTGGCTCCTGAGGCGGCCAGCGAAATCTCGACCTTTCTCGGGGCGTTCACCATCCTGCTGCGCGAGGGGATCGAAGCACTTCTGGTTGTGATCGCCATGATCGCCTTTGTGAAAAAGTCGCAGCGCTCCGAGGTATTGCCCTATATCCATGGTGGCTGGATCGCTGCTCTTTTCGCAGGTGTCGCCACCTGGGTCGTAGCAACCTACTTCGTAAGCATCAGCGGGGCGAGCCGCGAGATGACCGAAGGGATCGGCGCGCTGCTTGCGGCTGTCATTCTCGTATCGGTCGGGATCTGGATGCACGGCAAATCCCAGGCCGAGGAGTGGCGGCGCTATATCCAGGAAAAAATGGGCAAGGCGCTTTCGCGCGGATCGGCATGGTTTCTCTTCGGGCTCGCCTTTGTCGTGGTCTACCGCGAAGCTTTCGAGACTATCCTGTTCTACGCTGCCCTGTGGAACCCGCAGAGCAGCGGCATCATACTGTTAGGTGCCTTGTCGGCAGTAGCGCTGCTGGCGCTCATTGCTTGGGCCATGCTGCGCTACAGCCGCAAACTGCCGATCACCCAGTTCTTCCGCTACAGTGCTATCCTGATTGCGATCCTTGCGGTCATTCTCGCGGGCAAGGGCGTGGGCGCTTTCCAGGAGGCCGGAGTTCTTTCCGCCACTTTCATCGCCGGCTTGCCGCGCCTCGCCGAACTCGGCTTCTTCCCGACTGTCGAGACGATCGGCGCGCAATTGCTCACGCTGCTGGCCCTGATTGCCGGATTTCGGGTAAGTCGATCACCATCGGGACCGCAGCCGGCAGCTGTCGAGGGATAGGAGATCCCGGTTTGCGATCAGCGGGGTCCGGTGCCGAGACGGCGCGCGAGCCACAAGGTGGCGGTGGGAACCGCGACCCACATCACGATCGGTACCAGGCCGATTTTGGTCCCGGGCACAAGCGGCATGATTGCACTATAGGACCACCCCCAGTCGGCACCGACAGCCAGCACTTCGACCATGGCAGTAATGGCCAGGCCGATTCCCAGGAACACGACCAAACGCGAGATCGGCCAGTCTACGAGCCACGGCGTTTTACCACTGCCGACAGAGGCGCCGAGATAAGCGGCCACCATGATCCCGGCATCGCCGAACGAGGCCAGGCCGCAGCGACGTGCTGCCTCGGCAGGCGACAGATCTCCCGACTGGTAGAAAGGAAGCTGAAGCATCTCCCAGGCGAATGCGATAAGAATTCCGAATATCGCGATCCAGAGCGCTGGATGAGCACCGCGCCATTCGCGCGATTTCTCAGAGATTTGGTTTTGATCCTGCATCGTCTAATCCGTCACTCTTGCCATCTCCCTCCCGTGCCCATCGCTCAGGTATCGAATTTGGGAAGAGCGAGGCCGCGCAGGCGCAGGGCGTTGCCGATCACCGATACCGAGGACAGGCTCATCGCCGCGGCCGCGATCATCGGGTTCAAAAGCAACCCGGTCCACGGATAGAGAACACCTGCGGCGACCGGAATGCCGAGCGCGTTATAGGCGAAGGCAAAGAACAGGTTCTGCCTGATGTTGCGCATAGTGGCCCGAGACAGGACGAGCGCCTGAACAACGCCGACGAGGTCGCCGCGCACCAATGTCACGCCCGCGCTTTCGATCGCGACATCGGTACCCGTTCCCATCGCGATGCCGACATGCGAAGCGGCAAGCGCGGGTGCGTCGTTTATGCCGTCGCCGGCCATAGCGACCCGGCGACCCTCGCTCTTCAACTGCTCGATCTTGCGATGTTTGTCCTCGGGCGAGACATTCGCTTCGACTTCGTCGATACCGACCTGGCTTGCTACCGCACGCGCGGTGGCTTCGCTGTCGCCGGTAAGCATCACGATCTTGATGCCGCGCTCATGCAGCGCGGTAATAGCGGTGCGGCTGGTTTCCTTGATCGGATCGGCGACAGCGATAAGGCCTGCCGGTGCCCCGTCCACGGCCACGAACATCACCGTCTGTCCGAGGCTTCGACCCTCATTGGCCGAGGACCGCCAGCTTTCTTCGAGCGCCCCTATGCGCTCCATCATCTTTTCATTCCCGATCGCGACCCGGCGCTTGTCGACATTTGCCTGGATGCCTTCGCCGGTCACGGACTCGATATCGGAAGCGTCGAGAATGGCAGCGCCTCTGCTTTGAGCCCCTTCGACGATCGCGTGGGCGAGCGGATGCTCGCTTCCTCTCTCAACAGCAGCGACAAGGCTCAGCAACTCCTGCTCGTCGAAATCTGACTGCGGTTTTACGTCGACAAGATCGGGCTTGCCCCGGGTCAGTGTGCCGGTCTTGTCGACAACCAGCGTATCGATCTTTTCCAGCGTTTCGAGCGCTTCGGCGTTCTTGATCAGGATGCCGTGCTGGGCTCCCTTGCCGGTGCCGGTCATGATCGACATTGGCGTCGCCAGTCCGAGCGCGCAGGGACAGGCGATGATCAGAACGGCGACCGCGTTGACGAGCGCGTAGGCAAGGGCCGGTGCCGGTCCCCAGATGGCCCAGACGACAAAACTCACGATAGCGACAAGGACGACGATGGGCACGAACCATCCGGTGACCTGGTCGGCGAGCCGCTGGATCGGTGCCCGGCTGCGCTGCGCCTCCGCCACCATCTGCACGATCTTCGAGAGCATGGTGTCCGCGCCGACCTGCGTCGCGCGCATGGTGAAGCTGCCGGTCTGGTTGACAGTGCCCCCGATTACCTGATCGCCCGCGCTTTTCTTGACGGGAATGGGTTCGCCACTGATCATGGACTCGTCGATGGCGCTGCTTCCATCCTCGAGCGTGCCATCGACGGGGACCTTGTCGCCCGGACGCACGCGCAGCAGGTCCCCAGACGTCAATTCATCGAGCGGTACTTCGCGCTCGTCTCCGCGACCGAAAATCTTCATCGCGGTCGGGGGCGCGAGTTCGAGAAGCGCTCGCAAGGCGCTCGATGTCGATCCGCGCGCCTTGAGCTCGAGCACCTGCCCGAGCAGCACGAGGGTCGTGATAACCGCTGCGGCCTCGTAATAGACGCCGACCCGGCCCGCATGATCGCGGAAAGCCTCGGGGAAGATGTCCGGGGCGAGGGTTGCCACAAGGCTGAACAGATAAGCGATGGCGACGCCGAAGCCGATCAGGGTGAACATGTTGAGGTTCATGGTCCGGACCGATTGCAGCGCCCGGGTGAAGAAGGGCCAGCCGCCCCAAAGCACCACCGGAGTGGCCAGCAGGAGCTGCAGCCACTGCGCGAAAGCGGGTTCGATGACCTGATCGAACGGTCGCGACGGGATCATGTCGCCCATCGCATAGGCGAAGAGCGGCAGGGTGAAGAGCGCGCTCCACCAGAACCTTCGCCGCATGTCGACGAGTTCGGGATCGGGGCCCTCGTTCAAGGTGACCGTTTCGGGTTCGAGGGCCATCCCGCATATCGGGCAGGAGCCCGGCCCCGGCTGCCGGATCTCCGGATGCATCGGACAGGTGTATATCGTACCTTCCGGGACATCCTCGACAGCATCGAGGTGCGCCTTCGAAAGATACATCTCCGGATCCGCGCGGAACTTGTCGAGGCAGCGCGAGGAGCAGAAGTAATGGTCGCCACCCTCGTGTCGATCGATGAAGCGGGCGCCGTCCATCTTCACGCTCATTCCGCAAACGGGGTCGGTCGCCGTACCCTCGATTGCATTGTGCCCATCGCTCATCTGTCGTTCTCCCCTAATTGGCCGTGACCACGAACTGCCCCATCATGCCTGCGTCCTCGTGCTCGAGGATATGACAGTGATACATGTAGGGATTGTCGGGATCGGTATTCTCTTCAAACCGCAACAGCAGCCTGACCTGTTCACGCGGGTTGACGATAACGGTGTCCTTGAAGCCCGCCTCTTCCGCCCGCGGAGGCCGACCGTCCCGGTCGAGCAAGCGGAACTGCACGTTATGAATATGAAAGGGATGCGCCATCATCGAAGCGTTAGCGATTTCCCATATTTCCCACTGACCCACCGGTACGCGTTGATTGATGACGTCCATGTCCATGGTCTCGCCGTTGATCGACATGCCTCGACCCATCATGCCCATATCGAGCACGAAACGGCGGCTGCGAACGGCGAGCGAGGGGTCCGGCGCGGCAAGCGCGGCCAGGGTGGGCGGAAGCATAACTGAAGTCGACGCGCCGGAGGGACGCATATCGAGGATCGAAAAGGTGCGGCCCTGCCTCTCGCGACCGGTCCGGTTTCCCATCATTCCGCCGTCCATCATACCCCCGCCTTCTCCGGCCATCATGCCCATGGCGTTATCAGGACTGCTGGCATTCAGGCGCAGCGGGCGCCCTTCGGAAAGGTCGACGATCACTTGTGCGCGTTCGCCTGGGGCAAGGGTAAGACTTCGAACCTTCCGGGGTGCGGCAAGCAGGCCGCCATCGCTTGCGATGAGTTGCATCGGACGATCACCTTCGAGCGAGAAGGTGTAGAACCGCGCATTCGATCCATTGAGAAGCCGCAGGCGCAGCGGGCCGGCGGCGCCGTCGAAAACGGCATTGGCCGTTCCGTTCACATAGATGTGCTCGCCCAGCACTCCCATCATCCGCGAGTGCATGTTGAGCGGGTAAACGAGGCGGCCCGAGCTGTCGATCACGCGATCCTGCACGATGAGCGGTATGTCATCCACACCGTACCGGCTCGGCAGATCGAGGCGATCCTCTTCCTCGTCGCGCACGTAGATCGGGGCTGCGAGACCGGCATAGACCTGTGGTCCCGCCCGCTGATGTAAATGCGAATGATACCAGTATAGCGACGCGCGCTGGCGTATTTCGAAGGACGGGCTCCAGCGCTCGCCGGGCCGCACGAGCTGGTGCGGCCCGCCATCCGCGGTGGCGGGAAGTTCGAAGCCATGCCAGTGGACGGTCGCATCTTCGGCAAGCTTGTTGTCGATGTGAAATCGAACCTGTTCGCCGCGACGCATTTCGAGGGTCGGTCCGAGATAGGATGCGTCGATACCGATTGTCGGAGACGGAGTGCCAGGCACGAAGTCTTTCTCGCCCGATGTCAGGGACAGGCGAAAGACACGCTCCCCCCGTTCGATGGTTCCTGCCTGTAGCTCAGGTATGGCGAGGGGATTGCTAGCGCCTGATCGATCGAGCGACATCCTACTTTGCGTGTCGCAACCCATTAGCGGCAGCACCGCGAAACTCGTCGCCGCGAGGCCGACGCTCTTCATGAAGTCGCGGCGATCCTGAAAGTTGGGCCTGTCGATACCTGGCATATTCACCTGCTTTGGCGTGGGAGGCGCCGGCGCGACCGAGCACCTCCCACTTATTTTTCTATCGCGGCGTCACCGAGGTAACGACACTGCCTTCGGTTCCAGTACGAAATTCGAAGGCTATTCCCTCACCGATACTGACCTGTTCGAGGATCTGCGCGTCGGCTTCGAAGGCCATGGTCATTGCCGGCCATCCGATACTTTCGACCGGACTATGCTCGATGGTCACGGTGCCCGCCTCGGGATCGATGGCTGTAACCGTTCCCTCCGCGCTGGCGCTCTGCTCGCCGCCGGTCTCCTCCGCCATCGGCATTTCGCCTGACATGGGCATACTGTCCGAGTTCGCCATTTCGTCAGGCATCATGGTCTCGGAGGTATCGTCCGCAGCATCGCAGGCTGCAAGCGCCAGCGGTGCCGCGAGCAGGATTATGTAGGTTAGGGTACGCATTCTTCTTCTCCTTGAGAATTGGCCGGTTTTTCCGGACGGGGGCGCCGCAACAACAGATAAGCGGCGGGAAGCAGGAACATGGACAGGAGCGGGGCGGTGATCATGCCGCCGACCATCGGCGCGGCGATGCGGCTCATGACTTCCGAGCCCGCGCCCGTGCCGATCAGGATCGGAAAGAGACCGGCAAGGATGACTGCGACGGTCATCGCCTTGGGCCGCACGCGCAGGAGCGCGCCTTCCCGGATGGCCTCGTCTACTTCTTCGGCGCTCAGATCACCGCGCCGCCGCTCCAGTGCGGCTTTCAGGTAGATCAGCATCACCACGCCGAATTCGGCGGAGACGCCGGCAAGCGCGATGAAACCGACCGCAGTCGCCACCGACTGGTTGTAGCCCATCAGATAGAGCAACCAGTATCCGCCCGTCAGCGCGAAGGGCAGCGTGCCCATGATCAGCAAGGCTTCGTCCCAGCGCCGGAAAATGAGATATAGCAGCAGGAAGATGATCGCGAGCGTCGCGGGAACCACGACCTTCAGTCGCTCATATGCGCGCGTCAGATATTCGAACTGGCCCGCATAGGACAGGCTGACGCCGGCAGGAAGATCGGCACCCGCGGCGACGACCTCCTGCAGATCGGCGACCACCGAGGTAAGATCGCGGCCCCGGACGTCGACGTAGATGTAGCTGGTCAGTCGGCCCTGTTCGCTCTTGAGCATGGGCGGACCGTCGCTGACGGCGATACGGGCGACAGTGCCAAGCGTGATCTGTTGGCCGGACGGCGTCAGAACCGGCAAGGCCCTGAGTTCCTCGACGCTGTCCCTGATTTCGCGGGGATAGCGCACATTGATCGGATAGCGCGCCAGCCCCTCGACGGTCCGTGCGACATTGGCACCGCCAACTGCACCAGAGACGATCTGCTGGATGTCGGCAATGTTGAGCCCGTATCGCGCGGCCGCCATCCGGTCGATATCGACATCGACATACCGACCGCCCGACAGCCGCTCGGCCAGGGCGGAACTCACGCCAGGCACGGTCTTGGCGATACGCTCCACATCGAGTGCAACGCGTTCGAGTTGATCGAGATCGTCGCCTGAAACCTTGACCCCGATCGGGCTCTTGATCCCGGTCGCGAGCATGTCGATCCGGTTGCGGATCGGCGGCACCCAGACATTGGCGAGGCCCGGCACCTGGACGACCCGGTCAAGTTCCTCGACCAGCAGATCGGGCGTCATTCCCTCGCGCCACTCCTCGCGCGGCTTGAAGCGGATCGTCGTTTCGAACATCGTCAGGGGAGCCGGATCCGTCGCTGTATCGGCGCGCCCCGCCTTGCCGAACACCGTTTCCACCTCGGGGACCGACTTGATCAGGCGATCGGTGCGCTGCAGCAGCGCCGAAGCCTCGCCGGGGGAGAGGCCGGGCAGCGCGCTCGGCATATAAAGCAAATCGCCTTCATCGAGCGGCGGGAGGAACTCGCCGCCAAGCCGGGTGAAGGGGATCGCGGTGGTCAGGAAGATCAGCGCCGCGATCACCAGCGTTGCCTTTGGGCGCCGCATGACCCAGTCGAGCCCCGGACGATAGATTTTCGTCAGCCAGCGGTTGAGAAAATTGGAATCCTCCGAAGGGATCTTCCCACGGATCAGCCATCCCATCATTACCGGCACCAGCGTTACCGACAGAATGGCCGCGGCCGCCATGGCATAGGTCTTGGTGAAAGCGAGCGGAGCGAACAACCGCCCTTCCTGCGCCTGCAGGGTGAAGACCGGTAGGAACGACAGCGTAATGATCAGCAGACTGAAGAACAACGCCGGTCCCACTTCCTTCGATGCATCGGCGATGATCCGCCAGCGTTCCTTCACCGCGAGCACGGTATCGGGATTCTCGTGTTCCCATCGCTCGAGATGCTTGTGCGCGTTCTCAATCATGACGACGGCGGCATCGACCATCGCACCGACCGCGATGGCTATTCCACCCAGCGACATGATGTTGGCATTGACGCCCTGGATGCGCATCACGATGAAGGCCGCGAGCACGCCCAAAGGCAGGGTGATGATGGCGACAAGTGCCGAGCGCGCGTGCCAGAGGAACAGCGCGCATACGAGCGCCACGACGATAAACTCTTCGATGAGCTTCGTGGTGAGGTTCTCTATAGACGCATCGATGAGCTGAGAGCGATCGTAGGTCGTGACGATCTCGACGCCTTCGGGAAGGCTTGCCTGCAAGTCGTCGAGTTTCTGTTCGACGGCCTGTATTGCGCTTCTTGCATCCGCACCCTGGCGCAGGACGATGATGCCGCCGGCAACCTCGCCTTCGCCATTGAGCTCGGCGATGCCTCGGCGCAGTTCGGGGCCGACCTGGATCGTCGCTACGTCGCCCAGCGTGACCGGAACGCCGCCGCTCACCGCGCGCAGCGGGATCGCCCTGAAATCGTCGAGGTCGCCGAGATAACCCGAGGCACGGACCATATATTCGGCTTCGCCCATCTCGACGATCGAGCCGCCCGCTTCCTGGTTGGCGGACTGGATTGCGCTCACGATCTCGGCGTGAGTCACGCCGAGCGAGGCCATCCGGTAAGGCTCGAGCACGACCTGGTATTGCTTGACCATTCCTCCGACGCTGGCGACCTCGGCAATGCCGGGGATTGTCTTGAGCTCGTAGCGCAGGAACCAGTCCTGCAGGCTGCGCAGTCCGGCAAGGTCGTGTCCGCCGCTGCGATCGATCAGCGCATATTCGTAGATCCACCCTACCCCGGTGGCATCGGGGCCGAGCGTGCTCGTCACGCCATCGGGCAGGCGGACCTGCACCTGGTTGAGATATTCGAGCACACGCGATCGCGCCCAGTAGAGGTCGGTACCGTCCTCGAAGATGATATAGACATAGCTGTCGCCGAACATCGAGTAGCCGCGGACGGTTTTCGCCCCCGGCACCGAAAGCATGGTCGTTGCCAGGGGGTAGGTGACTTGGTCCTCGACGATCCGGGGGGCCTGCCCCGGATAGTTTGACCGTACCACAACCTGCACATCGGACAGATCGGGCAACGCGTCGACCGGCGTCGTGCGCACCGCCCAGAAACCGGCCAGCGTTACCGCGACGGCGGCGAGAACGATAAACAGGCGGTTGGCGATCGAGGCATCAATTATCCGAGCAATCATTGTCCGGCCCTCGTGATAGACTCGATCCGGGGGCCGGCATCCTGCTGGGTGAAGGTGAAGCGCACCCTGTCTCCCGTCTCGAGCCCGCGCATTTGCGCCGCGCTCTTCGTGCGGAAGGTCATGGTCATCGCGGGCCAATCGAGCCGGGGCACAGGACCATGCCGCAGCGTCACCGAACCATTGGCGATCGACTGGATCGTGCCGGTGGCACCGAAGGTCGCTGGTTCGTCCTCGCCGCCGGTGGAAGCGTCATCTGCCTGATCGACCGGACGGACGTCGAGTCCGGTAAGGCTTGCTTCGGAATCGAGCAGGAACTGACCCGATGTCACGACCTGTTCGCCGGCCGACAGACCGGCCAGAACCTCGGTCCTGCCACCCGCTTCGCGGCCGATCCGGACCTCGGCGGGCATGAAACCGCCCTCGTCCTGCTTCACCATCACGATGGTTCGACGTCCGGTCCTGATAACGGCTTCGGACGGCACCAGCAGCGCGCGGCGTGTGTCCGGGGTCAGCGAGACCTGTGCGAACATGCCCGGCTTGAGGCGACCGGATGCATTGGGCAGTTGCGCACGAACGGTGATCGTACGGCTTGCATCCTCCGCGCTCGGCAGGATAGCGACAATGGGTCCGGAGAAGCGTTCCTCGGGGAATGCGGTCAGCGTCGCGCTGACAGGTTGCCCGACGCGTACATTCGCCGCCTGCGTTTCAGGCACCGCGGCTTCGAGCCAGATCGGTGAGAAACCGGTTATCTCGGCGAGCGTCTGTCCGGCCATGACTGTCATTCCCGGACGCACGCCGAGCGATGTGATGGCACCTCCAATCGGCGCGGTAACGGTGATCGTGGACTGCGGACGTCCATTGCGCCCTACCGATGAGATCAGGCCTGGAGGCATGCCCAAAAGGCGCATGCGTTCGCGCATGGCCTGCGCAAGTTCTTCATCACCGCTGTTCAGGACGGCCAGATACTCCTGCTGCGCTCCGCCCCATTCGGGAACCAGGATATCCGCGAGCGGCGCGCCCCGTCCAACGACATCGTCGGGCGCGCGGCCGTAGGTTCTTTGTACATAGCCTCCGGCACGTGGCTGGACGATCGCGACGTCGCGTTCGTTGTAGGCCAGAACGCCTGTGACGGTTATTTCCGGCTCGAGGACGCCGTACTCGGCTTCAGTGGTGCGGATGCCGAAATTCTGCACCAGGCCGGGATCTATCCTGACGCCTGCAGTGGCCTCCTCGCCCGCGCACTTGGGCACCAGCTGCATATCCATGAAGGGCGAATTGCCCGGCTCGTCGAAGTGCTGCCCCGGCACCATCGGGTCGTACCAGTAAAGGACCTCCTCGCATTCGGTCGCACTGCCGCCCGCGTCGCTTGCACCACCCTGGCCTTCGCCGAGCTGCGAGAGACCATAGCCGGCGGCAAGACTGATGAGCGCGACCGTGCCTGCCATCGTCCAGGATTTCTGGCGCGGCGACAGCCTGTCCCACGCGGCTCCCATTGCGGCTCTCATCGGCCATACTCCCCATAGGTCAGTCGCAGGTTCGCGGCGGCTTCGACGGTCGCTTCCTCGCGTTGCAGAATGTCCACCCGCAGCACGGCGAGCGTTTTGATGGCGTCGATGACGTCGAGCAGTTCCGCGCGGCCCGCGGCAAAGCTCGCGCGCTCGAGGTCCACGCGGCTTTCGGCAAGGGGAAGCAATTCGTCGGTCGCGCGCTGCCATTGTCGATAAGCGCTGCGCCATGCCGCGAGATCGGTTTCGAACCGGGCTTCGAGTTCACGCAGCCGATCGGCTCTGGCCGACTGTGCCGCAGCCGCTTCGGCTTCGGCGGCGGCTATACGCGGGTTTTGGCGCCGGTCCGCGAAAATCGGGAGCGTGATCGAACCCATCACCGAGATTGCATCGCCAAAATCGGGATCGCGCCGTCCATAGCTCACATTGACGCCGAAATCCGGACGCCTTTCCGATCGGGCAAGATCGCTTCTCGCTTCCGCTTGGCGGACCTGCGCAAGCGCCACGACGAGCTCCGGATTGCTTTGAAGCATGGCCCGCAAACCTTCGGGATCGAGATCGGCCGAAGGGATGGTTCCGGTCGCGGTGGCGGTCGGCAGAGCGGTATAGCGCGACAGCATGGCCTGAGCGGCCTCTCGGTCGGCCTCGATCCTGGTCCGCATATCCTCGACTTCGAGCACGGCACGGCGTATTTCCAGACTTTCGGCGGGTCTGGCCGAACCGGCGGCGACAGCACTGCGCGCGAGTGGTACGAGCCCCTCGATTTCAGCAAGTGCATCGTCGGCGACGGTCAGAGCCCGTTGGGCATAAGCCAACGAAATCCATGCCATTCCTGCTCCGACGCGTACCCTGTAACGGGTCTGACGCAATTGTGCTGCGGCAAGGTCGATGTCGGCGTCCGCCATTCCGAACCGGGCCCGACGTTTCGCGAGATTGGGAATCTCCTGTTCGATACCGACTTGGATTTGCGTAGGGAGCTGGCGACCCAGCTCGAACGCAGCCGGCCCGCTTACCGGCAGGTTCTGGATGCCCGCGCGAAGGCGCGGATCGGGCAGTTCATCGGCAGCGTCGGCGATCTCGCGCCGGGCGTCCAGTCGCAGCTCGCTTGTGCGAACCTGGGGCTGGTCGCTCGTTGCTGCTCGCAAAGCTTCTTCATAGCCCACCGACTGGGCATTACTCGCCGGCGCGAGGGCCAGCAGGACCGGAATCGCGGTCCAAGTAATTCGTTGCATGATCGTTCATCCGCAAAAGGAGCGCGTCAGACACGCGTTCCGGATCACCGGCCCGCATCGAGCGCAGGTCGTCCATCCAGAGGCAGGAGCGCACAGGCTTATGCCTGCACGCGGGTCATGCCGGAAATTGCGGAGGTGGCGGTTCTGGCCCCAGCCTTGGGGCCGCGAGCGAATTGGAGACTAATCTGCTGAACTGAGAAGCCTGCGCCGGTATTTCACCGACCAGGGTCGCATCACCCCCTGGAACGAGGGGCGGGATGCAGCCGAATGCCACGAGACAATCCAGCCGAAGGTTCTTGCAAGGCACGCCGTCATGATCGTCCATGGAAGCTGCGCCCGCCATCATCTCCATCTCGGCGCAGGCCGGTTTGCCTGCATCGACCGCCTGAGGCAGGGCAGATGCATGCGCTGCCGACTGGACGAACAGCCCGCAGGCGATCAGTAGCAGTCCAAGGGTGCGCAAGACTCGCATAAAAAAAGCGTAAAGCTTTGAAGAGCGCAAGACAAGGACCTCGCATCGGGTGCGATGGTTCATCACGACGCGTGCTGCCAGGCACCCATCGAGCCCAGATATATATCGAGCTTGCCAAATCCTTTGCTTTGCAGCCAGCCCGCCGCCACACTCGCACGCATTCCACTGGCACACATGACGGAATAGGCGCGTTCGCGATCGAGCTCGGCGAAGCGGGAATTGAGCTCGCCCACGTAGATGTGGTCCGATCCCTCGATCGCGCCGCTGCGCCGCTCATCGAGGTCACGCACATCGAGCAAGGTCCAGTCGTCGCGCTTGCGCTCGAGACGATCCTGAACCTCGTTCGTCCCGATCATCGGAAGGCTCGCCATCTTCATTCCTTGCGCTGCAGCCGGCACGATACCGACATAGCCGCCGACGATCGAGTCGAGCCCGATCCTCACAAGGTGCGTCATGGCCGAAGCCAGCTGGTCTTCCGCCGATCCGACGAGGGCGATTGTTTCACCCTCCCTGATGAACCAGCCCGCAAACGCCGAAATCATGCCGACCGGAAGGCATATCGAACCAGGCAGATGCCCGCTTGCGTATGCAAGCGGATCCCGCACGTCGACGACATGGTCGGCGTCGATTTCGCGGATGTCCGAGAGCATGAGACGTTTTGGTCGCAGGATCCGTGGCGCAGGAGATGTTCCCTCGACATTCAGACGCTCCATCAGTCTGAAATAGGGTGGCTGGTAATGATGCTCGGCGAGCTTCGCCTCGATGAATTCCTCGCGATCGGCTATCTGGAGCCGCGGATTGTTGCGACGTTCGTGGCCTATGGTCGAGAATTCCCGGTTCGCCATTCCCGAACCGCAGACCGAGCCTGCTCCATGCGCGGGGTAAATGATCGCCTGGTCACCCAGACCGCAAATCTTCTGCAGTGAATCGTACAGGAGGCCCGCGACCTCCCGCGCGCGCTCGGGATAGAAATCGGTGCGTCCGACGTCGCCAACGAAGAGCGCATCGCCGGTGAACACGCCGACCGGTCCTTCGGGAAAATCGTCGTCATGGAGGACGAAGGCGAGATGATCGTCGGTGTGACCGGGAGTTTCGAGCACCGAAATCCGCAACTTCCCGATCTCGAAAACGTCGCCCTCTCGCGCGGTGTCGGCGAAAACAATCTCGTCCGCAGGGTTTGGACCGTGCAGAACGCGGGCACCGGTCATTTTGGCCAATACCGGCGATCCCGTGATGAGATCCTCATTCCTGTGCGTTTCGAAGATATGCGTGATCTCCAGCCCTTCGGCGCGGGCACGCTCGACATAAATCTCGCAGTCCCGGCGCGGATCGATGACCGCTGCCTTGCCCTGCGAACCAATCAGATAGGAAAGGTGGGAGAGGCCGGGGGTCTTTATCTTCTCGAGCAGCATGTTTTGCCTCGTCGTTAGAGTGTTTCCGCGAGCCCGCGTCGATCTAGTCGATCCCGAATTCGGCTTTGAGCGCCGAGACGTTCTCGAAGCGGTCTGCTTCTGGCCGGGCGATAGCGGGTTTAGCGTTGACCCAGGTGTTCTCGCAGACGAATTCGAGCATGGCTGCCGCGAGGTCGGCGTGCCTGCAACGAAAGCAACCCTCGGCAAGACGCTCGTCGGTAATGACGGCTTCACCCGTATAGGGTTCGTCGAGGAGCCAGCCCGGTCGCGCAGCCGTCCATTTCAGGCCTTTCGCGCGCTCCAGAAGATCTTCCATGGCGCGCATCTGTTCGAGAATATTGTGCAAGGCTGGTCTTGCCGTGAGCTCGAACCATGCAGGAACGCTGGGTTGCGGCTCTACAAACGCCGCCGATATCACGACGATCTGGGAAATGCCGGTCGTCGACATCGCTTCCACCAGCCTGCGGGTTCCCTCCGTGTAAAGCGGAGGCGGATCGATCGTCGTGGATGGACTGAACCCTATACCGAGTGCGGAAATGACCGCACGACAACCTTCAAGCTCGCTGCTGAAGTCGTCATTGAGAACGTCGCACTGGAAATACTCGACATTGTCGACCCTGTCCGATGGTTCGGGCAGGGTGTGTTCGAACGCTCGTACCGCGATGCCCTTGCGGACCGCATGGCGCAATATTTCCGTGCCGGTCTTTCCTCCGGCACCGAAGACCGCAAGGGGGGCTGCATCGGTCACAGGCTCAGCTTCCACTGTAGCACCTCATTGTAAATTCGGCCGCGCTTGCCGGGCCGATCATGATTATGGAGCGGGCACCGACGGAAGCCGGCGCCCGCTCGCTCGTGTTCACGCTTCGCTGTTGCCGCAAGTCGTGTACCCCCAGAACCCGAACTCGTCCTTCATCCGGGGGCCGGCGACGATGAGCTCCTGCATTTGCAAGCCCGCGTCTCCTTCGTCATCGAGAATGCGCGTACGGATACGAAGCTCACCATTCGCATACTCACCCGAGGCGCTTGCCGTAACAGGGATCAGCTTGCCGTTGATCTTGATGGCCCCGCGACCGCTGTTGTCGTAGACGAATGACGGAAAAGCGACCTCGGTCAGGCGGAACTGGCACGTGTTTTCGGCTCCCAGCGCGGCGAGGTCCGCCTCGCTCATGGTCTCGGGCAGCATGAGGCCGGGGCTGAGGTTGGCAAGAGCGCTCGCAGCACTCTCTATCGGAGCTGCCGTCGCCGGAGGATCGAGCTGCGCTTCGCGATCATTGCCGACCGCGGTATTGGTGTTGCAGGCCGCCAGCGGGAGGGCTGCAAGCGTCAGAAGTGCGATCTTGTTCATTGCTGCATCTCCTCGGGCAGGCGTTCTTCGGTGCGTGGACCGTTCTCCTCGATGTCCTCGATGAGATATTTCATCTCGGCGATCTCACGCCGCTGCGCGACGATGATGGCCTGCGCAAGTTCGCGAACCCGCGGATCCTTCAGGCTCGCCCTCTCGCTGGTCATGATCGCGATCGAGTGGTGCGGGATCATCGCGGCCATGTATTCGGTGTCGTCGACCGTGGTCTGGCTGCGTACGAGCCATAGCGCGAGTGCGAATACGAGGGCTCCGACGCCCAGGATGATGAAGTTCTTGGTCCGGTCCTTGTACATGCCCCACATGAAGAGAAGCATGACCACCATCATCATCGCGCCCATGACGAACATCATCCAGAAGCGCGTCTCGCTCCAGAACACGTCGTCCATGTCGAAGCTGTTGGCGTACATCAGGAAGAACATGATCACGGTCGAGGTCGATACCATGGCCATGAATCGCCAGTAGTTCCCGCCCCCTCCCTTATCCGAGTGGGATGTGCTTTCAGTCATGCGTTTTCTCCTTCCTTCATCATGGTCCAGAACAATTGTGCCGAGCAGCTGATGAGCGCGAAGCCGGTCAAGGCTTCGACGCCGGCAATGACGCGCAGGTGCTCGGTCGGGTAGATGTCGCCGAGCCCCAGCGTGGTCACGTTGATCAGCGAGAAATAGAAATAGTCCATCGCACTCATCGCCGGCGTCTTGTCGAACCCGCCGAGGCCCAGCTCCGCGCCCAGCCAGAAACCGCCAGCGAAGAGCGTCGCGACAAGCAGGTGCGATGCCAGGACGAGAAGCGCGACCCCAAGTTTGGCGGAGAAATTTCCGGGTGCGTCGAGCATGCGATGCCCTGCGCCGAGGATCGACAGATGCACGCCGACCGAGGCTAGGAAAAGTGCAATGGCGAGAATTAGTGCGGCGATCATCGATGATCTCCATCGTGTGTGGCGGGCATTTCACGCAGCGCAGGATTCCGACGGAGATAGAACCATTCGGCTCCGAACACTGCGGCAATACCTGCGACCGCATAGGCGACGACCGCAGGGTCGGTTTTGAGCTTGGCGAGGGCAAAAGCTGTCAGGACTACGCCGTCCGCCATGAGCGCCGACCAGAGGATCCAGGCACGCGCGCCTATTTCTTCCCGCAAACCGCGCAGCACGCCCCAATGCACGAGCATGTCCATTACGAGATAGAAGAACGCTCCGAGCGAGGCGATCCGCGAAAGATCGAACAGGACCGCGAGCGTGCCGGCGACCACGACGGTATAGACCAGCATGTGACTGCGGATCGGTCCCTTCATCCCAAAATGGCTATGCGGGATCATCTTCATTTCGGTCAGCATCGTCAGCATTCGCGAAACGGCGAAAACGCTGGCGATGACACCCGAGGTCGTGGCTGCGATCGCGATTGCGACTGTGAAATAGAACCCAAGCTCTCCGAGCGCGGGGCGCGCAGCTGCCGCAAGCGAGTAATCGCGCGCTTGCGCTATTTCCGAAGTGCTGAGGCTGGCTCCGACCGCCACCGCGACCAGAAGGTAGACGACCACGCATACTGTGATCGAAATGATAATAGTTCTGCCAACATTTCGGTGCGGATCGATGATTTCGCCGCCGCTGTTGGTGATGGTGGTGAAACCCTTGAACGCGAGGATCGAGAAGGCGACCGACGCGAGCAACGCGTCGAGACCCGAAAGCGCGACTGGCTCTGAGAAGGCGCCGCCCGAAAAGCCGCTGGCCCAGATCGCCGCAATCGCGAACAGGGCGATGCCGCCGATCTTGATCGCCGACATGACGAGAGAGAAACCGCTGACCGATTTGTTGCCTGCCGCATTCACGAAATAGGCGAAGACGATGAGCGCCAGTGCCGCGACGGAAACCAGAATGCCGCTGCTCTCGAGCCCAAAGGGCCGCAAGGCATAGGTCGCGAAGGTCCGAGCGACCAGGCTTTCGTTGATGACCATCGACAGCGCCATCAGGAGCGATGCCGATGCTGCAACAACACCCGGTCCGTAGGCCTTCTGAAGAATCATCGCGATGCCGCCAGAGGAGGGCCAGCGGTTCGACATCTTGATGTAGCTGTAGGCGGCTAGGGAAGTGACCAGGGCGCCGACTATGAAAGAAAGCGGAAATAGCGGTCCAGCCAGTTCGGCAATCTGGCCGGTCAGTGCGAAAATACCAGCGCCGATCATGACGCCGGTTCCCATTGCGACACCGCCAAGCAGCGTTATCGATCCAGCACTCTTCCCATGTTGATCGTTGCCATCTGTCTGCAAGTCTTTCCCCTGTCGATGTCCTCCCGTCCGAGAAACATCACGACAAGCAGTACGTTGCGAAGCGGCTCACCCCTCAAAAAATTTTCTGGCGGGGCATGAGCCATCCTTGGGCTGGCCCCGAAATCGCGTTGAGCTATCGATTTCCGGCGGCGCGCTCTTTCTTCCTGCAGCGATGCCGATGGCGGCGCGTCAAGGCACGGCAGTCCACGCTGAGTGCGCCTAATATTCAGCGCGTCAAATCAGGAAAACCGGGCCTGGAAAAACCGGTGCAGCGGGACCGCGATGAGTGCGATGTACCAGCCGTAGAGAAAACTGCCCACCGCTCCTGCAAGAAATCCCGACAGGGTCAGCCATTCGAACCATGGCAGCAACGGAGCCCAGGCTTGGTGCATGTGAAACCGCTCGGGTGCGAGGACTCCGAAGGCAATGCATAGGAGGTAGCTGACAAGCAGGAACACGCTGAGCGTCCAGCCCCATGCGAATATCGAGTTCTTGATTGATCCTTTTACCATCGCATTTCTCCCACTTCGTGCGTCCTAAAATTATGCAAACGGAAGGGTCCGGGACCGTCGGGGCAGCCGGCCCCGGACCCAGCGGGATGATCGACAGGCATCTTAGCGCCCGTCCCGGTGTCCCGGGCTTCTGTGTTATTCCCGCGCGATTGTTCTTCAACGAGACATCGCCCTTATTTCTCGCGCGGCCACTGGCGTCAGTTCCTTACAATCACCGATAAGATGCGAAGACGCTCTGTCCGGTCGGACCAAAGGCGATGACCTCATAGGGCTGGATCCGGTTTCCGGCCTCCATGCCGGGCGATCCCAGAGGCATTCCCGGAACCGCTAGACCGGCAACGCCGTCGGGCCGCTCGCGCAAAAGTCGGGCGACGGCTTCGGCGGGCACGTGACCTTCGATGATGTATCCATCGACCTCCATCGTGTGGCACGACCACAATTCTTCCGGTACGCCGCGCGCTGTCTTGATCGCCGCCATGTCGTTGCTATCGACCGATGCCACCTTCGCGTTCATCCCATCTTCAAGATGGCCTGCCCAGTTGAGACAGCATCCACATCCGGGGTCCCTGAACATCGTATAGGTCGCTGCCTGAGCCACGTTCGAACAGGCTGCCAGCACGAGCAAGGCCGCGCCGCTAATCGATCGCCGGAGCAGCGAAGGCTTTTTCAAATTCATTGTGCAATTCCTTTCTTGTATCCGCGCCATAGCGAGATCGTCCCGGTTGCCGTCGGGAACCGTTGGAGCAGGCATGGCTCGGTGAAGATTTCGGCGAATAGTTTTTCGACCTCGCCGTCGGCGCTGGGCTGCGTGTCGCTTATGCCGTCAAGAGACTGGACGGTCGCCCGGAAGAGGCTCCGCATGAGTGGGCTATCCTGCTTCATATAATCGGAGATCAACACGGTTCCGCCTGGCACGAGCAAGCTTTCGATGGTTTCCAGGATTGTCTGCTTCT
This sequence comes from Qipengyuania profundimaris, assembly GCF_030717945.1. Taxonomy (NCBI): domain Bacteria; kingdom Pseudomonadati; phylum Pseudomonadota; class Alphaproteobacteria; order Sphingomonadales; family Erythrobacteraceae; genus Qipengyuania; species Qipengyuania profundimaris. The sequence continues at coordinate 2,836,196 of NZ_JAVAIM010000001.1, forward strand.
TGCGCAAGGGGACCTGGTGCAGGACGAGGCTGCTGACGATCTTGTTCGGCTGCCACCCTGCGGGCAGCTTGAGGCTTTCGAGAAAGCCATTGTGCCATTTCACGAGATCGGCTCCCGCGCCAAACTTGCGCCGCGCAAGCGCGAGCGCATCCGGGTCGGGTTCGACACCGATCAGACCCGCTTCCGGACAATCCGTCATCAAGGCCTTGAGAAGAGTGCCGGTTCCGCTGCCAACATCGATCACCCGGTCGCCGGGGACAAGGTGCAGTTCTTCGACAATCCTTTGTCGCCAGAGATGTTCGCGGGTGAACAGACCGATCGCCCGGTCGTAAAGGGGCGTCAGAAAGCTCTTGCCAAGAAGAGGCGTAAATTCGCCGTGATCTTCAGGTGCGGTGATATTGTTCACGAGCTGGTTCCCATTCATCCCGGGTTCGACCCGATTCTGACAGACCCGTCTCGGTTACGTATGGCGCTGGACATTCCCTCAAAAAAAGAAGTTTAAGGGATTGTGCAGGCGAGCGCGTATAGGACACGTGCAACCCACAGGAGTTTTTCGGATGCGTGACAATCACTCTCTTGATGCGGTGCTCGGAACGCTTTCCACCACCGCCGCCAACGAGGTCCCAGCCGACTTCATGGATGGCGTTTGGCAGCGCGCCGGACAGCTTGGCGAAATCGCCGACCGACGCCGCCGGACGGCCCTTTTCGTCGGTCTGTTCGTCGTCGGGCTTGGAGCTGGCGCCGGAACGAGCGGTTGGCCCGGCGGCTATGGCACGTCTTCCGCGTCATTTGGCGAGGGTCTTATCCTCGGCGAACAGCTGTCCCCATCGGCGCTCCTCCATGTGGAGCAATAGGGTTTGAAGACGACGCATATCGTTCTCGCGGTGCTTCTCGCAGCACTTGCAGGATGCCTCGGCGCGATTGCCGCGGATCGCTGGGCCAATCACGAGGCCGGCTCCGGCCTCCACGATTTCGTGCACGACGAGCTCACCCTGACGGCCGACCAGGAGCAGCGTCTCGATGCGCTCGAGGCCCGTTTCGCTGTCGAAAGGGCACGGCTCGAAGGATCGGCGCGCGCAGCCAATGCCCGGCTCGCCCAGGCGATGGAAAATGAGCACGAGTACGGTCCCGAGGTTTCGGCCGCGATCGACGAGGTGCATGCGCGTATGGGCGATCTGCAGAAAGCAACGGTACGGCATGTCTTCGACATGCGTGAAATTCTCGAACCCGAGCAGCAACGCCAGTTCGACCGCAAGGTCTCCGACGCCCTGACCCGCGACCCGCGCGACTGAAGCGCCATGTCGGGGGCGGGCGACAATCCGGATGAGGCCCTTGTCTCGCAGGTGAGGGCCGGTAACAAGCGGGCTTTCAGCAAGCTCGTCGAGCATGAAACCGGTCGGCTTCTCGCGCTCGCGACACGCATGCTTTCCTCTCCTTCTCAGGCGGAGGACGTTGTTCAGGACAGCCTCGCTTCGGTGTGGCTGACGCGCCATCGGCTCGATCCGGACAAGCCGATCGGACCCTATCTGACAACCGTCGTCCTCAACCGCTGCCGGGACCGTTTGCGCAGGCGCAAGGTCGCAGGCTTTTTCGGACTGTCGGGTGATGACGAACTCCATTCCATCGCCGACGATTTGCCGGGTCCTGAAGCGTTGGCCGTTTCCAGGGAAGAGCTCAATCTCGTTCAGGCCGAGATCGCGCGAATGCCTTTAAGGCTGCGCGAAGCGCTTGTGCTCGTGACCATCGAGGGGCGTAGCCAGGCCGAGGCGGCCGATCTTCTCGGAACGACCGAAAAGGCGATCGAAACCCGCGTATATCGCGCGCGCAACAGGCTGAAGGAGCGCTTCGAAAAACTTTGAGGGGTTGGCTGGGCGCGCGCGTAAGTAACGGTAAACGCCAAGTCAGGAGCCCTTTATGATCGCCGTCAATCGACGCAAGTTTCTCGGAGCCGGAGCAGGAGGAATGGGTCTGCTCGGCCTTGCCGGGGCGATGCCTGCCTGGGCACGGGGCGCGGACATCCTCGCAGGTAACGCCCGCAAGGGGCTGGACGAGATATCCGGCCCCAATATCGACCTCACCGTTGCCCGATCGGCCTTCGCGACCGGCAACAGGCGCGGCGGCGCGATCGCCGTCAATGGCACGATCCCCGGTCCGCTGTTGCGTTTGCAGGAAGGCACGACCGTCCGGCTCAATGTCCATAACCAGCTCGAGGAAGATACTTCGATCCACTGGCACGGTCTGCTCGTGCCGTTTCAGCTCGATGGAGTGCCCGGCGTGAGCTTCCCCGGTGTCAAACCGGGAGAGACCTTCACCGCCGAGTTTCCGGTTCGCCAATCGGGCACTTACTGGTGGCACTCGCATAGCGGCCTGCAGGAACAGGCCGGGCATTACGGCGCGATCGTGATCGATCCCGCCGGACCCGATCCGGTTCAGGCCGACCGCGAATATATCGTGGTGCTGAGCGAATTCAGCGCCATGTCGCCCCACACCATTTTCGACAAGCTCAAGAAGGGCGAAGGCTACTTCAACTACAACCAGAACACCTGGACCGACGATTACCCGCTTTCGGGCGAGGATCGCCGGATGTGGGCGAAAATGCGCATGATGCCGACGGACATCCTCGACGTGTCGAGCGCGGCTTATACCTATCTTCTGAACGGCCATGGCCCGCTCGACAATCTGGAATACCTCTTCCGCCCGGGCGAACGCGTGCGGCTGCGCTTCATCAATGCCGGCGCCATGACCTTCTTCAATATTCGCATTCCCGGCCTGCCGATGACCATCGTTCAGGCGGACGGGCAGAACGTCGAGCCGGTGGAGGTCGACGAGTTCCAGATCGGTGTGGCCGAGACATACGACGTCGTCGTGACGCCGGGCGCGCAACAAGCCTACACGCTGGTCGCGGAGTCGATGGACCGCTCGGGCATGGGTATTGCCACACTCGCGAGCGCACCCGGCGCTCGCGCCGCCATTCCGCCGCTGCGCGATCCGCCGCTTCTGACCATGGCCGACATGGGCATGAGCGGCATGGACCACGGCTCGTCTGGCGATGCCGGCATGTCGGGCATGGACCACGGAAGTGGCGGCGACATGGCGGGGATGGATCATGGTTCGTCCGGCCAATCCGAGATGGCAGGCATGGCCGGCATGTCGGGGATGCAGATGCGCGACACGTCGCTTCTGCCGCCCGATGTGAAGGTCGGGCCCGGTCTCGACATGGTCTCGATGAACCCGGTCGACCGCATGGGCGATCCCGGCATCGGTCTCGCCGATGTGCCGCATCGTACGCTCGACTATCGCAAGCTGCGCGCGCTGACTCCACACCGCGAGGGCCGCACGCCGTCCCGGCGAATGGAAATTCATCTGACCGGCAATATGGAGCGCTACATGTGGTCGTTCGACGGCAAGAAGTTCTCCGCCGTCTCAGACGAGCCGATCCGTTTCGCCTATAACGAGCGCGTGCGCGTGAAGCTCGTCAACGACACGATGATGGCGCACCCCATTCACTTGCACGGTCATTTCTTCGAGCTGGTCAATGGCGCGCCGGCCGATCGTCAACCGCTCAAGCACACGGTAATCCTGCAGCCGGGTGGCAGCGCGCAGTTCGACCTGACGGCGGACGAGCCGGGCGACTGGGCCTTCCACTGTCACCTTCTCTACCACATGCATGCCGGGATGTTTCAGATCGTCACGGTCGCCAATCCCGACGGGAGCGAAGCATGAAAATTCGTATTGTCAGCCTGCTCGCATCGGTCGCAGCCGGCTCAGTTCTCGCCTCCCCCGCGGCGGCGCAGCATGCCGGTCATTCGCCGGCGGAGCCGCAGCAAAGCGCCGAGGCGCAGGCTGACGCGAAGACGAAGTGCGAGGAAGAAGCCGAGCGCCATCGCGCGATGGGGCATCCGGTTGCAGATGGAGCATGCGAACCGGCTGCTCAACCTGAAGCCGCCATGGACCGCTCGCAGATGGATCACTCAACCATGGATCATGGTGCGATGACCGCTCAGGATGGCCATTCTGGCATGACAATGCCTGTGGACGCTGCCCGTCCACAGGCATCGCCCGAAAGTCATGAAGGAATGGATCACGGCTCGATGCCGCAGGGCAAGCCCGCCGAAGGCGCGATGGATCATTCGCAGATGAATCACGGCGAGATGGGTCAGGCGGAGGCCAGTTCGTCGATGGACCATGGGCAGATGGATCACAGCCAGATGAACCATGGGGAGACGCCTTCGCAGGACAGGCAGGGCATGGACCATTCGGCGATGCAGATGGGCTCGGACGATGATATCCCGCTGCTGCCGCCTCCTCCAGAAGCAGGGAGCGGCCCAGCGCGCGCGGCGGTCGCCATCTGGGGCGAGGAAGCCATGAACGAAGCGCGCCGCGAGCTTGTCCGCGAGACCGACGGAGGAATGCGCTTCTGGTTTCAGGGCGACCGGCTCGAGTACCGCGCCCGCGAGGGGAAGGATGGATATCTGTGGGACATCCAGGGATATTATGGCGGCGACATCGACAAATTCTGGTTCAAGTCCGAGGGTGAGGGCAGCTTCGGCGAACCCATAGAAGGCGCCGAGGTCCAGGCGCTCTGGAGCCGCGCCATTGCGCCCTTCTTCGATTTCCAGGCGGGTGTTCGCCAGGACCTGACCGGTCCGGAACGCACGCACGCGGTTATCGGTATCCAAGGGATCGCGCCTTACCAGTTCGAGGTCGATGCCGCGGCCTTCGTCTCCACCAAGGGCGATGTGACGGCGCGTTTTGAGGGCGAACTTGATCAGCGCATCACGCAGCGGCTGATCCTTCAACCGCGTGCCGAAATCGCACTTTCCGCTCAGGATATTCCCGAACTCGGCATTGGCGCTGGCCTCGACCGGATCGAGGCAGGTCTGCGTCTTCGCTACGAGTTCGCACGCGAATTCGCGCCCTATGTCGGCGTTTCCCAGGAATGGCGCATCGGCGACAGCGCGGATTTTGCGCGGGCCGCCGGAGAGGATCCGAGCGTCACCAATTATGTCGTCGGTGTGCGATTCTGGTTCTGAAATCTCAAAAAGGATAGAACTTCCATGACCAAGCCTTTGACACGCATCGCGGCGACTGCGCTTGTTGCCACGCTGATACCGCTGCCAGCCTTCGCGCAGCAGATGGACCACTCTTCCCATGCGAACCATCAGATGCACGCGATGGACGCTTCGGCGGACGATGTCGCGGGCGCTGAAGAAACCCTCAAGGCCTATCGCACCGCTCTTGAAGCGCGCGACGCGCAGGCAATGCGCGCGCTCTTCGCCGAGGACTCGGCGATCTTCGAGAATGGCAAGGCCGAAGGAAGCTTTGCCAATTACATGGAGCACCATTTGGGCCCCGAGCTCGACGCGATTGTGAGCTTCACCTTTACCGACCCCACGCTGACCGTCACCCGGATGGGGCACATGGCCCATGCCTATGAGACGTATGGCTATCGCATCGAACTTAGCGATGGCCGGGTGATCGAGCGCGACGGCGTGGCGACATCGGTGCTTGCTCACGATGCGGACGGGTGGAGAATCGTCCAGTACCATTCCTCGTCGCGCGCGCCGCGCAACTGATTACGGCTTTCGAAGAGGTAGCACCGGTTGGCAACGCCGTCGCTGAAGCTGCGCCTGCATGTGCTCGGCAGCAAGATCCACAAATGGCTGGCGATTTTCGTCGGTGTCCAGGTTCTCTTGTGGATGGGAACCGGCGCCCTCATGTCGTTTCTCGACCTGGAAGAAGTTCGCTCCGAACATGTCGTTTCGCGTGAACAAGAGGCGCTGCCCGCCGATGCCCCGCTCCCGGCCTGGGTCGCAAACGACGGTACTCTTGCAGCGGTAACGACACGTTCGCTCGACGGCGATGCCGTGACCGAGGTCCGCAAGGTTGACGGTAGCGTGAGCCTCCACGATCCGGTGACTGGGCGTAAACTCTCCCCCATCTCGGCGGCAACGGCAAAATCCATCGCCTTGCGCGCATGGACCGGGCCGCGCACGACCATCGAGGCCGCACGGATCGTCGATGACCCCATCGGAACCGAGTTTCGCGGCCCTTTTCCGGCCTGGCAGGTCACCTATGCTGACGAGGCTTCGACGCGCATCTACATCGATGCCGCCAGCGGCACGCTCGGGGCGGCGCGCAGCGATACATGGCGCCTGTTCGATTTCATCTGGGGCCTCCACATCATGGACTGGACCGAGCGCGACCGCATCAACAGTTGGTGGCTGCTGCTGTTCGGCATTGGCGGCACGATCATAGCCCTGTCGGGTTTCGTCCTGCTGGCGAACCGGATGCCGAGGCTGCGCCGCCGCGCAAAGAAGAGCAAGCTCGCCTGAGCCCATGGGGCTTATTCGCGTGGGCGAACGCCTTACCCTCGTTCGCCAGGCCGAACGCGGCCAGGAGCCGAATGCGTTCGACGATCGCGATGATGCCGCCAGCAAGCGTGACCACCCGGGCGCACTTCAGTCGCGCTGAACTATCAAATTAATGCGAGGGGCACGCGGCTGCCGTGCGTATCAGGCACATAGGTCGCACTTTAACTGCAGGGTCGGGAGACATACGAGACATGAAAGCCCCCTCATTTCTGGCGCTGCTCGCCGCAAGCCTGCTCTTCGTCGGACCCGTTCAGGCTCATGGCGACGAAAAGCACGGCGAAGAGGCGAGCGCCGCGCCTGCTGCCACCAATGGCGATGTGCACGACCAGGCGGCCATGGCGCAGATGGGCGAGACTGCGGATGCTGGCGAGTCCTCCGGCGCGCACGATGAAGCGGGCGCAGCCCATGACGAGGCCGGTGGCCATGCGGATGAGAGCGAAACCGGCGTCATGGCCGTACTGAAAAAGCTGCATCCGGCAACGATCCACTTCCCGATCGCCTTGTTTTTCATGGCTGCGGCCACCGAATTGTTCGTGATGCGCCGGAAAGGAGCGGGCCTGGAAAGTGCGGTGCGCGTACTCGTCTACGGCGGAGCAATCGGCGCAGTCGTCGCAGTTCTGTTCGGATGGATTCACACCGGTCTGTGGTTCGGCGGCGATACTGTCATGCAAGTCCATCGATGGACCGGTATGCTGATCGCGGTTCTCGGTATTGCGATGGCATACCTCGCGAGCAGGCCGAGCCAGAGCCGCGCATGGTTGCGCGCGTCGATCTTCTCCATGGCGGCACTCGTTCTCATCCAGGGGTTCCTTGGCGGCGAGCTCGCGCACGGACCGGACCATCTTGGCGTTTCGTGGCTCTGAAGGAGTTGAATAACATGCGAATTCTGAAATCGAACACCGCGATAGCATTTCTCGCGACCGCGCCATTGACGTTCGCTCTCGCCGCTTGTGACCAAGCGCAGGAGAGCACACCGGCTGCTGAGGTTTCGCCTATGGGCGAAGCTGCGGTGGTGGCTGGCACGGCACCCGAGGCGGGTCTTGCCGATCCGGCAGCCTCTCCCTCCAAAGATGAGGCAGCGACCGCTCGGGAGGACGCTCTTTCGACAAATGGCGCCGCCACGCCCGCCTCACGGCACGCTGCCTCTCCCGCATCACGCGCAACTGCCACACCCGCACCTCCAGCAACACGCACGCAACCCGCGAGCGAGGCGACCCAGCCGGCCGATCCCCATGCGGGTCATGACATGTCCTCGATGGCCGATCACGACATGGAAGGTATGTGATCGGACGCGTTTCCCGGTGACACGGCTATCCAGGAGATACCCTCGGCAAAAACACAAACGAACATCGCAAGATCAGGAAAGGACGGCCCCGCCTCCCCCCGACGCCCTGCGGGTCGCAGGTGCCCCCAAGGGGCCGTTCAGGACCCCGCGTGCAAACCAACCCGACGTGCGGGGTTCCGTTTGCCCGGCTTCGCTGTCGCCGTGCCAGGCGCGTCCCGGCATGGCTTTGTGCTATGTGAGCAGCGCGCAGACAATCGCCTCGGTGCTTATGAAAGGAACCGCATATGTCGGAAACGGGAAAAGCCGGTGCGCTGTCGCGCTGGGAAGACGAAGGCGGGGCATTGCCCTGCGGGCCGCAGGAAGCGCTCGCTGCCGATTGTGAGAAATGGGATATTCCGCCACTTTCCGATGCCGAAATGATCCAGTTGCGCATCAGGGTGATCGCCCTTGAGAACATGGTGCTCGGCCTTCTGTCGAAGGCCAGCGCCAATCAGCTGGCAGCAATCGAAGAAATCGCGGAATTCATATCCCCGCGTGCCGATGCGAAGCCGCATCCGCTTACCTTGCACGCTGCCACGCAGATGGAGCATTTTGTCGAACGCGCCCGCCGGCTTCGCGAGGCACCCTCCCCAGCTGATCAATCTACTGCACGGTAGCTGGGCTCTTTCTATTGGTCACAGGGGATACGTCGAGGTGGCTATGTCGAGTGCTTAATACGATCGGCCACCCACCCGTCGATCTCGCTTTCCGCCCACGCAACCGAGTATCCTCCGAGCTGCACAGGCCTCGGAAACTTGCCCTCGGCCATCCAGCGATAGATCGTTGAACGGCCAAGCCCGACGCGGTGCTGCACTTCGGGCAAGCGAATGAGACGCGTCACCCGACGGGGCTCTGTTGCCTCCTTGTCGATCTCTTCACCCACGATGGCCTCCTTCGGTACCGGCGAAGACATCGCCAATCAGGGCGTCCTTGCGTTCAAGCTCGTCGATGTGATCGGAAAGCAGGCGGGCGACACGATGCGCCGTGCCCTTAGCCCAGCGCGGCTTCACATCGTGAACCTGGTTGCCCAGGACACGTTCGAGCGCTGAAGGCAGTTCGCCGGAAAAGTCCTCGAAGAATTGCGCGAGGTCCGATTGCAGCCACGCAATCGCGTGATCGCCGCTGCTGACGAGAAACAGCAGCAAGTGCGCGTGCGGCGCGACGCCGCACGCTGCAAGAATGCGCAAGGCTTCGCCGAGGCTGGCCGACCGTTCGCCGGCAAGGACGCGGCGCAGGGCATCCTTATGGATCTGCGCGTCGCGCGCGATGTCGCAGCGGGCACGGCCGCTGGCTTCGACGGCGGCCAAAAGCAGCCGGGCGAGGTCGGCGCGAACTTGTTGTTCTGCAAAGAGCGCCATGTTGGTCATCGGCGAATCCTTTCCGGTGGAGGTGATCGAATCACCGGCTAAACGCGAAGGAAGCCTGTAGGAAAACGAAAAGAACATTAAGAGAACATAGAGGAAGGAACGAATCAGCTTCCTTCGGTGATTCGCGCGAATTCCGGTCGTGTTCGCGCATATGACGGCACGCTTCGCGCCAAAGCCGGCACAGTCGGCGCTGCAGCGCAATTGGCCGGCGCAAATCCCGGCCATCGCACCTTCAGATTGTCCCCCGTCAGCACCTATGGCACAGATTTGAGGTTGTGATTTAAGGAGGATTTGGGCTTCGTCGTAGTGACGAAG
>NZ_JAVAIM010000002.1 GCF_030717945.1 Qipengyuania profundimaris
CTTCGTCACTACGACGAAGCCCAAATCCTCCTTAAATCACAACCTCAAATCTGTGCCATAGGTGCTGACGGGGGACACGCGCGGCGGCTTCACCACCAAACTCCACGCAAGATGCGATGCCAGAGGCTTGCCCCTCGGCTTCGTGCTGACACCGGGGCAGGCACACGATGTGCAGGGCTTCGCTCCGCTGTTCCGCATGCTATCCGACCGGATCGAGGCCTTCCTGGCTGATCGGGGATACGATGCCGATGCGATCCGCGAAGAGATCGAGGCGGCGGGCGTCGAGGCGGTGATCCCGGCCAAGGGCAACCGGCGCAATCCCGCCGGGCATGATCGCGCGAAATACAAGCGGCGCAACCTGATCGAGCGACTGTTCAATAAACTCAAGAACTGGCGACGCGTTGCGACCCGCTACGACAAAACAAAGGAATCCTATCTCGGCTTCGTCGCGCTCGCCTCAGTCAAACTCTGGATACCCTTTGTCCACGAAACCTAGTTATCGGTGAGCTTCACTAAAACTAGAAAGACCGGCGCCTGCAATGAAGAAATCCACTTGGTCGCGTAAACGCTGAGGTGTGTGATTAACTGCTATCCTATGGCTGATCGCTTCTGCATGAAGATCGCTCACAAAAATGCCGAGAAACATTTCAGCCAGCATTGCAGGGCTGCCATGCATCGTCGCACCGTTCATTTTCCATGAAACGAACATCTGTTCGACTGCTTGCCGGGTTCGGGTAGCGGTGCGCTCGAAAAAGACACGTGCGAATTCACGGTCACTGACACTGCGAGCGATCACAATGCGAACCAGAGCGACGACCTCAGGCTCCAGGAAGTGTGAGTGCAATCCCTCTGCAAGACGCAGTAATATTGCTGGCGGGTCGCCTCCCTGTTCCAGTGCTTCAGAAACAAGCGTTTCGCCCGAAGATGCTTTCTCCAAAACCACTGCCTCGAGCAGGCCGTCCTTGTTTCCGAAGAGCTTGTAGATCGTAGCCAGTGATCCCCCGGCGCGATCGACGATGTCGCCGAGTGTCGTACGTTCGAAACCTTGCTCGACGAAGAGGGTTCGAGCAGCCTCGATAATCGCGCGTTTCCGGCGGTCGAGACGGCAGAATTCGTCATGTTCGATCATTTGACAGGGCTCTACGATAACGGGTTGCGTGGCAAGGGTGTAATACCTATTACACCTTCGCACCTGCACAAAAGCTGACTGAAAGCCACTTCGCCGTGAAGCCCATCCTGGCCGGCCTGGCCGCCTGCCTCCTCCTCTCCGCCTGTTCGGCTGCCGATACGCCTCCGGAGCAGCAGCCAATCCCGGTCAAGACGGTTACCGTTGCCAGCGCCACGGTTCCCAACGTGATCGAACTGCCGGGCCGGGTCGAACCGGTGCGCGTTGCCGAAGTCCGCGCTCGCGTGACCGGCATCGTGCAGGAACGGCTCTATGAAGAAGGAACCGACGTTCGCGCGGGTCAGCCGCTGTTCCGGATCGATCCGCGCGAATTGCGGGCAAGCTATGCCCAGACACAGGCAGCACTGGCACGTGCGCGGGCCACCGCGGCGAACGCCAAGGCTGTCGTCGAGCGCTATCGCCCGCTGGTCGACGAGAATGCCATCAGCGGTCAGGAATATGACGCCGCGCTCGCCGCTTCGCGGGAAGCAGAGGCGAATGTCGCGCAGATCCGTGCGCAACTCGAATCGGCATCGCTCCAACTTGGCTACACCACCGTGCGTGCCCCGATCGGCGGGCGGGCCGGACGGGCACAGATTACCGAAGGCGCGCTTGTCAGTCAGCCGGAAGGCACGCTGATGACCCGGATCGAGCAGATTTCGCCGGTCTACGTTAGCTTCGCCCAGGCGGCTAGCGAAGTCCTCAGGTTGCGCCGGGCCATCGCCGCAGGCGAAATCGAACTGGACGAAAACGACCGCGTCGAGGTGCGCCTGACCTTCAGCGACGGGACCGAATACCCGATTCCCGGCTATATCGACTTCCTTGCCTTCTCCGTCGATCAGCAGACAGGGACGGTAGAGTTACGAGCCGAGTTTCCCAATCCACAGCGGCTGCTGCTACCCGGCGAATTCGTGCGCGCCCAAATCTATGCCGGCGAGATACAGAACGGCCTGACCGTGCCGCAGCGCGCCGTTTCGCTCACCGAGGAGGGCGGGACGGTGTTCGTCGTCGATAGCGAAGGATTGGCTGCAATCCGCCCGATCCAGCTCGGCGCGATGGTCGATGGAAACTGGATCGTGGAGGGCGGCCTTCGCCCCGGCGATGTCGTCATCACCAGCAACCTGCAGAAAATCAGGCCGGGTGTGCCGGTGAAAGTCTCGAACACGCCGACCGGGCAGAACAAGCCTGCAAAAGCTCCCGCTCAAACCGATCGCGGGGCGCAATAGACCATGGCGCGGTTCTTCATCGACAGGCCGATTTTTGCCTGGGTGGTTTCGCTCGGCATCCTGCTGGCGGGCTTTATCGCCCTGCGCGCACTTCCGATCGAACAGTATCCAGAGGTCGCCCCACCATCGCTGACCATCAGCGTCGTGTATCCCGGTGCGGACGCAGAGACGCTCGAACAGAACGTCACGCAGGTCATCGAGCAGCAGCTCAACGGGGTGGAGGGTTTCCTCTACATGTCCTCGTCCAGCGGGTCGAACGGAGCGGCGAGTATCACGCTGACCTTCGAGGCGGGTACCGACATCGATATCGCCCAGACCGAGGTGCAGAACCGCTTGAGCACGGTCGAGGCGCGCCTGCCTGAAGAGGTCCGGCGACAGGGTATCACCGTGCGCCAGGCGAACGCCGGCTTCCTGATGATCGTCGCGCTCACATCGGAAAGCGGCGACCTTACGACTACCGATCTGGGCAACATCGCTGCGAACCAGGTTGTGGACGAGTTGCGCCGGGTGACCGGTGTGGGCGATGTCACGCTCTTCGGTTCGCAATATGCCATGCGCATCTGGCTAGATCCCGAAGCGCTGGCAGCCTACAACCTGTCCCCAAGCGCAGTACTTGCCGCCATCCGCGAGCAGAATTCGCAGACCGCCGGCGGCTCGATCGGCGCCCGGCCGCTCGCCGATGGGCAACAGATCAGCGCGACCATCTCGACCGAAGGCCGGTTCACCACCGTCGAAGAGTTCGAGAACATCATTCTTCGCGCCAATTCCGGCGCGGCAGTGGTAAGGCTTGGCGAGGTTGCGCGCGTCGAAATCGGTGCGCAAAGCTACGCCACTTCCACCACTCTCAACGGACAACCCATGGCGGGGATGGCGATCCAGTTGGGGACCGGTGCCAACGCGCTTGCCGCTGCAGGGGGCGTGAAGGAGCGTCTCGCCGAAATCGCGCCCGGTCTTCCGGGAGACGTAAGCTGGTCGATCCCTTACGATACGACGCCTTTCGTTCAGGCTTCGGTGGAAGAAGTGGTGAAGACCTTGGTCGAGGCCATGGTGCTGGTCTTCCTCGTCATGTTCCTGTTCCTGCAGAACTGGCGAGCGACACTGATACCGACACTGGTAGTTCCGATTGCCCTGGCAGGCGCCTGTCTCGGTTTGTGGTTGTTCGGCTTTTCGATCAACGTGCTCTCGCTCTTCGGAATGGTCCTAGCGATCGGTATCCTGGTCGATGATGCGATCGTGGTGATCGAGAATGTCGAGCGCATCATGCGTGAAGAAGGCCTCCCGCCCCTGCAGGCGACCCGCAAGGCAATGGGCCAGATCACCGGAGCGATCATCGGCATCACGCTGGTGCTGATCGCGGTTTTCGTGCCGATGGCCTTCTTCCCCGGCTCCACCGGGGGTATCTATCGTCAGTTCTCGGTTACGCTTGCCATTGCCATTTTCTTCTCGGCGTTCCTGGCGCTTTCCCTGACGCCGGCACTTTGCGCCACCTTCCTGAAGCCGATCGCTAAAGGTCATGGGGAGGGCGGGCAGGTTGCGGTCGATACCGAAGCCGAAATGCAACCCGGCTGGCGAGGACGCGTCGCCCAAGTGCGCAACAAGGCCGCCCGATTCTTTGGCCGGTTCAATCGCTGGTTCGCGCGGATGCAGGAGAAGTACGGCCGGGCCAATGACCGCATCCTGTCGCGGCCATGGCGCGGTTTCGCCGTATTTCTGGCTCTGGGCGCAGTAACGATTCTGCTGTTCATGCGCCTCCCGTCTGCCTTTCTGCCGACGGAGGACCAGGGGTTCCTCATCACCGCAGTTCAGGCGCCGCCGGGAGCGACGCAGGAGCGCACCGACGAAGCTCTGGAGCCGATCGAGGATTTCTGGTTGGCTCGCGAAGAGGTGGAAAACCTCGTTGTCGTGCGCGGATTCAGTTTCTTCGGTCAGGGTCAGAACAATGCGATCATGTTCGCGTCGTTCAAGCCATGGGAAGAGCGTACCGCCGAAGGAAGCGGCGCGGCCGAAATCCTCGGCCAGGCGATGGGCACTTTCAGCCAGTTGGACAGCGCGATCGCATTCGTAATCCAGCCACCGGCGATCCAGTCGCTCGGGCAGGCAAGCGGCTTTACGCTGAAACTGCAGGATCGCGCAGGTCTTGGTCGTGAGACGTTGACGGCGGCGCGCGACCAATTGCTCGGCATGGCGTCGCAAAGCCCGATGATCGCCAACCTGCGACCCGAAGATCAGGGACCAAGCCCGCAGCTCGCGCTCGAGATCGACCGCGTCCAGGCACGGGCGCTTGGGCTCTCGCTTACCGATGTTAACGCGGCACTGTCGATCACCTTTGGCTCGGCCTATGCCAACGACTTCAACCGCGACGGGCGTGTCTTGCAGGTGCTCGTCCAAGCGGACGCGCCTTATCGCATGAGCCCCGAAGACGTGCTGTCGCTGCGTATTCCGAACGCGGAGGGGCAGCTTGTGCCGTTCAGCGCCTTCGCCACTGCGGACTGGTCGGCAGCTCCGGCCAGCCTTGCACGCTACAACGGTTACCCCGCCATGACCCTTTCCGGCATGGCTGCTCCCGGTGAATCGTCCGGTGCTGCACTCGCGGAAATGGAACGTCTGGCGGAGCAACTGCCGCAGGGGATCGGCTATGAATGGACGGGTATCTCTTACGAGGAAAAGCAGGCCGGCGGGCAGATTGGCCTGCTGCTCGGCCTGTCGGTCGTTGTGGTATTCCTTGTGCTTGCGGCGCTCTACGAAAGCTGGGCTGTTCCTCTCGCGGTGCTCTTGATCGTGCCCATGGGCGTACTCGGTGCGGTGTTGTTCTCGATGCTGCGCGGTCTTTCGGCGGACGTCTATTTTAATGTCGGATTGATCACGATCATCGGACTCGCGGCAAAGAACGCAATCCTCATCGTTGAATTCGCCATTGAGGAAGAAGAACGTGGCCTAAGGCGGATTGATGCAGTGAAAGCGGCCGCTCGCCTGCGCCTGCGTCCGATCATCATGACCTCGCTGGCATTCACTATGGGTATGGTTCCGCTCGTGCTCGCGAGTGGTGCCGGGGCCGCAAGTCGCATCGCGGTTGGTACCGGAGTGATGGGAGGAATGATCGCCGCGACCGTGCTCGGTATCTTCCTGATCCCGATGCTGTATCTCCTGGTGCGGCGAAACGTCAGCCGCAAGCAGCCTGTCGCAACCGGCGGTCATGAAGGCGATACAGACCCAGTCGAGAAATCCGGTCCTGCAATCGAAGAAGGGCGCGCTCCATGACGCGATCGACGAGAAAGCTGGCCGCTCTGGCGATCGGTTCCAGTCTGCTTGCCAGCTGCGCGAGCATGGCCCCCGAGCACTCCCGCCCCGAGGCAGCCACCGCGCCTGCCTTCGATGCCGAGTACGGACCGGACGGGACAGTCGTCGCATCGCAATTGTCCTATCGCGAGTGGTTCGGTGACCCGCGATTGGAGCAACTCATCGCGAGTGCGCTTGAAAACAACCGCGATCTCCTCGCCGCAACGGCAAGGGTCGAACAGGCCCGTGCGCGCTATCGGATAGAAGATAGCCGGCAATTGCCGGCGCTGGTTGGAGATGGCAGCGCCGTACGGACGAGGCAGCCGCTCTCGACCAATCCGGCGCTGGACACCGGGGATGTCGAAGGTGCCCCCGACTCAGTCACCTTCAACCGCTTTGATGTGGGCGTAGGGGTTACCTCTTTCGAGCTCGATTTCTGGGGGCGAATTGCCAGTTTGAGCGAAGCTGCCCGCGCGGAATATCTGGCCACGGCTGCCGCGCAGCGGGCCTTCTACCTTTCGCTCATCGCCGACACCGCCAACACCTATTTCGAGATCGTGGAAACCGAGGAGCAGATCGCGCTGGCCCAGGCGACCGCCGAAAGCAGGCGCGAAGGTTTGCGGATCGCACGGCTACGCCTTGAAAATGGGGTGACCTCGGCACTTCCATACCGGCAGGCCGAGACCTTGCTGACGCAGGCGGAACAGCAATTGGCAAGCGAACGACTGGCCTTGGCGCAACTGCGCAACCAGCTCGCCGTTCTGGTGGGCGGGACCATACCCGAAACTTTGCCAGAAGGCGTATCTCTTGCCGAGCAGGGTGACGAGCGCAGGCTTGCGGCTAGATTGCCGTCAGATCTCCTGCTGGTGCGCCCGGACATTATCGCTGCCGAAGAACAGCTACGTGCTGCGCGCGCGAATATCGCGGCTGCTCGCGCGGCCTTCTTCCCGACCATTTCGCTCACCGGAAGTGCAGGACTGTCCTCGAACAGTCTCGACGGCCTGTTTTCGAGCGATGGGCTGGGCTGGAGTTTTGGGCCGTCCATATCTCTGCCGATTTTCGACTGGGGAGCACGCGAGGCCGATCTCGATCTGGCGCAGGCGCTCGAAGTCGAACAGGTCGCGAACTACGACCGCACCGTTCAGAACGCCTTCCGCGAGGTATCGGATGCGCTGGCAGGGAGGCGCTATCTCGCCGAACAATTGATGACCCTCGAAACCTCGGTAGAGGCGCAGCAGCAGATCGCCCGCATTGCCCGGTTACGCTACCGCGAAGGAGTGGCAGACTATCTCGAGGTCCTCGACGCCGAACGCAATCTGTTCAGCGCTCAGCAACAGCTTCTTGCCGTTCAGCGTGCTTGGTTGCAAAATCGTGCGACGCTGTTCGTTGCCCTCGGCGGCGGCGCCAATCCCAGCATTAAGCACAGGCCGCTTCCGATGGTTCGATAGCCAAAAGCAGCCTGTCCGCTTTCGGCCCAAGTCGCGCAGCTCCAGCGTTCCTCATTCGGCCAATCGCGGCCAAGGAGACGAACGATGGGATACTCAAGATTTGACGCCGCTGTGCAGGCACGTGCGGCTTGGAATGCCGGCAAGAATGTGGGCACTAAGCGCCCCCTCACACAAAAGCAGATTTGGGCGATCCGCTTCCATCTCGACCGCGAAGGGCTGTTGAGGGACAAGGCCCTCTTCGATCTCGCTATCGACAGTAAACTGCGAGGCTGTGATCTGGTCAAGATCAGGATCGGCGACGTCGTAGCTGGGGCTGACATCCGCAACCGAGCGACTGTTATCCAACAAAAGACCAGCCGACCGGTTCAATTCGAAATTACCGCAGACGTGCGCACCACTCTGATTGCTTGGCTGGAGCGGCGTGGTGGGTCCGTGAACGAATATCTCTTCCCGAGCCGCGTCGATCGCCAAGGCCACATGAGCACCCGTCAATACGCGCGCCTGGTCGACGAATGGGTGACCGCCATCGGGTTGCGTAAGGCCGAGTACGGCACGCACTCACTGCGTCGGACAAAGGCGGCCATGATCTACCGCGCTACAGGTAACATCGGGGCAATTCAGATCCTGCTTGGTCATACCAAGATTGAAAATACCGTCCGCTACCTTGGGGTCGACGTAGAGGATGCTCTCCTACTCGCCGAGCGAACGGAGATCTGACTCTGGGAGCGGTCGGTCAGCAGAAGTTGATCGACCGCTTCAGGGTCGAGCCTAAGCAGGTTGCCTTGGCCGATATGGGGTGGAAAGCGGACGCAGTGCAGGGACGAAATCACCCTCACTGTCCTCGACAACTGCCTGCGTCAAATCAATGCTCGAGAGTTAGCATTACAGCTTGCGTTGTTTATGTATCCTCGCGTCGGTCCTTCAGGCTCCTTCGCTGTGCTTCTCGACGTTCGCCCTCCACCAAGTACAACCGGCTAAACTGACGTCGCTCCGCTTGGCGGCGGTCAGTGGCTTCGCGGCGTTCACGATCGTCCCCAGTCATATCCAGTTGCTCCTTCACCTGCCTATTTAATCCAGTCGAGCTGCAATTTGATCGATAATCACGTCAGCTACAGGACGATGGAATCGCACGCCGAAATCTGTTCCCAGTTTGCGCACAATCTCGCCTGAAGTGTAGGTGTCGTCTGTGAGTTGGACGCCTCGATTTACCGGCTGATTTCGGCGCGCCGGACGCAAAGTGGCGTGACGGAACCATGAGGCATTGATTTACATGCTTTTCGAGGGTGATCTTGCGTTGATTTCCGTCCGATCCGCCCCTTCTGAGGCGGTATTGGCATTATGCGGGCGCACTTCGCCTTTCGAGCCAGACAAGCCGCTGGAAGTTGTAGGCCAGGTTTGCCATGCCGATCTTGATCCGCGCCCGGGCCATTCCGACAGTACGGACGAAGAGGCCCATGCGATGCTTTTGGCCGGCGAAGACATGCTCGACCGCCGAGCGGATTTTGGAGCGTCTGGCATTGGCGATGACGGTGCGCTCGGGCATTTCCTGTCGTGGCGGTTTCTTCTGGTGGATATGGCTGGTGAACATGCCCTTCTTGAGAAAGGCTTCGTTCTTCTTCGAGCGATAGGCGCTGTCGGCCCAGACGCCCGATGCGGTGTTTTCCCTGCTGACCAGGTCGCGCAGCCGAGCGCCGTCATGGGCGTTGGCGGCGCTCGCATCCCAGGTGCGGATCAGACCGTGCTCCTTGTCGATGCCGATATGATTCTTGTAGCCATAGGCGGGAATGGCGAGGTCGACCGGCCTGAAGGCGGTCGGATCGCTCACCTCGGTCACCTTGGCCTTCGAGTATTTGAGCGTCCAGCGCGCGTCGGTGTCCTTCTGCGCCGCCTTGGCCGGCTGGCCTTTCCAGATTTGCTTCGCCGTGCGGCCCTGCTTGATCTGCGCCTTCTCGTCTTCGGTGATGCGCTGCTTTGGCGCGGGGATGACGCTGGCATCGATGATCTGGCCGCCCATGGCAAGATAACCGCGCTCGAGCAGCGCGGCATCGAAACGGGCGAAGAGCTTGTCGATCGCCTTGGCCTTCACCAGCTTCTCACGGAACAGCCATACGGTCGTCGCATCGGGAACTCTTCCATCGAGCCCGAGACCCAAAAAGCGCTGGAACGAGAGCCGGTCCTTGATTTGAAACTCGGCCGCTTCGTCCGACAGCGAATAGAGCGCCTGCAGCACAAGGATCCTGAACATCAAGACAGGGTCGAATGGTGGCCTGCCGCCCTTACCGCGAGACCCGCGACGCAGCGCTGCCACCAGCGGTCCGCGAAACACTTCGAAATCCACCGCCGCAGCCAAACGCTCCAGCGGATCGCCCGCCGCGCTCAGCGCCGCATACCGATCCGACAAATTAAAGAATCCCGCTTGCCCGCTCATGAACCGTCTCCTGCAATCAGGATACAAATGAATCACAGCGCGCCGCGAATTGCGAGGGTTTTTCGAGGCGTCCAGTTGCAAAACGATGGTGGCGCCAACTCTTGCTGACTTGTCATCAGTCTTCATGCGGCATCCGGATACCGAAATATCCCGAATGCAGACTCCAGCAGATGCCCTCGGAAACTGCACCTGGACAGGAAAACAGGTCTGAACTCTCTCATCGACGCGCGTCTTCATAGGATACCTCGGCGCGACCCGCTTTCGACCTACCAAAACCGTCTTTTGAAATGGTTAAAACTACGCGAAGTCGCTGCGGCAGCTCTTGGTATCTCCGCAATCGGGTCGCTAGCTGACCGCCCGCTCCCGGCACATCTAACGCGCTCTGATCAGGACAAAAGTGAGGTGATTGGCTATGTTGAACCATTCTTTTCATAAGGATCGGAAGAACGATCAATGCAACCTGTACCAAAAACTCCGCTGGAGGCGTTGGCAATATTCCGAAACCCAGAGTCGGAAGAGTGGGAGCGTGACTATGCCGCCGGAATGATCACCTCGATCGACGAGGCGTTACCTGACCTCGTCGCCGTCGCATGTGACACTAGCGTCAGCGCAGGACTCCAACAAAGGGTAGCTGAGGCTCTATCATTCGCATGGCGAGACAGAGGGACACTTTGGACTGCGGACATTTCGGGCTTCACACCCATAGCCCGTCAAGAAATACTGTTCCGTCGAGGCGAAGGGCCGCCATTCCAAGGCCCATGGCCCGAAGAGTGATACCCCATGTCTGTTTTCGGGTCGTTAGCCGATTGACAGCTTTTCGCGTCGTGGTTCGGATAGCGGACCGTCCGTTACCGGCCCAAATTCTGACATGAAAAAGGCGGTCCGTCCCAATTGGGACGGACCGCCCACCGAGCGACCTCGACCTGTCAGGAGGGTCAGGCAGCCTGCTCGGCAATTTCGTCTGTCGCATCGTCGCTGACTGCCTCGTCGACTTCGACATCAATCGGCGCGACCTCCTGAGCAGCAGTGAACAGCATGATCGCAGGAACCCAGGCTTGCGCCCGCTCCTTGACCTCGGCCTCGCCGATGAAGTTGCCTGAGAAGATGCGCTCGGCTGCGCTCGCAAGCTCAGCCTTCTTCGAAGCAGCGTATCGGCTGACCAGCTCCGGACCACCCGTAGCATCGAGCGCTTCGAGCGTGCGAGCCTTGGCCACGCGGTCGAAATAGTTTGCCGCGGTGGGACGCCACCAATGCGCGGTTTCGATTTCCAGAAGTGCCCCGAGCGCTTCGTGCATGGGCACCGAACGATCGCCTTCGCAGGCTAGGCTGGCGACGAGCGTGCGCGAGACGACATGACCAAGCCAGGCCGAACGCGCCTCATCGGAAAGCGACCGGAACCTGGCAAACCGCTCGACGTCGGTCTCGCCCGAGCGCCAGCTTTCGTCGAGCGAACCAGCGAACTCGGCCAGAGCAGCGCTCGCCGGTGCATCCTTGGCCTCAAACCCGGCAACCGGTCCAGACGCGATGGAGCCGACAAGCGTCGATGCCTTTCTGGCGCGCCAGTCGTGCCCATCGGCATCCGCGAGCGTGAAGACCATGAAGTCGAGCGCCAGTGCCGGATCGTTAGCGAGATGGATCGCCAGGATATCGCGGCGCTGCATTGCGAGTTCGTCGAGCAGGCGCTGCGAAAGCGAGCTGCCCTTGGGTTTAACCGCTCCGCTTTCTTCGACTGCCTCCACCACACCTTCGTCAGCGATGACTTCGGTCTCGGTGTAGAACTGCGGGACCAAGGTCGGCTCGCCATTGCGCGAGAGGATAAGGAAGGCACCGGCCTCGGGTTTCAGCTCGTCGGCGAGCACGGGCGGCCGGTCATTGAGCGCGCGCATGGCGCGGTCGATGACGACGAGTTCCTGTTCGGCCTTGGCGACCTCGTCCTCGTGGCTGTCCTCGTCTTCGAGCACGGCGGCGACGCGGTCGTAGTCGGCCTCGAGCTCGCCAAGTTCCTTCGCTTCCTGTTCCGTCATCGGCGCAGGCTCGCAAGGCAGACGGCTCAGACCTTCGACAAGGTCGTGACTGACATAGGTGCCCAGCGTCGGCCGAACCCAGGCAAGGCCATATTCGAGCGCAGCCTTTTTTGCCGCCTCTTCCATGGCCTTGTGCGCGAGGTCCTCGAGCAGCGCGACATCGATCCAGCTCTCGCTGGCGTCATCGTCGAAGAGTTCGCGTTCGATCCGGCCACCCGCACCGATGTACGCATCGCGTCCGACCAAAACAGCTCGCGGATCAGAACCGCGCACCGTGGCATCGAGCACCATGCGGCGGATTGTATCGGGCGTGATCTGGTACCAGGCATCCTGCAGCTCGGCATAGACATGCGCCTGGCGCTCGACGTCGGAAATCGCGCCGTAGGCCTTGGCCATATCGAGCGTGATCGTGCCTTCGGCGAGCGCTTCGAAAACGCAAGGCGCGAGGCTTGCGAGGCGCAGACGTCCTTCGACGAAACGGACCGTGAGGCCGAAGCGGCGCGCCACGTCTTCAGGGGTAGCGCCTGCTTCGATGATGGAGGCGAAGGCCTGCGCCTCGTCGGCCGGGTTCATTGCGAGACGCTGGAAATTCTCGGCAAGGCTGGCTTCGCGCACTTCGCTTTCCTCGCCTTCGATGACGAGGCAGGTGACCTCGTGGTTCTCGGGCAAGGTGCCCTCTTCGGCCAGCGCCAGCAGCGCGGCGAGACGGCGACCGCCGGCCTCGACCTCGAACTTGCCGCGCTTTCCTTTGCGTACGACGAGGTTCTGCAGCAGGCCGCGCGCGGCGATGTCTGCCCGCAGCTGGAGGTCGGCCAGCACGTCGTTCGACTTGCGAACGTTACGCGGGCTGGGAACAAGCTTCTTCAAGGGGATCGACTGGATCATTGGTGTTCTCCTGATGGATTGAAGGCGCCAGTGAGGATCACTTGGCCCACAAGCCCAAAGGGCTCCCTCCACTCTCATTCCGAGACTGGGGTCTCCCGAGGGATCAGGCGGCTAGCGCAGGGAGGACGGACGAGGCTCTCGACACCGGCACGAACAGCCGCGTGCGGTAGCGGATGATCTCGGTGAAGCAGCCCTTGCCCTTGTACCAGTCGAGCCGATCGGGCGAAAATCCGGTCAGTTCAAGGCGCTGTTCGCCTCCGACCAGCGAGCGCTTCACGGTGAGTGGATCGTGGCTTGCAAGGTCCAGCGGTTTGCCGCTTTCGAGGACGAGGTCGCCGATCTGGTCCGGCGCCGGACCGGTAACTCCGGAAAGACCAAAGGTATCGGCGATTGCGGCGAGATCGATATCGAGCACTTCGCGACCGATGATCGACTGGCCGTCCTCGGCAACGAGCCGGGTGACGCGGACATGATCGCCGGGCAGGCGCTTCCAGACAGGAAGCAGCAGTCCGGTGGCGAGATGGACGCGCTCGGTCACCGGTGACTTGGCCGCTTCCTCTTCCTCGGCCAGCCAGGCGCTGGTGAACGCTGTGACGCCAATTTCCTCCCAGTGGCTCTCACCAAGTGCTTCAAGCGTCCAGTTCGCGGAATTGAGCGGACGCAGAAGGCGTCGGCGTTCGACCACGGTCCCGTCGTCGGCGATGAGGCGCCGGGCTGGAACAGACAGCGCGACCTTGCCCGAGCGCGCATTGCGCAAGGGGATCGCGTGCGCGCTGCCGATCTCGTGCATCCGCACCAGGCGCTGCAACCGCAGAGGCCGAAGGTACCTTACCACCTCGAGCGAGACGAGGCGGGTCTCCGCTCCGGTCACGGGGTCGGTGCGCAGGAGCTCATCGGCGAGGACCGTGAAGCGATCGACCCTGATGGTTTCCAGTCCCTGGTCGAGCGTTCCGGCCTCGCGCGCGGCTTCGATCCGCGCTTCCACCAGCCCGAGATACTCGTCGAATATGGCGTTCTGCAGCGCGATCGGCAGCGCGAGGATGCGGTTGAGCCAGCGCTGGATCGTGGGGAGATTGTCGGTCAGCCCGCCATCGGGATTTTCAAGCCGGAGGCCGGTGCGCTCCACGAAGTTGCCGAAGCTCGTGGCCTCGAGCTTGCCGTCATAGAGCAGCTGGAACCAGCGGCTGAGCGCGTCGCGTGCATAGTCGCTTTCGAGATTGTCTGCCGGATCGAACAGGTTCTGTCCGCCGGTCTGGCGCTGACCTCGCGTGAGCGCGCCCAATGCATCGAGCCTGCGGGCAATGGTCGAGATGAAGCGGCGCTCGCCCTTCACATCGGTGGTGACCGGGCGGAACAGCGGGGCCGAGGCCTGGTTGGTGCGGTTGGTGCGGCCGAGCCCCTGGATGGCGTTGTCAGCGCGCCAGCCCGGCTCGAGCAGGAAATGAACCCGGCGCTGCTGGTTCCTGGCGCCCAAATCAGCATGGTAGGAACGCCCAGTCCCGCCCGCATCCGAAAAGACCAGGATGCGCTTAATTCCTTCCATGAAGCTTTGCGCTTCTGCCACGTTGGCGCTTGGGCTTCGCCGTTCGAGGCGCTGCTGGCCATCGCGCCCCAGGACAAGCCTGCGGGTTCGGCCTGTGACCTCGGCCACGGCTTCGGTTCCAAAGTGCTCGATGATCGCATCGAGCGCTGTGGCGATCGGCGGCAGCGCGCAGAGTTGCTCGATCAGTGCATCGCGTGCTGCCACGGCGCGCGGGCAGAAAACGGGATTGCCCTCCCCGTCGCTCATCGCCTCGGAGCGAAGATTGCCATCCTCGTCGGCGAAGACCTGCATCAGGCGCACCGGGAAGCTCTTCGCAAGATAGTCGATGACGTATTCACGCGGCGAGAGATCGATATCGAGCGCTTCGCGTTCCTCGTCGGAGAGGTCGGCGAGGCGCCGGTCGAGCATAGCCTCGGCGGTCGAGACCAGCTGCACGACAACCGAATGGTCTTCGCCAAGCGCCGCTTCCATCGCGGGGATCAGGCTCGGCAGTTTCATGGAGAGCAGGAGCTGGGCAAAGAAGCGCTGCTTGGTGCCTTCGAAGATCGACAGCGCCGCAGCCTTGGCGTTGCGGTTGAGCGTATCGCCGCTGTCCTCGTCGACCACGCGGGTCGCTTCGAGCGCCGCCTCGAGATTGCGGTGAATGATCGCCCAGGCCTCGGCATAGGCATCGTAGATCCGCACCTGTGCTTCGCTCAGGTTATGTTCGAGGATTTCGTACTCGACCCCGGCGAAGGACAGCGCACGGGCGAGATAGAGGCCCTGCGCCTTGAGGTCGCGGGCGACGAGTTCCATCGCCGCGACGCCGCCAGCGCGGATCTCGGTCATGAAAGCCTCGTGGGTCGGGAAAGCAGTCTCGGGTCCCCAGAGACCAAGCCGGGATGTGTAGCCAAGGTTGGCGATATCCGAAGCGCCAGTGGCAGACGCGTAGAGCACCCGGGCGCGCGGCAGATGGTTCTGCAGCCTGAGGCCCGCCATGCCCTGTTCGGAGCCCCTGACCTTGCCGCGGTTTGAAGAGCCACGGAGTGCATTGGCCATGGCGTGAGCCTCGTCGAAGGCAATCACGCCGTCGAAACTCTCACCCGCCCAGGCAAGGATCTGGTCGAGCCGCGTATCCTCGGCACGCCCCGAGCACAGCGTCGGATAAGTGACGAAGAGAATACTTTCGGACATCGTGACCGGGTGGCCGAGTTTCCAGCGCGAGAGCGGCTGGAGATCGAGCGGCAGCCCGCCAAGCGCTTCCCAGTCGCGGCGTGCATCTTCGAGCAGCGCCTCGTTCTTGGTGATCCAGACATGTCGGCGCTCGCCTGCGAGCCAGCGATCCATGATGACCGCGGCGATCTGCCGTCCTTTGCCCGCTCCGGTTCCGTCGCCGAGGAAGAAGCCTTGGCGGTAGGAGTGTCCGTCCTCGGAGAGTTCCAGCGAGGTGCCTTCCTGGCTCACGTTGAACTGACCCGGAAGATCGCGCGCAAATGCCTGGGCAGCGTAGACCAGTGTCTCGCATTGCGCTTCGGACAGCAGGCCGTCGGCCTGCCAACATGCGGGAAGGCGCGGGCAAACATCGGGCTGCGGTGCCGCGACCGAACCCATGGCGACCGATTCCACGAGCGGGGTGGGATGGACCGGAGCATCTTCGAAGGCGATGCGGCTGGGCCGGTAAGGCAGGTATATGCCTGCCTGTTCGGGCACAGGCGCGGGGTCGGCGAGGACCGAATAGGCAAGGTCGATCGCATTCGCCGTGGCTGCTGGTGTCGCAGCGAACGGCGCCAGCGGCCGCACCGGCGCGCTTTGGGCCGAAGTCTTGCCAACGAGGCGCACTGGCTTGCCGAGCGGCAGGCGATAGATGTTGGCGGAGGTCTGTACGCGTGGCGGAAGCGCGGTGATAAGCTCGTGGAGCGAGATGAGGTCGGCAGTATCTCCGATGATCGCAGGCGAGGACGCAGTCGGCGTCTTGTCGAACACAACCAGGCGAACAGCGATCCCCGTCCCTGTCCGGCGAAACATCTGCTGCAGCCGAGCATCGAGGAGCAGCGATGCTTCGTCCTGTTCCTTGGCGAAGGTGGAGGCGTCGAAGCCTTCAGGCATAATGGCGACGATCCTCGCCCGATTAGCAGCGGCCCGGATTGCACCGCGTAGGTGACGCATAGCGGTCTCACCGTCCTTGCCGCGTTCCAGGCTGTGAGCGAACGGCGGGTTCGTCAGCACGGCAGACGGAACATGGCCGCGAAGCAAGTCGGCGATCAGTTCCCCGTCATGCGCAGTGATGGTGGCCGTGGGGAAGACGTGGGCCAGACCGTCTCGTCTTGCCGGATCGATCTCGTTGAGAAGCAGCGAAGCGTTCTGGAGGCAACCCCAGAGAGCAAGGGCACCATTGCCTGCGGACGGTTCGAGGAGCGTGTCTTGCGCGCAGACAGCTGCGGACTTCGCCATCAGCCAGGCCAGCATTGGCGGGGTCGAGAACTGCTGGAGCTCGACCTGTGCTTCGCTGCGAACGTGCCGCGGCGGCAAGGCTGCTTCGAGCCAGTCGAACCGCGCTTCGGCTTCGTGTACATTCGTCGCCAGATCGATCCGTGAGGACTCTCGAAGCCAGAGTAGTGCGGCGATCTCGACCGCGCTGTTGTAGTCGTCGATCGTCCAGGCACCTCCCCAGTCCAGAACACCGGCCTCTTCGGCGAACAGCCCGGAAATGTCGGTACGGGTAAGATGACGTCCCGAAGCAAGAAGCGCGGCAACTCGGGTGCCAATGGCATAGGCCATGGGCATGGACGGCAACTGCTCGCCGGCGGGAAACAAGTCAGATTGAAACATGGCAATTCGTCCTCCTGATGGGGGCATCGGGACACGCCCTCTGCCGGATCAGGAATTCGAGAAGCTTTCTCTCCTCTACCGCGCCGCTTTGCGGCGCAGCCATGCTGTAAGTTCATCGTTCCAGTCGGTGTCGCGTGAGGATGGTTTGCGAACGTGGATCGTCCGCCCTTCGCGGGCATAAGCGGCCAGGCCACGCGACGCGGCCAGCTCGCCGCCAGTATCGTGATCGACGAAGAGGTGAAGCTCGGTCACGCTCTCAGGCACGCTGACGAGACCGAAGCGCTCATTGCCCAGGGTCGCCCAGACGGGAATGCCGGTGAGAGCATAGGCCGACATCGCGCTCTCGACCCCCTCGGCAAGGCCAAGCTTGCCGGAAACTGGAGCGAAGAGACGAACAGCAGCTTCACCGAGCGCGCCGAGCGCGCGTTTCGGCTTTTCGAAAGCGGCCTTGCCTGAAGCCTCGGTAGACAGGAACGTGCGGTGGATGGCGATCGGGCCCTCGTCGAGGCTGACTGCCGCGATCATGGCGGGCAGAAAGCGGGCCCGTCCTTTCGGGCCAAGCGGCGTTCGTGGAAGGAAGCGGAGCGCCGGAGATGCGGCGAGGATGCCGCGGCTTTCAAGATATGCCTTTGCCGGACTAGCACGCAGTGGCTGTGCATCGCGCCAGATCCTCAGCGCTACCGCCGAGGGTTTGCAGGTGCTGGTTGATTCGGGTTCGTTGGTGGTCGCAGAACCTGAAAAAAGCGCCGGTGCCTCGAAACCTTCACGCGCCAGAGCAGCCAGCACGCTCTGCTGATCGCATCCCGCGAAACAGTGGAAGAGGATGGCCTGTCGGCCGAGCGACACACCGAGTGACGGCGTGCGGTCATCATGCGCGGGGCAACAGGCCATGCCCTTTGTGCCGGACCATTTGCCCCCTCGCGATTCGCAAATGCGACGGGCGGTCTCGGCAAGCGACCGGTTGGGATGAGTTTGGACAGACAGGGACATGCGAGCTCCTCAGCATGCAAAGTGGCCCCCTCATCAGCGTTCCTCTCCTCTCCCAAAGGCAGGCATTCGCGGCTTTCCTACAGGCACATGTTCTTTTTATGTTCTCTTTCGATTCGAATCAATGGAGCACAAGACGAGATGAACTGCCTCAATTGTCTGACCGCGCTAGCGGTCGCCTGTCTGGGGATGATCGCGACCTCCTCACAGCAAGTACGCGCCCAGGATTTCACCTTGTTCGAGCACGCGATCGTTCCGCCGAAGACGGGCCAGCAGCCGGCAAGGGAATATCTTCCTGCAATCTACCAGGCCGAGCCAGCAAACGTATCCTACCGGGAAGGCTTGTATATGGCGGCGATAGCCGAGGCTGAACGCCGTTACGGGCTTCCGACCAACCTGCTTCGTGCTCTTATCTGGGCTGAGTCCCGCTTCAATCCGATGGCTGTTAGTCCAGCCGGTGCTGCCGGGCTGGCTCAGCTTATGCCGGCCACGGCGAGAGAACTGGGCGTCCGGAACCGTCATGACCCTCTTGCATCGATCAACGGTGGCGCCAGGTACCTTCGCGATATGTTGGACCGGTTCGACGCAGTCCACCTGGCCTTGGCTGCTTACAATGCTGGCCCAGGTGCCGTCTCCCGATCACGCGGCATTCCCAACAATGGTGAAACGCCGCAATATGTCCGGTCTGTGTTGGGACGTTGGCAAGCAATTGGTAGGTACAATTGACGAAACTACCTGATTTCCGGCTATTGTCTGAAATCATGTGCCGGAATGAAGACGGACAACGCCAGTGAATGAGACCCCAGGTGAGCCGTTCGACTTTCGCAAGGCGTTGAAGGCACAGAAGCGCCGGAAGCTGAGAAAGGAGATCGCGTTGGGTTTGGGAGCATTCGCGATCGTATTTGCTGGAGGGATGCTGGCACTCAACTGGCCAGTCCATGATGCCAGCCTTGCTAACGACGATCAGCAGCCTCAGGCTTTATTCCAGCAAGCAAGCTCCCCACAATTCGACATCTGCGGATCCATCCGGCGCACATGCGTCGTGGATGGAGATACTTTCTGGCTTGATGGCGTGAAGATCCGGATTGCCGACATCGACACTCCCGAGATCAGCGAGCCTCGTTGCGACTATGAATACCAGCTCGGCATGCGCGCGACACACCGCCTTGTCGAATTGCTGAATGGCGGGCCCTTCGAACTGAGGACCATCGGTAGCAGAGACGAGGATCAGTACGGTCGCAAATTGCGGGTTGTAACGCGCGGCGGCCGCTCGCTTGGCGATCAGCTGGTCAGCGAAGGCCTGGCGCGAACCTGGACCGGGAGACGTGAACCATGGTGCTGAACCGCGATCAGGAATTGTGGGCCGTCGCGCTCTGGGTCGAAAAGAACCATGGCGAAGAGGGAACCGCGTATATCGCGCAGCAAATCCAGCGGCTATCCAACGAAGGGGGCGAGGCAGGCATAGCAACGTGGAAGACTGTTGCTGAGCGCTTCGATCAGCTTAGCTGCCAAAGCTCTACGAACTGAGGCTCGGCACGATGCGGAAGTGGCTTAAGGTCTGGGGCATCAGAATTGAGTTCGCCTTGCTCGCGTCAGTGTCCCTGATAGGGCTCGTCCTGAGCCTTCAATCCTGCACTGGCTGAGAAGAAATTCGTTCTTCCGATCAACCATTCGCAAACTTTCCCATGATGACCTTTCCTCCTGTCCGGAGCTCATCGAGGTAGTCGCTCCACCATTGAGCCATGCGCACGCGCTCTTCCCAATGTTTGCCGCGATGGTAGATGCCACGCACAACATTGCTGTCGCCATGTGCCAGGGCACGCTCGATCGCATCGGGATTCCAAAGGCCCGACTCGTTCAGGAATGTCGATGCTGTCGCCCGGAGTCCATGCGCGGTGACTTCTTCCTTCGAATATCCCATGCGACGAAATGCGGCATTGAGCGTGTTTTCACTCATGGGACGCTTGGAGCTGCGCGCAGACGGGAAGACATATCCTTCGCGGCCGAGCATCTCGGCCAGGTCTGTGAGATAACCTCTAACTTGCTTGGACAGCGGGACGGCATGCGCTCGGCGCGCTTTCATTTTACCGGCAGGGATCTTCCAGACCCCATCGACCAGGTCGATCTCATGCCATTCGGCGTGGCGGAGTTCGCCGGGACGTACGAACACATGCGGCGCGATCTGCAAAGCAAACTTGGTCACCATGTAGCCAGTGAAGTCGTCGATTGCGCGCAGCAGCCCGCCTAGCTCGGTGGGCTCGAGGATTGCTGCATAATGCGTGGCTCTCGGCGTTACGAGAGCGCCCCTCAGCATACTGGTCGGATCGGATTTGCAGCGGGTGGTAGCGACACCGTAGCGAAACACGCGGCCTGCGAACGAGCGGCATTTCTTCGCAGTCTCGTGCTTACCAGTGGCTTCCAGTCGTTTCAGAGGAGCCAGGACTTCGAACGGCTCGATCTCGTGGATGGGTCGGTTACCGATGGCAGGCGCAAGCTTGTCGAGGAAATAATTGGCCTTGACGATCGTGCCATCGGCGCGGCCATTCTGGACCATCATCTGCTCGATATATTCACGCGCGACTGCCTCGAACGTCTGTGCAGAAAGGAACTCGGCGCGGATTTTCCGCTTCCGCTTCTCAAAGGCCGGGTCGCCCCCAGAAGCAACAGCTCGTCGTGCCTCGTAGGCTGCGTCTCGGGCTTGCTTGAGGCTGATGTCAGGATAGCTGCCGATGCAGAGCTTCTTTTGCGCACCACCGATCCGGTATCGGAATCGCCAAAGCTTGCTGCCGGTCGGCGTGACCTCAACATATAGGCCGCGCTCATCGGTTACCTTGTACGGTTTGTCCTTGGGCTTGAGAGTGCGGAGGCGAGTATCTGTCAGCGGCATGTGGGGGCCTTTTCATCTGGGCCTTTGCGAAACGGCCTCAAAAGGCCCACAAAAGTGTCTGGAACCCCCGAGAACAGGCGGGACGATCCGGAACGATCCAAGGGCCAAATCCCTAGGATTTCTGCGGGTTTTATAGATTATTTGGGTGAACGTGAGAAGAACAAATGGTGCCCAGAAGAGGACTCGAACCTCCACGCCCTTGCGAGCGCCGCCACCTGAAGACGGTGCGTCTACCAATTCCGCCATCTGGGCACACATGCGGCAGCCGGTCGTCTGTGCCGGGCCGCGGGTAGGAGCGCGCCACTAGCGAAGGGGGGCGATTCTTGTCAACTGCAATCGCATGCCCCTCCAAGGCGTTCCGTCCCTCGGAACGCTTGCGGCGCGGGGCGGGTTGTGGCTAGGGGCGCAGCGACAATTCTCACGATCCGGACACAGGCAGTAACGATGGCGAAAAGCAGTGCGTTGAACGGCAAGCTCGTGGTGCTGATGGGCGGTAGCGGCTTCATCGGCAATTACGTGGCGCAGGCCATGCTGGAGCGCGGGGCGCGTGTGCGGATCGCCAGTCGCAACCCGGAAAAGGCCTTCAAGCTCAAGCCGCTCGCCAATCTCGGCCAGCTGCAATTCGCGCGCTGCGATGCGAACGACCGGCAGAGCGTCGAGCGCTGCATCGAGGGCGCGGATGCGGTCGTCAATCTGGTCGGCAGCTTCGAGGGCAATCTCTACAAGCTGATGGGCGAGAGCCCGGGCTGGATGGCCGAGGCGGCCAAGGCGCAAGGTGCGAGCGCTTTCGTACACGTCAGCGCGATCGCGGCGGAACCGGACGAAGACACCGAGATCGAGTATGCCGGGGCGAAGAAACTGGGCGAGGAGCGTGTCATGGCGGCGTTCCCCAAGGCGACGATCCTGCGCCCCTCGATCCTGTTCGGCAAGGACGACGAGTTCCTCAACATGTTCGGCGGGCTGATCGCGCGCCTGCCGGTTCTGCCGGTGTTTGCGCCCGACAGCAAATTGCAGCTGGTCTATGTCGACGACGTTGCCGAAGCCTGCGCCCGCGCGGCGGAAGACCCGGCGGCGCATGGCGGCAAGACCTATGAGTTGGGCGGGCCGGAACAGCTTACCATGATGGAGATCAACCGCCGCATCGCCGCCGCACAGGGGCGCAAGCGCACATTCCTGCCGATGCCCGATCCGGTCTCGGGCGCGTTTGCCGCGCTACCGGGCACGCCGATGTCGAGCGACCAGTGGAAGCTGCTCCAGCAGGGCAATGTCGTTTCGGGCGACTTCCCGGGCTTCGCGAAGCTGGGAATCGAGCCCAAGCCGGTCGGCCTGTTCCTCGACAAGTGGATGGTCCGCTACCGCAAGCACGGCCGCTTTACCGATCTGATGGGCGCCTGACGGCTCATCGCCCTATGTAGTCCGCGCCATAGACTGCCGCGCGGATGTCGCGGTGCAAGGTGCCGTCGAAATCGACCTTCTGCGTGGCGAAGACGACAGCCATGTCCTGCAGCGGATCGACCCAGAACAGCATCGAGGGAAAGCCGTCCCAGTAGAATTCGCCGACGCTGCCGCGTGCTTCGTCAGGCGTGAGTGGCGGGCCGGTCCGCACGAAGACATCGAAGCCGAAGCCGCCATTGCCCTTTCCGGTCAGGAAAGAGCGATTTTCGGACGCAATGGCCGGGTCGAGCTGGTCGGTCGCCATCAGGCGCACCGTCGCGGGCCTGAGGATTTGCGCGCCATCGAGCGTGCCCTCGCCCAGCAACATTCGGGCGAAACGCATGTAGTCGTCGACCGTGGTGACGATGCCCGAACCGCCCATCGTCATCGGCTTGCCCATGAAATTGGGTTCCAGCCATTCCTCGCGCGGCATCGGGGCGAGCGAACCTTCGGGCTGGGTCACATAGATGCGCGCCAGTCGCGGCAGATCGGCGGTGTCGCGCTGCCACGCGCTGTCCTGCATATCGAGCGGCGCGAAGATATGCTCGGCGACATAGTCCGCGAAGGGCTGGCCGGAGAGCACCTCCACCAGCCGCGCTTGCACATCGACGCCGGCGGAATAGCTCCAGTGCGTGCCGGGGTCATGCAATAGCGGCACCTGCGCCATAGCCGCGGAGAATTCCGCCAGCGTCTTGTCGGCGGACAGCGGGTCAAGCCGTTCCCAGATACGGTCGCCGGCGTTCTGCGGCTCGTCCCACGGGCCGTAGGAGAAGCCCGCCGTATGCCGCAGGACATCGCGGACGGTGATAGTGCGCTTCGGGGCGCGCGTGATGGCCTCGCCGCTCGCCGTCTCGCCGACCAAGACCTGCGTTTCGGCATATTCCGGCAAATGCCATTCGAGCGGATCGTCGAGCCGGAACCTGCCCTGCTCCCATAGCTGCATCAGCGCGACGCCGGTGACCGGCTTGGTCATCGAGAATATCTGGACCAGCGTGTCTCGCGTGAAAGGACGGTTCGTTTCGCGCTCGGCATCGCCCGCAACGGCAAAGCAGGTTTCTTCGCCATCCTTGTAGACGAGCATCGATGCGCCAACCGTGCGTCCTTCGGCGACCATGCCGTCCAGCGTCGCGGCGATCGCCGAACAATCGGGCGCGAAGGGCTCGCTTTGCTGCGCAGCAACCGGTGTTGCGACGACAAGCGCCGCGAGAGCGAACAGTCGCTTCACAGAACGTCGGCGTACATCGCCAGCAGGTTCGACCAGGCCCGCTCGGCCTGGACCTCGTCATACGAAGGCGAGTCGAGCACGCACCAGCCGTGATCGGCGGGATAGACCTCGATCTCGGCGGTCGTGTTCGCTGCATCGGCCGCTTGGCGCAGCGCGGTCTTGTCGCCCGGGGCCTTCTCGTCGTCGTTTTCGGCGATGGCGATCAGGTAATGCGCATCCTCGCGCAAGGTGCGGTGCGGGCTGGAGGGATCGTCGGTCACCAGGCCGCCGCCATGGAAACTGGCCCCGGCATGGATATGCTCGTCTGCGCTGGGGGCGACGACGGCATAGCTGCCGGTCATGCAATAACCCTGCACGCCGATTCCGCGATCGCGATCGACCTCGGCCTGCGTCATCAGCCATTCGGCGCAGGCGCGATTGTCGATCTGCTTTGTGGCGGTTGTGAACCGGTCGCGCCACGGCTTGACGGTGTCGAAACCGCCACTGCCCGCAAAGCTGGCGAAATCATCGAACTGCTGTCCGGCGACGTCGCGGTAATAGGGATTGGCGAGGAGCACGGCGTAGCCCGCCTCGGCCAACCGCTGCGCCATCTGCCGCTTGGCCGGACGGACGCCGGCGATATCGGGCCACATGACAACGCCCGGCCGCGCAGTACCGCTGGCCGCGAAGAATTCGCCGTCGAGCGTTCCGTCGGGCGTACGGAAGCTCACCGGGCGGCTGGTGACGGAGCCCGCAGGCGCGTCCCCTCCAGTCGACGTATTGTCCATCGGTGCACAGGCCATTGCGGCACCCGCCAGTGCGCCGGCGCCGAAGCCCCGGCGGCTGAGGGTGGTCTTGGCCCAGCGGGCAAGGTCTTCGCGGTCGCACATATTTAGGTCTCTCCAGCTTCCCGTCCGCCGCGCATCCTACCTCCGATTGGGCGATGGACAAGCCCGCGACTTCGATGCAGGATAGGTTTCATAGAGCGACCGATAGTCGCCAGGGGAGAGGATGATGACGAGGATCGTGCTGGCGGCGCTGGCCGCGCTATCGCTTGGGGCGTGCAATCTGGGTGCGGAGGAGGTGCCGGAGGGCGGTATCGACAATTTCCGCCTGGTAAATGCGGGCCAGGATCCGGCCAACTGGATCACCCATGGCGGCACCTATGCCGAGCAGCGCTATTCCCCGCTGACGCAGGTCGATCGCGACAGCGTGGGCGATCTCGGTCTCGCCTGGTTCGCGGATATGGATACGGCGCGCGGGCAGGAAGCGACGCCGCTGGTCATGGATGGCAAGCTCTACGTCACCAGCGCGTGGAGCAAGGTCTTCGCCTTCGATGCTGCCACGGGCGAACCGCTGTGGAGCTACGATCCGCAAGTACCGGGCGAAACCGGTGTGAAGGCCTGTTGCGACGTGGTCAATCGCGGGCTGGCCGCCTGGGGCGAACACCTGTTCCTCGGCACGCTGGATGGACGGCTGGTCGCGCTCGATCGCGACACGGGCGAGGTGGCGTGGGAGAAGGTCACCGTCGATCAGGACGCCAGCTATACCATCACCGGCGCGCCGCGCGTGATCGACGGCAAGGTGCTGATCGGCAATGGCGGCGCGGAATTCGGCGTGCGCGGCTATATCGCCGCATACGATGCCGCCGATGGCGAGGAGCTGTGGCGCTTCTACACCGTGCCCGGCGGCGAGGACCGCGAGGCGGAGCCGGAATATCTAAAGGCCGCCGCGGAGACCTGGTCGGGCGACACGCTCTACGGCGAAGAGAGCATCGGCGGCGGGGGCACGGTGTGGGATTCGATGGCCTACGATCCCGAACTGGACCTGCTCTATTTCGGGGTCGGTAACGGCAGCCCGTGGAACCGGGCCTATCGCAGCCCCGGCGCAGACGGGACGGGCGAAGGGGACAATCTCTACCTGTCCAGCATCGTCGCGATCCGGCCCGATACGGGCGAGTATGTCTGGCATTACCAGACCACTCCGGGCGAAACCTGGGACTACACCGCTACGCAGCACATCGTCCTCGCCGACATGGAGATCGACGGGCGCGAGCGGCAGGTGCTGATGCAGGCGCCCAAGAACGGTTATTTCTACGTGCTCGACCGCGCGACGGGAGAGTTTATCAGCGCCGAGCCCTATATCCCGCTCAACTGGTCGACCGGGATGGACGAAAACGGGCGACCGATCATGAACCCGGAAACCCGTATCGACGTGACAGGCGAACCGGCGCTGGTGATGCCGGGGCCGCTGGGCGGGCATAACTGGCATCCGATGGCCTACAGCCCGGACGAGAACCTCGTCTACATCCCGGCCTTCGAGGCGGCGATGTTGTACGCGCCCGAAGCAAACTGGAAACCCGACCGCGCGCGCGGCTTCAACGTCGGCTTCGATCTCGGCGCAGGCGACCTGCCGCCCGAC
Source organism: Qipengyuania profundimaris (assembly GCF_030717945.1). Taxonomy (NCBI): domain Bacteria; kingdom Pseudomonadati; phylum Pseudomonadota; class Alphaproteobacteria; order Sphingomonadales; family Erythrobacteraceae; genus Qipengyuania; species Qipengyuania profundimaris. The sequence continues at coordinate 25,737 of NZ_JAVAIM010000002.1, forward strand.
CTCGGTATTCGCCGCGAGGTGCAAGGGACGATCACGGGCAAGCTGATGGCATGGGATCCGGTCAATCAGGAAGCCAAGTGGACCGTCGAACATCCCGGCCCGTGGAACGGCGGCGTGCTTGCGACCGGTGGCGGACTGGTGTTCCAAGGCAATTCGGGCAGCGAATTCGCCGCCTATGACAGCGCGACCGGCGACAAATTGTGGAGCTTTGCCGCACAAACCGGCGTCGTCGCCCCGCCCATCACCTATACCGTGAACGGCGAGCAATATGTCGCCGTACTGGCCGGCTGGGGCGGTGCTTTTGCGCTAAGCGCAGACGGCACGCTGATCGATCAGATGAAGCCGGTCCGCAACATCAGCCGCCTGCTGGTGTTCAAGCTGGGCGGCACCGGCACACTGCCCGAAGCGCCGACGCTGGCCCGCGCCCCGCTCGACCCTCCGCCCAGCCGTGCGAGCGCTGCAACCATCGAACTCGGCCGCGAGAAATACGCCCGCTATTGTGCCGTGTGCCACGCGCCGGGCGCGGTCGGCTCGACCGTACTGCCGGATCTGCGCCGTTCGGGCGCGCTGGAGAACCCGGCGGCGTGGCTGCAGATCGTCCATGACGGAGCGCTCAAGGACAACGGCATGGCCAGCTTCGCAGGCTCGCTCTCCAAGGAAGAGATGCAGGCGATCCGCGAATATGTGATCAAGCGCGCCAACGAGGACAAGGCGATGGAAGCGCAACTGGCGCAGGATCAGGTGGCTAGGCGCTAGGCGCTGCGCAGGCTCTCCCACGGGCCGGTGATGGCATAGGTGAAGCCCGGCTCCTGCACGTTGACGAACAGCGTGCCGCCGTCGGGCGAGAAGCAGGCGCCGCAGAATTCGGCGCTTTCCTCATGCGCATTGCGGGCGAAATCGTAGATCGCGCCGTCGGGTGTGAGGCCGCGCAAATAGTTGTCGCCGCGCCCGTCCTCGCAGATCATCAGGTCGCCCCACGGCGTGACCGCAAGGTTGTCGCACAAGTCGAGCGTGTCGGCTCCCGGGCTCTCGTAGATGAGCATCAGCATGTCCGCCGCGCCATCCTTCCCCGGCGCAAGCTGCCAGACCTGCCCGGTGTGGTCGGCGCCGCCCTCCGTGCAGTTGAAGAAATGCGCGCCCTGGCCGTCGCCGCGCGAACCGTAGGCTAGCCCTTCTCCGCGTGTGAACATCGCCGCGCCTGCCGCGAAGCCGCGCTTGCGCAGGTCGCCTTCGGGCGATTCGACATCCTCGAGATCGATCCAGCGGACGGGCATTGCCTTCCCCGGCTCGATCCGCTCGGCCGAACCACGGCTCCAGTCGCGCGCATAGTTGCGTGTGTCCGCACTGTCGCGGCCGACGATAGCCAGCGCCTGCAAGCGGCCGCCCGCGGCGAGCTTGCCGCGCTCGTTGGGGATGAAGCGATAGAACAGGCCTTCGCGATCGTCCTCGGTCAGGTAAACGATGCCGCTTTCGGGATCGACCGATACCGCTTCGTGGGCGAAGCGGCCCATGGCGGTCAGCGGGACGGGATCGACCGGGTCAGTGGCATCGGCAGGCACTTCGAAGACGAAACCGTGGGCCCGCTGCGCGTCTTCTTCACCGACCTTGAGCGGCTGCTCCTCGCAAGTCAGCCAGCTGCCCCAAGGCGTCGTTCCGCCCGAGCAGTTCGCAGCGGTGCCGAGAAGCGAGATGTTGTCGCGCACGACCTCGCCGGATGCCGCGTCGATGACGACATTGGTCGTGCCGCCGAAGAACGGATCGCCTTCGCGCCGCGCGTCGTAGATGCGGGCGGCATCGAACTGCGCCAAACCCTTCGATGCATCGGTGAATGGGTGGCCATGATCGATATTGGCCCAATTCTCATGATTGCGCACGAGGACCCAATGGTTCGCCATCGTCGGATGTGCGAAACAGCCCATGCCGTCGGGCCGGCCGGGCGTGGCGAAGCCGTCGCTCATCAGCTTGCCGGTTTGCGTCAACAGGCGATAGGAGAAGCCCTCAGGCAGATCGAGCAGGCCTTGCGGATCGGGCACTAGCCGCCTGCCGGGATTGGCACTGTAGGCGCGAGTGAGACTGCCGGACCCCAGCGCGGCGAAGGCGACGAAGGCGGCGCTGGAGGCCTTGAGGAGGTTGCGGCGGTCGATGGTCATGGTCTGGTATCCTGCAAAGTCTGCTGGCAGGCTAGCTACCGCAGACGACACCTCCATGACAGGTTCTTTCGGCGGTCCGTCAGCTACGAAAGACTACCGTCCGCCGGCCGTTGAGAAGAACCCGCTCTTCGAGATGGAGCCGGACCGCTTCGGCCAACACACGGTTTTCGATCTCGCGCCCCTTGCGGACCAGCTCTTCGGGCGTGTCCGCATGGCTGATCGGTTCGGCGGCCTGATGGATTATCGGCCCTTCGTCGAGATCGCTGGTGACGTAATGGGCGCTCGCGCCGATCATCTTGACCCCGCGCTCATAGGCCTGGTGATAGGGTTTGGCCCCCTTGAAGCCCGGCAGGAAGCTATGGTGGATGTTGATGCAGCGTCCGGCGAAGTGAGAGGCCTGCTCGTCCGACAGGATTTGCATGTAACGCGCCAGTACGACGAGCTCGGCGCCGGTACGCTCGGCGATCTTGCGCACCTGCGCTTCCTGCTCGGCCTTGCCGTCGCGGGAGATCGGCAAATAGTGGAACGGGATATCGCCCAGATGCGTGTGCCCGATCGCTTCGCGCGGGTGGTTGGAGACGATGGCGACCGGCTCCATCGCAAGCTCCCCGATCCGCCACCGATAGAGCAGGTCGGCGAGGCAATGGTCGAACTTGCTCACCATGATGAGCACACGGCGCGGCCGATCGCGGCTGACCAGCTTCCAGTCCATCCCGAACGCGCCTGCAATCGCTGCGAAATCCTCTCGCAGACTGTCCGCCGAGGCGCCGCCCGGGTCGAATTCGACGCGCATGAAAAAGGCATCGGCGGCGCGGTCGTTGAACTGCTGCGCCTCGAGGATATTGCCGCCACGCTCGAACAGGAAGGACGTGACGCGCGCGGTTATGCCGGGGCGGTCCGTGCAGGACAGGGTGAGGACGAGCGGGTGGACCATCGATTTCGGCTACGCCAGAAGCGGAAGAACGCGCAAGCTAGCTGAACTATGCAAACCACACGACGAGATTGCAGCGCGTACAGCGACACGAGTTAGGGCGAACGGGCTATCGCAATCATCCTAGCGAAGCTGCTCTATAGGAAACAGCCATGGAAAGGCGGACCAAGTCGGGACCCCGGCCTTCGGGGTGGACATTGGAGAAATGAGATGAATGCAATAGCAACAGGGGGCCACGGCGCCATCAAGGAACTTGGTTCTGCTGAACTGGAGATGGTCGGTGGCGCGGTCGATTCCGCCGATCTCGAAACGCTTTCGCTGGCTGCAGGCGCAGTTGCCGCAGTCGCATCGGTCACTCCCATTCCGGGCGCGCGTTTCGTCGCTGCCGGTGCGGCGGTCGTGACCGTTGGCGCGTATCTGACCGCACAGATCATCGACTAGAGAGGTGCAGATGCTTCAGATGCAAAACCAGCCGATCGCCACACTCAACTTCGAGGAAATCGATGCTGTCGGAGGCGGCGAGCTTACCGCTCGCGAGGTCGCTGAAACCGGTCTCGTAATCATCGCCGTCGCACCGGCTACCGGCCCGGCCGCGCCTTTGGTGGCTGCCATCGGTACGACCGCCGTACTGTTCGGCGGGCTCATTCATGGAATGGATGCCGGATAATGACAACAGGCCGCCGACAAACGCGCAAAGGAGTCATTCGATTGCTGGCCTTGGTCGGCGGCCTGATTGCTATTGGCTTCACGGGCGTCAAAGCTCTTCAGGCCTCTGTACCCGTGATTTCGATGATCATCGCTCTATTGATCCTGACTGCAATCACGATCGTGCATGTCAGGGCTTACAGACTTGCGTCCCGGTCCAATGGCCTTGCGTCCGACGGTTCGCGCGGCATGCCGGCCCTGATCGTGACGACGTTCCTGAGCATCTACAGCATCGTCATCGTCGTGCCCCAATTCGATCTCTGGCAGCCGATCCTCATCCCCGGTGTCGTCGCATTCATCGGCGCTGCTTTTCTGGTAAACGAAGCTTCGTCCTGAACGGGGCAGTTTGGGCCCAGCGTCATGTCGCGCAGTCAACGCCGAAATGTCAGTCCTCGAAAAGGACTTCCCGCATACCTGCTTCGCGTAATGCGATCGCAACGATGTCTTTCTGGCTGGGCGACAATGGCAACTCCGTCGCCACGACATGCGCGATCGGGTCTTTAAGCGAAAAGCCGCCGACCAGAAGTTGCCGGATGGCGCGGACGATCGTGTCTTCCAAGAATCGTGTGTTCGCGATCAGCGAACCGTCGGACGAGAAGGCATGCTGCGCGGTCTGGTCCACGAACTTGCCGGTCGTGCGGTCGGTCACCTGGATCCGGTTGCGATAGATGGACACGTCCACATCGAGGCGGCGGATATCCATGCGGGTCAGCGGCGCGTGAGCGCGTCCTCGCTCTGCGCCATCAGCTTGTCGATGATAATCGCGACCGGTTCCTCTTCCTTCAGCATGCCGACCGACTGACCTGCCATCAGGCTGCCGTTCTCGACATCGCCGTCGATCACCGCGCGGCGCAGGGCGCCGGCCCAGTAATGCTCGATCTGGAGCTGCGCCTCCGCCATCGCGATCTCCTCGCGGTCGAGCACGGCGGCGACTTCGCGCTGCTTGGCGGTGAATTCCTCCGTGCCCTTGTTCTTCAGCGCGCGCACCGGGATGACCGGCAGGCGCGCATCGACCTGGATGCTGGCGACGGCGTCGCGGGCGCTGGCGCGGAAGAAGGCCTTCTTGAAATCGGCGTGCGCGATGCTCTCCGTCGCACAGGCAAAGCGCGTGCCGAGCTGGACGCCCGCCGCACCCATCTCCAGATAGCCCGCGATCGCATGGCCGCGGCCAATCCCGCCGGCGACGAAGATCAGATGCTCCTCGGCCAGCTCGGGCAGCATTTCCTGTGCCAGCACGCTGGTCGAGACGGGGCCGATATGGCCGCCCGCTTCCATGCCCTCGATCACCAGCGCATCCGCGCCCGAGCGCAGCAGCTTTTTTGCAAGGGCCAGCGTAGGGGCGAAACAGATGACCTTGGCGGGGTTGGCGCCGCCCTTGATCGCCTCAACGCTGCCCTTGGGCGGGATGCCGCCCGCAAGCACGACATGGCCGACCCCGTGCTTTTCGCAGACCTCGATCAGATCGAACAATTGCGGGTGCATGGTGATGAGGTTCACGCCGAACGGCTTGTCGGTCAGCGCCCTGGTCGCGGCGATTTCCTTGTCGAGCAAGTCCGGGTCCATCGCCCCGCAGGCGATCACGCCGAAGCCGCCCGCATTGGAGATGGCGGAGACCAGATTGCGCTCCGACACCCAGCTCATCGCGCCGCACAGGATCGCGGTCTCGCTGCCGAGGAAGTCGATGCCGCGCTGCATCAGGCCAGTGGTTCTTGTGTAATTCTTCATCCGCAGGGCGCTTACTGCCGCTGTGCCGGCACGGCAAGCGGCAGTGCATTAGTCGCCGTAGTGGATATGAACCTTGTTCGCTGCCTCGCGTGCCGCATGTCTCGCCGCGTCGGTGTCGCCCGCTGTCGCCAGAGCCACCCCCATGCGGCGATAGGGTCGGCTGCTCGGCTTGCCGAAGATGCGGACGTCCGCGCCGTTCGCCATCGCCTCGGCCAGCCCGCCATAGGACAGCGTCTCGCTGTCGCGGTCAGCAAGGATGACGGCGCTGGCGGCGGGGCGAGCGCGCAGCTCGGCAGGGATCGGCAAGCCCAGAATCGCGCGGGCATGGAGGTCGAACTCGGTGAGGTTCTGGCTGACCAGCGTGACCATGCCGGTATCGTGCGGGCGCGGGCTGAGTTCGGAGAAGATCACTTCCTCGCCCTTCACGAAGAATTCGACGCCGAACAGACCGTGCCCGCCGAGATTGTCGACCACCTTACGCGCCATGTCCTGCGCCTTGGCGATGGCATCGTCCGACATCGGCGTCGGCTGCCAGCTTTCCTGATAGTCGCCGCGTTCCTGTCGGTGGCCGATCGGCGGGCAGAAACTGACGCCGCCTTGATGGCGCACGGTCAGCAGGGTGATCTCGTAATCGAAATCGACGAACTGCTCAACTATGACACGCTGCCGGTCGCCGCGCATATTGGCGACGGCATAGTCCCACGCAGCCTCGAGCCCGCTTTCGTCGCGGACGGTCGTCTGGCCCTTGCCGCTCGACGACATTACCGGCTTCATTACGCAAGGGAACGCGGTGTGCTGGGCAGCGGCGCGCACTTCCTCGAAATTCTTGGCGTAGCGGTAGCGTGACGTCACGAGGCCAAGCTCGTGCGCGGCGAGATCGCGGATACCGTCGCGGTTCATGGTTAGCTGCGCCGCCCGCGCCGAAGGAACGACCGTGAAACCTTCGCTCTCGAGCTCGGCCAGCACCTCGGTCCGGATCGCCTCGATTTCGGGCACGATATAGTCGGGCCGGTGCTGCTCGACGACAGCGCGCAGCCGCTCGGCATCGAGCATAGAGAACACCTCGCGCGCGTCCGAAAGCTGCATAGCAGGCGCATGGTCGTATGAATCGCAGGCGATGACGTAGGCGCCCAGTCGCTTGGCCGAAATTACGAACTCGCGGCCAAGCTCACCGGAGCCGAGGAGAAGGATTTTCGCAGTGTTGCTCACGTATTCCTCTTTCGCTTTCGGTTGCCCCATCTGCTCCGCTGGCGCTTTTTCGCCGGGGCATTCCTGCCGCCGCTGAGTTGTGGTCCGCGATGCTTTTTCTCCTTCGAGAAGGCGCGCTCAAGGCGATACAGGATGGCCAAAAGTACGCCGCCAGCAAAGATAAAACCTATGATCCCGAGCCAGTTGGCAAAGATGCGGTCGAAGACTGCTTCATTCCAACGGCCAGCTAATCCCCACGCGTAAAAGACGCCAAGCCCAGCAAGGGCCAACCGGAGCGTGAAAGCCCAGCACTCGATTGCAAAGTCGCTCCAGGTATCGAGGGCACGGTCGAGCGAGAAGTTACGCAGCCTCATCCGCGGCATCCAGGCCGTAGGCCGTGTGCAGCACGCGCACGGCCAACTCGGTCTCGTCCTCGTCGATCATCACGCTGACCTTGATCTCGCTGGTGGTGATCGCCTGAATGTTGATCCCGCGATCGGCGAGCGATTTGAACATGGTTGCGGCGACGCCCGCGTGGCTTTTCATGCCCACGCCGACGACGCTGATCTTGGCGATCTTGCTGTCGGTGATCAGGCGGTTGAAGCCGATGTCGTCGCGCTTGTCTTCTAGCAAGGCCTGCGCCCGGGCGAGGTCGGCCTGGGGCACGGTGAAGGTCACGTCGGTCTCCCCCTTGTCGCGCCCGACGTTCTGGATGATCATGTCCACATTGATGCTGGCCTGCGCGAGCGGTTCGAAGATGTGGGCCACCGCGCCGGGCTTGTCCGGCACGCGGGTGAGGATCACCTTTGCCTCGTTCTTGTCATGCGCGATGCCGGTCACGTGCTGGCGTTCCATATCGCCCTTCTCCACCAGTTCGTTCATTTCTTCCTCCGACACGATCATCGTGCCGGGGTGTTCGTCGGCCGGGATGGCATCCTCTCCGACGAAGCTGGAGAGGACCTGCACGCGCACGCCCTCCTTCATGGCGAGACCCACTGAACGCGTCTGGAGTACCTTGGCCCCCACACTCGCGAGCTCGAGCATTTCCTCGTAAGTCACCGCCTTCTGCTTCCTCGCCTTGGCAACGATGCGCGGGTCGGTGGTGTAGACGCCGTCGACGTCGGTGTAGATGTCGCAGCGGTCGGCATCGATCGCCGCCGCCACTGCGACAGCCGAGGTGTCGGAGCCCCCGCGGCCGAGCGTGGTGATGCGGCCATCGTCCGACAGGCCCTGAAAGCCCGGGATGACAGCGATCTCGCCTGTCTGCATGCTGGTGATCAGGGCCTCGGCATCGATGTCATCGATACGCGCCTTGGCATGCGCCTCGATCGTATGGACGGGCAGCTGCCAGCCGAGCCAACTGCGCGCCTTGCAGCCTAGCGATTGGAGCGTGAGCGCGAGCAGCCCGCTGGTGACCTGTTCACCGCTGGCGACCACCACGTCGTATTCGGCCGGATCGTAAAGCGCATTGGCCTCGCGGCAGAAGTTTACCAGCCGGTCGGTTTCGCCCGCCATCGCGCTGACGACCACCGCGACTTCGTGCCCGCGTGCCTGCTGCTTGCGCACGATATTGGCGACGCGGCGAATGCGCTCGGTCCCCGCCATGGAGGTGCCGCCGAATTTCATCACGATACGGGCCAAGCGGGTGCGTCTCCGTGCTGGAATGCGTGGGCTAAGGCTGCTAGCCAGAGCGCATGAGCGATGCAACCACGCAAGCGCGTAGCAAAACTTCGGCAGGCACAATGTCGGGCAAGACGATCCGCCCCGACGAAGCGGCGCACTTCGGCAGGCTGGCGAAGGACTGGTGGGACCCGAAAGGCTCCTCGGCCATGCTGCATCGGCTCAATCCGGTCCGGCTGAAATTCCTGCGCGACGCGATCGACCTGCATTGGGCGAACGACATCGAGGCGCGCAAGCCGCTGGCGGGCAAAAGTGCGCTCGATGTCGGTTGCGGCGCCGGGCTGCTGTGCGAACCGCTGGCGCGGCTAGGCGCGGATGTCACGGGGGTGGACGCCGCACCCGAAAATGTCACGGCGGCAGCGATCCACGCCGAGAGCGCCGGGCTAGACATCCGCTATATGGCGGGGGAGATCGGCACGATCGACATCGGGGCTTTCGACCTGGTCACTGCGATGGAAGTGATCGAACATGTCGCCGACAAGCGCGCCTTTATCGCCGCCCTCGCCGCGCGCCTCGCACCCGGAGGGTTGCTGGCGCTGTCCACTCCGAACCGGACGCCGCAATCGCGGCTGCTGATGGTCGGCGCGGCCGAGACCTTCGGCCTGATCCCCCGCGGCACGCATCATTGGGACGATTTTGTCACCCCGGAGGAACTTGGCGAGCTGCTGGACGAAGCCGGTCTCGACATGGGCGAGCCTACGGGGATCGCGTTCTCGCCCAGCAAAGGCCTGCACCTGTCGGACGATCTCTCGCTCAATTACCTCGTAACTGCGCGAGCGCGCTGACGACCATGCCAGGATCGTCGGTGAACACGCCGTCGACGCCCTGCACCTTGAGCAGGTTGACCATGCCGGGCACATTGCCTGTCGCACCCGGGGCATCGCCGCGCTGCAGGACGGGCGGCAGGTAGGCATTCTCCTTGCGCAGCGTCCACACATGAACCTGCAGCCCGGCCTGCTGCGCCTCGCCGACCAGTCCGGACGGAATACCCTCCGGCCCGAAGATCAACTGCAAATCCGCTCCGATCGCGTCGGCATAGCTGGCGATGTCGGCCAGACCGGTGGGGCTCAGCATCTCGTCATAACTCGTCGCCGGAATGTCGGCCGGCCCGCCCTCGGCCTTCACCAGCTGGACGAGCGGCACCTCGATCATGCTGTCGAGGCGGCGCAGGGGGCCGACTTCGAAGCTCTGTACGAAGACAAGGTCCTCCGCATCGTCGAGATCGAGCGTGCGTAGCTGCGTGACCAGCAGATCGACCATGTCTATCCCTGCCTCCTGCAACAGGAAGGTCGGATGCTTGAGTTCGGGATAAAGGCCGATGCGCCTTCCGCTCTCCGCTTCCTTGGCGCGCACCAGTTGCACGATTTCGGCAAGGGTCGGGATCGTATAGAGGCCATCGTAGCGGGCATTGGCCGGTCGGATCGCAGGGATGCGCTCTTTCGCGCGCAGGGTGCGCAGTTCGGCTAGGGTGAAGTCCTCCGCGAACCAGCCGGTCACTAGCCGCCCGTCGATCGTCTTGGACCGCTGGCGATCCTCGAACTCTTCGCGTGCGGCCACGTCGGTCGTCTCCGACAATTCGTTTTCGTGCCGCGCAACCAGCACCAGGTCCTTCGTCGCCACGAGGTCCGGCTCGATATAGTCGGCGCCCTGATCGATCGCGCGTTCATAGGCCGCCAGCGTATGCTCGGGCCGCTCGCCGCTCGCGCCGCGATGGGCGATGACCAGCATGTCGCCGTCCTGCGCCGAACTTATGGTTGCCGCGCCAGCAAGGATGAACGTTAAAAGGGACTTAACGAGCGTCCCTGCAATCTGCCGCATCATGATCAAGAAACTCCTCCTTGCGACGATCGTCGTCCTTGGCCTGGTGTACGGATCGGGTGAAGACCTGTCTTCGGTGAAACGCATGGTGACCAGCGCCTCGAACGAGAATGCGCGCGGGTTCACGGGCAATTCGCACGACGGCTGGGGCGCCGATAGCGGTTACTGAAGCGCCGCCGCCCACTCGCTTTCCGAAAACCCGACCAGCAGGCCACCGGGGTGTTCGACCACCGGCCGCTTGATTATGCTCGGGTTCGCTTGCAACAATGTGACAGCCTTGGCCCCATCCACATCGGCTTTCTCCGCTTCCGACAGTTTGCGCCAGGTCGTGCCGCGCCGGTTCAATATGGAGTCGACGCCCTTCGCCTCGATCCATGCAGCCAGCTTCTCGGGAGCGGCACCTTCCTTCTTGTAGTCGTGGAACGTGTAGTCGAACCCTTGCGCATCGAGCCATTTGCGCGCCTTCTTGACCGTGTCGCAATTGGGAATGCCGTAGAGGTGGATCATGGTGTTGCGTGCTCCATCAGAAACGTTGAACGAGATGCGCATCCGCGATCGCCACGGCCAAAGCATCGGCTGCGTCCGCGCCTGCGATCTGCGCGCCCGGCAGCAAGACCTTCAGCATCGCTTGAACCTGCGTCTTGTCAGCCCCGCCCGTGCCGACGACTGCCTTCTTCACCAGCCGCGCCGCGTGTTCGTTCACGGTCAGGCCAGCCACGCCACACGCCGCCAGCACCGCGCCGCGCGCCTGCGCCAGCTTCAGCGTCGATTGCGGGTTCTTGTTGACGAAAATCTCCTCCGCCGCCGCCCGGTCTGGGCGATGTGCGACAATGACTTCGGCCAGCGCGGCCTGCAACGCCGCCAGTCGCTCGGCGATTGGAGCTTTGGCGTCGGTTGGCACCTGACCATTCGCGAGATGGGCGATGCGGGAACCCTCCGCGCGGATCACGCCCCAGCCAGTGCAGCTGAGCGAAGGGTCGAGACCGAGAATAATCATGCGCCGCACTCGCTCACGACAGCCCGATCAGCCAGCCGAGCCGCCACGCGATCGCCAGCAGGAAGCAGGCTCCCAAAACTCCGGCGATGGCCCAGTCGCGCATGGTTGTCTCCGGGACAGGTTTTTGTTGGGTGCGGTCGGGACATCCGTCCCAACCTTGCTGTTCCGTCCCGCGCCCCCACCCGGCCACCCAATTAGTATAGTACCGTGGGTGGTCGGGTGGGGGCGCGGGACGGAACAGCCGCAAGCCTTAGACGGATGTCGAAGGCGCACCCAGCAAACTTCTTACCCCTCCAGCTTGTCCATCACCTCGTCGGAGATGTCGTAATTGCCCCAGACGGTCTGCACGTCGTCGTCATCGTCGAGCGTGTCGATCAGCTTGAGAAGCGTCGCGGCGTTCTTCTCGTCCATGTCGACGGTGAGGTTGGGCTTCCACGCCAGCTTGACGGTCTCCGCCTCGCCCAGCGCCTTTTCGAGGTCGCTGGACACCTGATGCAGATCTTCCGCCGCGGTCCAGATCTCATGGCCGTCGTCGGTCGAGGCGATATCCTCGGCGCCGGCTTCCATCGCGGCTTCCAGCACCGTATCCTCGCTGCCCGCGTCCGCGGGATAGATGATCAGGCCGAGCCGCTCGAACCCGTGCGCCACGCTGCCTTCCGTGCCGAGATTGCCGCCGTTCTTGCTGAAGGCGGTGCGGATGCTGGTGGCCGTGCGGTTGCGGTTGTCGGTCAGCGCTTCGACGATGATCGCGCTGCCGCCGGGGCCGTAGCCTTCGTAGCGCACTTCCTCGTAATTCTCGCCATCCTGCGCGCTCGCCTTGTCGATCGCGCGCTGGATGTTGTCCTTGGGCATGGATTGCGATTTCGCCGCATTGACCGCCAGCCGGAGGCGCGGGTTCATGTCCGGATCGGGCATGCCCATCTTGGCCGCCACGGTGATTTCACGGGACAGTTTGGAGAACATCGCACTGCGCTTCTTGTCCTGCGCGCCCTTGCGATGCATGATGTTCTTGAATTTGGAATGGCCTGCCATGGTGTCGCTTTTTGCAATGCTGTGGTGGGAACCACCTCGGTGGAATCAGGGGGCAGCCTTAGCCGCATGGACGCAGTGACCACAAGTGCAAGCGGCGCGATCGCGCCCGCCGGTTCCATCATGGGCGAATGGCGCCAGTTCGGTCGCTTTCTCAAGCGACCGACGCTACCCCCGCGCGCGCCGATGCCGCGGATGGCCAGCCTCTTGGCGACATTGCGGCTGCTGCTGCTCGATTTCGCGATCATGCTGGCGCTGCTGGCGATTGCCGGGATCGTGATGGCTGCGGGGACGGAGCTACCAGAGACGGCCATCGCCGGGATGGAGATGACTGGCGGCCTCGTGTTTGCTGCAGTCGTAGTCGCGCCCCTTACAGAAGAGATTGCGTTCCGCGGCTGGCTATCCGGACGGCCGGGACATGTTCTCGCGATCGTTCTTGCAATACCGGCCGCTCTGGTCGCGGTGACTGTCACGTCGGCATTTGCGGGAGGAGGAGGTTTAGGAGAAATCTGGCTCGGGGCCTTGATCGGAGTATCGGTCGCCGTCGTAGTCGCGCTGATAACGATCTACGCCTTGCGCAAGCGCGACGCGATGGGCTGGTTCCAGCGGCTCTTCCCGCTGTTCTTTTGGCTCAGCACGCTCGCCTTTTCGCTGATCCACATCTTCAATTTCCCGGCAGACCAAATGGTCATGGCGCTGCCCCTCGTCCTGCCCCAATTCGCGACCGGCGCGATCTTGGGCTACATCCGCGTGAATTACGGGCTGTGGGCGAGCATCCTGCTGCACACGCTCCACAACGGCACCTTCATCGGCCTCGTGCTGCTTGCAGGGCAGGCTGCGGGCTAGCTCAGACCTTCACCGCCGTGCCGCTGGCACTGACCATCAGCATGGAGCCGGTGTCGCCGATCACCTCGTAATCGAGGTCGATGCCGACCACGCCATTGCCGCCCCGGCTGGCCGCTTCCGCCTGCAATTCCTGGATCGCCTGCTCGCGCGCATCGGCTAGGATGCGTTCGTAGCTGCCCGAGCGCCCGCCGACGATGTCGCGGATATTGGCGAACAGGTCGCGAAAGAGGTTGGCCCCGACGATCACTTCGCCGGTGACGATGCCGAGATACTCCCGGATCGGCTGGCCTTCGATCGTCGGCGTAGTCGTCACGGTCACGCCGCGCGCGTCGTTCCAGTGTGGGGGCATGTCTCTCTCCTAGTGCGTGTATTGTTTACCTAACTCACCTTCAGGAGAAATCAAGATAAACAGCGAATCGTCTGTGGTCGGTGCACGATGGCGATGCGAACGGAGAGAGTGAATAAGGCTGTGAAACAAGATCCCGCCAGAACGATGAACGTCCGACTCTTTCGACCGAAATAGCGTGAATCTAAATCTTGCGTTTACGATATTCTTCTTACTCTCCTTAACCATGCTCGTCACCGAATTACTATGAGCTTGGCGGTATCCCCTAGGTAATAAACAGGGGAATTTTTATGTGCCGTCAGTTCCTGCGAAGGCTCGTCAATGATGAAGGGGGCAATGTGTTGCCGCTTTTCGCCATGGGCATTTTCCCTTTGATCGGTCTCGTCGGCGGCGCGATGGACATCAGTATCGCTTACATGGCGCGCTCCAAACTGCAAAAGGCCTGCGACGCCGGGGTTCTCGCTGGTCGACAGTCTATGTCCGGCATCCAGTTCGGTTCTTCCGAAAAGGGTCAGGCCAAGGAGTTCTTCGATTTCAACTATCCTGCGGGACTCTACAACGCCAAGAAGCTGAAATTCGACGTTGTGCAGAACAGCTCTGCGGTGTCCGAGCTAAAGGGAACGGCCTCGGCCGATATCCCCACCTCGCTGATGCGAGTGTTCGGCTTCTCCGAAATCTCGGTTGCGGTCACCTGCAACGCCAAAAAGGACCTTGGCCATAACGATATCGTGATGGTGCTCGATGTAACCGGATCGATGAACGACGCGCCTTCTACCGGGGGTGGCTCCAAGATTTCCAAGCTCAGGACGGGCGCCTCGGGCCTGTTTCGCGCACTCGACACCAACGATGGCTCGACCACGCGCTATGGCATCGTGCCATACTCGCACACGGTGAACGTCGGTCGTTCGCTGCAAAACCGCGATATCTTGGTCGAACAGCAATATGTCGACGGCTATTTCTACCAGTCTCGCGGACGAACCTATTTCGCGAACAACGGCCTGAAGACCGTCCACATTAATCAGTCGAGCTGGAACATTGGTAATGGCGGCGGCAACTCTGGGGGCAACCGACAAGGCTTCCGCACCAGCGGAAACGCGTGCATCGAGGAGCGGGCGTCCGACGGTTACGATACGAACCCTATCGAATACTCCGACACTGTAACTTTGCAGGATGTCGACGGCACCCCCGCAAACGGCAATGATTCTGCCAAACAATTCGGTCGCTACGATCCGGGCGTGCAGAACGGTCACACCCAAGACGGCTGTCCGTCCGAAGCTACGACCTTGCGGGAGTATGACAACGAAACGGCTTTCAACAATGCCGTGAGCGCGGCGACGGCCCGCGTGACCGGTGGTACCTATCACGATATCGGCATGCTGTGGGGCCTGCGGTTCGTGTCGCGAAACGGCTTCTTCGCGTCCGACAACCCCGAAAAACGTGGCCAGTATCCGGTAAACCAGCACATCGTTTTCATGACCGATGGCAAACTAGACACCGGCCCATCGCTCTACTCCGCCTACGGCGTCGACTGGCTGACGGACCGGATGCAGGGCAGCGGAACGCAGACTGAAAAGCACATCAAGCGTTTCGAGTCGATCTGCACGCTGGCTAAATCGATGAAGGTAACTGTGTGGGTCATCGCGCTCGACGTCACCGACGTGAACAGCGTCAAGAAATGTGCCACCAGCGATTCCCATTTTCACACAAGCGATGGAAGCGATCTCGAAGAAGTCTTCGAGTCGATCGGGCGCGGTATCGGCAATCTGAGGCTCACGGAATGATGCTCGCTTCACTCAAATCGAACATCCGATCCTTGCGCCACGACGAAAGCGGCGTAACTGCAGTCGAGTTCGGCCTGCTGGCCATTCCGTTCTTCATCATGCTCATGGGGGCGATGGATATCGGCCATCAGTTCTATATGCGCGGCGTGACCCAGGGCGCGCTGGACGATGTCAGCCGTCGGGCGTCGGTGGAGGAACCGGTCTTCATCGCCTCCGGTGCGTCGCTCGAGGAGCGGATCGAGAACACGCTCAAGACACAGATCGATATCGTCGCGCCCAAAGCGACCTACACGATCTCTCAGAAGAACTTCTTCGACTTCAACGGGATCGGCAATCCGGAACGGCTAGTGACCGATGTCGATGGTGACGGTCAATTCGACAATGCCGATGGCGATTGCTGGGAGGACCTCAACGAAAACGGCGCCTACGATCTCGACTCCGGGCGCGTCGGCGTGGGCGGTGCAAACGATGTCACCTTCTACTCCGTCCGCGTGCAGCATCCGCGACTGCTACCGACACCGGAGCTGATCGGCTTCTCGGATACGATCGACTTCACCGTCGAAACCGCGGTCCGCAACCAACCCTATGCAAACCAGGCAACACCGCCCGTTCTATGCGGAGATGGTACATGAAACCGAGCCTCGCCAATCTGAGACGTCGCCTCATGCGCTCCGAAGACGGGGTCGCGATGGTCGAATTCGCGATGGTCGCGCCGGTTATGGCCGTATTGACCATCGGCGGACTGGAGCTCGCCAATCTCGCGATCACGCACATGCGCGTGAGCGAGATCGCCAACACCGTGTCGGACAATGCCGGTCGCGTCACCAGCGGGATGGATGAAGCGAATATTTACGAGATTTTCGCCGGCGCGGGCGTGCTGGGCAGCTCGATCGATTTCGAGCCTGACGGCAGGGTCGTGATCTCTTCTTTGCAGGACAATGGCGGCAAGGGTGGGGCCAAAGGCCAGAAGATCGAATGGCAGCGCTGCTGGGGCGATCTTAACGTTGCGCCCAAATACGGCAAGCAGGGCAAGGGTAAGAATGATGCTACGCTCAAGGATGGCCTCGGCCCTCCGGGACGGCGGATCAAATCGCAAAACGGCAATGCAGTGATGTTTGCCGAGGTATCCTACAAGCACACACCGCTGTTCTTGAACGGATTCATCAAGGAGCGCACCATCCGATACGAAACCGCGTTCAACGTTCGCGATTCCAGCAACCGCATGATCTCGAACACCCAGAACCTGGCGGTCATGTCCTGCTGATCGGCGCGTGGCGCGCTCAGGCCATGCCGAGCGCGGCCTTGTAAGTGTCGAGGATCGTTTCCTGCTCGCTGCGTTCGTCGGGCTTCATCTTCCTGAGGCGGATGACCTGGCGCATGATTTTGGTGTCGTAGCCGACGGCCTTGGCTTCCGCATAGACGTCGCGAATGTCGTCGGCGATGCCCTTCTTCTCTTCTTCGAGGCGTTCGATGCGCTCGATCAGAAGGCGCAGGCGGTCGTCGGTGGCTTCGGCCATGGTCAGTCAGCTCCAGTGATATGAGAATCGCCACAGGGGCGCGTGGCGGGTGCGATAGCCAGCGATGCCCTGCGGGTGAAGGGTGCGAATCCCTATTCCTGTGCGTGACCCTGTGCATTTTTCGCGACGCTGGCCTGCATCCGTGCGAGCTGCTCTTCGGTCGCGGGAGACTGCCGGGTGGCCTTCCACTCCTTCTGCGGCATGCCGTGGATCAGCTCGCGCGCAGCCGCCTTGTCGCCTGCGTATCCGGCATCGCGGATCCAGTCGGCCAGGCAATTGCGGCAGAAACCCGAGAGGCCCATGAGATCGATATTCTGAGCGTCGTGGCGATGGCGCAGATGGCGCACGAGCCGCCGGAAAGCCTGCGCCGCCACGGCATCGTCGAGAGTATCGAGCGGGTCTGTATTCGTATCCATGAAGCACTTGTCCTTGAGTTGCAGCCTGCCTGTGCCATAGCCATCGGCCATGGCAAAGACCCCGTCCTCGCGCTCCGGCGCGCCGAAGCTCGATCCGCGCGGCCGCAAGGTCAAGATCCTCGCCACCGTTGGCCCGGCCAGCCGCTCTCCGGAAATGCTCGCCCGCCTGTTCAAGGCCGGCGTGGATGCCTTCCGCGTCAATATGAGCCATGGCGAGCATGAGGACCACGCCGACACGATCAAGGCGATCCGCGACCTCGAGAAAAAGTTTATGCGCCCGATCGCGATCCTAGCCGATCTGCAGGGCCCGAAGCTGCGCGTCGGCAAGTTCAAGAACGGCGAAGCAGTCATACGCCATTCCGGCCATTTCACGCTCGATCGCGATCCGACGCCGGGTGACGAAACCCGGGTTCAGCTGCCCCACCCCGAATTGTTTGGCCTGCTCGAAAAGGGCCAGCGCCTGCTGATCAACGACGGCAAGATCCGCCTCAAGGTCATCAGCGCCGACGAAAACGCGATCAAGTGCTCGGCCGAAGTCGGCGGGGTCATTTCCGACCGCAAGGGTGTGAACGTGCCGGACGCCGAGATCCCGATCCCCGCGCTGACCGAGAAAGACCGCAAGGACCTCGCCTTTGCAATCCAGCAGGGCGTCGACTGGATCGGCCTGTCTTTCGTGCAACGCCCTGAAGACCTTGCCGAGGCGCGCAAGCTGATGGGCGGGCGCGGTTCGCTCTGCGCCAAGATCGAAAAGCCGATGGCGGTTCGCCGGCTCGACGAAATCATCGAGATGAGCGACGGCATCATGGTCGCGCGCGGCGACCTTGGCGTGGAGCTGGAGCCGCAGGAAGTCCCGCCGCTGCAGAAGCGGATCGTCAACGCGACGCGTCTCAAGGGCAAGCCGGTGATCGTGGCGACGCAGATGCTGGAAAGCATGATCGAAAGCCCCGCCCCGACCCGCGCCGAAGTTTCGGACGTAGCCAATGCGGTCTATGACGGGGCCGATTGCGTGATGTTGTCCGCCGAAACTGCGGCGGGCGACTGGCCGGAAGAAGCCGTCACCATCATGCACCGCATCGCACGCCAGGTCGAAGGCGACGAAAGCTATCTCGACCGCGTCCGCTTCCTCGACACGCCACCCGATGCGACCACCGCCGATGCGCTGGCCCATTCCTGCATGACGGTGGCGGACACCGTCTCGATCAGCGCCATCACGGTGTTCACCGGGTCAGGCTCGACCGCCCGCCGCGTCGCGCGCGAGCGGCCGAGCGTGCCGATGTTGGTCCTGACGCCGAGCATGAAGACCGCCCGCCGCCTCGGCCTGCTATGGGGCGCTCATGCTGTGGCCACAAAGGACATCGGCAGCTTTGAGGAAATGATCGCCAAGGGCAAGCGCATGGCGCTACGCCACGGCTTCGGCCAGGCGGGCAGCAAGCTTATTGCGTTGGCCGGCGTCCCCTTCGGCACACCGGGTTCGACCAACCTGATGCATGTCGTGAACGTCAGCGGCGACGAGCTCGACAAGCACGGCGGCTGAGGATTCCGGCATTGGCGGGATCGCGAAGTTGCAGTATCGTGCTATCCGGGAGGTGGGCCTATGCTTTCTGCCATTGCCGCATCCGCACCGAGCCTGTTCCGCAATTTTCCGCAGCCACCGGCGGAATTCGATCTGCTCGATCCGTCACCGCACCATTTCTTTACCTATTACAGCCACATTGCGCTCGGCACGATTGCAGTTCTTGCTGCGCTCGTCGCACTCTACGCGATCAAGGGCAGTACGATCCACCGCACCGCGGGCAAATTCTACCTGCTTGGCATGGGGATCGCGGCGCTGACTGCGCTGCTGACCATAACCGCCAATTTTCCCGGACCGATCATCGTCAATGCAGCGCTCGCACTCTATGCCGGCGGGGGTGCCTACTTGGCCACGCGTCAGAGGAGTTCGCGTGTCCTGCGCGCGGAATGGGTGCTGTTCGGGCTTGGGCTGATCGCACTGCTCGGATTCAGCCTGCTGGCATCACGCCAGGTGTTGGCGGGCAATATACCGCTCGTCGCACCGCTGGGGGTCGGTGGCCCGCTGCTGATCCTCGTCGCGCTTGATCTCAATTTTCTGCTGCGTTCGGGCGAATATCGCGAACAGCACCGCATAAGGCGGCATGTCTCGCGTATCGCGTGGGTCTTGTTGCTGACAGTACGCAATCCGGTCAACGAGATGCGCGACGTGCTGGGGATCAATCAGGAAACCGTGACCTTCGGTCCCTATCTGGTCGTCCTCGCAATACTGGTTCTCTTCGGACCCAAGGCGCGCCGAATGGACCGGCCACTTAGCCGAGGCGCTGCCGCGCTTTCATGATCCGCTTGTTTCGGGCATCGACGATGCGGAACGCCTTGAATACCGAAAGATCGTGATCGACGCGCCCCTCGTGGCCGAGCAACCAAAGCTGCTCGTAGAACCAGTAAATCCCGGCAAAGCCGTTGATCGCCTTCATTGCCTGAAAGCGCCTGAGGAAGCCGAGCCAGCCCGGCAGCAGGTCGAGATTGTCTTCGTAGCGGGCAAGCTGGCCAGCGCCTGCCAGGAGCTGGGCCGGGGCTTGGGTGTCGAGGCACATGGGTCGGCCGAGCCCGATGACATCCGCCGCACCGCTTTCCAGCGCCTGCTCCATCGCCGCGCGGGTGCGGAAGCCGCCGGTGACCATCAGGGGGACCGAGACCTCCGCCTGCATCGCTTTGGCGAAATCGACGAAATAGGCCTCACGCGAAGCGGTGGAGGGGGCGATGTTTTGCGGTTCCTCGGCTTCCTGCCCTGCAACACCGAGCAGCTTGGGCTGTTCGTAGGTGCCGCCGGAAATCTCGATCAGATCGACCGAAGCCGCTTCGAGCCATTGGACGACTTGCAGGCTGTCGCCGAAATCGAAGCCGCCCTTCTGGAAATCGGCGCTGTTGAGTTTGACCGAGATGGGGAAGCTTGGGCCGACTGCGGCGCGAACCGCCTCCACGATTTGGAGTAGGAAACGCGCGCGATTTTCGAGGCTCCCGCCATACTCATCGGTCCGCAAGTTCACGCGCGGCGAGAGAAATTGCGAGATCAAATAGCCATGGGCGCCATGCACCTGGACGCCGGTGAAACCCGCTTCCTGACAAGCGCGCGCGGCAATAGCCCAGCGGTCCACGAGGTCGGCGATCTCGTTTTTCGTCAGCGGCTGCGGCTTGCCGAACTGGCCGCCGGGCAGCGCGAGTTGCACGTCGGACGACGACTTGGGATGCGGGTTCACCAGCCTTTGGGTCTGCCGCCCGCCATGGCTGACCTGCGCCCAGAAATGGTTGCCGCCTCGCGTCGCGGCCTTGGCCCAACTGGCGAGCTGAGCCTTCATGTCCGCGTCGGGCTCACGCTCGATCACGACATTGCCGGGGCGTTCCAGATGGTCCCGGTCGACGATGATGTTGCCGGACAGAAGCATGCCCGCGCCGCCATCGGACCAGATGCCGTAGAGGCGCTCCAGTTCTCGAGTCGGGCGGCCATCGGGCGTCGCCATGCCTTCGGTCATCGCCGCCTTGGCGATGCGGTTTGGCAGCACTGCCCCGCAAGGCAGTTCGAGCTGCGAAGCCAGTGTCGGTGCCATGCCGGTCTCCCCTGTTACAGCGCGGCGGCCGCGTCCAGCCGCTCTCGCGCGCGCTCCTCGCCGATCAGCGGCAGAAGCTCGCCCATATCGGGGCCGTGGTCCATCCCCGTCAATGCCTGCCGCAACGGCAGGAACAGCTGCTTGCCCTTGCGCCCGGTCCGCTCCTTGAGCGCGGCAATCAAGTCCTGCCACGGGTCCTCGCTCCAGCTCAGCGCCTTTGCGGCCTCGCCTAGGTAGAGGCGATCCTCATCCGAGAATTCCGGCGAGTCGATCGGGCCGGTCACCAGGCGCCACCATTCCGACGCTTCGCCGACATGCGAGAGATTCGGCCGAATGGCATGCCAGCCCGCTTCGTCCATTCCCTCGGGCAGGCGATGCGCGACTTCGGCAAAGTCGAGCTGGTGTACCAGAGCCGCATTGATCCGCTCCAGCTCCGCATCGTCGAAACGCGCCGGGGCACGGCCGAAGGTCGAAAGGTCGAATGTCTCCAGCAGCACCTGCCGATCCGCGATCGGTTCGACCGGGAGCGATGTGCCGAGCCGGGCCAGCAGCGCGATCACCGCCTGCGGCTCGATGCCCTGCTCGCGAAAGGCATCGCAGCCGAGCGAGCCAAGCCGTTTGGACAGCTTGCCTTCGCGTCCGATCAGCAATGCCTCATGCGCGAACCGCGGCATTTGCTGCGTCGGGTATTGCGCAGCAATTAGTGCGGTAAACATCTGTATTTGCACGGCAGTATTGCTGACATGGTCTTCGCCCCGCAGCACATCCGTGACGCCCATATCGAGATCGTCGACCGCGCTCGGCAGCATGTAGAGCCAGCTGCCGTCCGCGCGCCGGATAACCGGATCGGACAGCTGCGCAGGATCGAATTTCTGTGCGCCACGTACGCCATCGTCCCACGCGATGGGCTGATCATGGTCGAGCTTGAAGCGCCAGTGCGGTACCGCGCCCTTCGCCTCCTTCGCCGACCGCTCCGCATCGCTCATCGCCAGCGCGGTGCGATCGTAGATCGGCGGCAGTCCGCGGCCGAGCTGGACCTTGCGCTTCAGTTCCAGTTCCTGCGCGGTCTCATAGGCGGGATAGACGCGCCCCGCATCCTTCAGCGCCTCGAACGCCGCTTCGTATATCGCGAGCCGCTGCGACTGCCGCTCCTCGCCATCCGGTTCAAGACCGAGCCACGCAAGGTCGGCGCGGATCGTGTCGACATATTCCTCGCGGCTGCGCTCCGCATCGGTGTCGTCGATCCGCAGCAGGAATTTGCCACCCGCCTTCTTCGCCAGCATCCGGTTGTGCAGCGCGGTGCGGATATTGCCGACATGCAGGCGGCCGGTCGGCGACGGCGCGAAACGGGATGTAATGGTCATGACCGAGCCGATAGCCGAGGCTGGCGGGCTTTACGAGAGGTCAGGCGACGCGGCCTTCGCGCTTGCGCAGCACCGCCTCGCGCGCCTTGCGATAATCGACCACATCCGGGCCGTGATCGGTCAGCGCCGCTTCCACCGCTTCGGGCGTCGCGAAGGTTTCCGCTGGAGCCGGCTTGCAGATCAGGAAACCCTGCGCTTCCTGGCAGCCCAGCTTGCGCAGCAGGTCGAGCTGCTCTCGCGTTTCGATGCCTTCCGCCGTGCTCGACATACCGAGCGCATCGGCAAGGCGGGTGATGCTGGAAACGATGGCCTGGCTATCGTTGTCCTCGACGACATGCTCCACGAACTTGCGATCGATCTTGATGCGATCGAATGGGAACCGACGCAGGTAGCTGAGTGAGCTGTATCCGGTGCCGAAATCGTCCAGAGCGATCCGTGTGCCGAGCTCGCGCAGACGCGCAAGCGTTTCCGGGACGCGCTTGCCTTCCTGCATCAGCACATGCTCGGTAATCTCGAATTCGATGCGCCCGGGATCGATACCGCTGGCGTGGATCGCCTGGGCAACCTGGGACACGAGCTGCGGGCTGCGCACCTGTGTCGGCGAAAGATTGATCGCGATGCGGAAATCGCCCGTCCATGGCGCGGTTTCGGCGAGGGCTTGGCGGATCACCCATTCGCCGATCGGGAGGATCAGCCCGGTCGTTTCCGCGAGGTCGAGAAATTCGTTGGGCCCGATCAGGCCGCGATGCGGGTGATGCCAGCGCAGCAGCGCCTCGTATCCGGTGGTCTCCGCGGTATCGAGATCGATCACCGGCTGGTAATGGACGCGCAGCTCGCCACGCGAGAGCGCCTCGCGCAAATCGCTTTCGAGATCGCGCCGCTCTCTCGCTTCGCGATCCATAGCGGGCTCGTACAGCGCTAGTGTGTCGCGTCCCTTGCGCTTAGCTGCGAACAGGGCGAGGTCCGCCCGCCTCATGAGTTCCTGCGCGTCGCACTCACTCTCGCTGCAACGCGCGACGCCGATGCTGGTCGACAGGCGATAGAGGTGACCGTCGACTTCCAGCGGCTCCCGCACGGCGGAAAGGAAACGGTGCGCGCGTTCGATGAGCATGCCCACGCCCGCCCGGCTTTCGAGCAGGATGGCGAACTCGTCCCCGCCCAGCCGCGCCACGATGTCCGATGGACGCACCTCTTCGCCGAGGCGTGCGGCTACCTGACGTAGAACCTTGTCGCCGGTGAGGTGTCCGCGCGTATCGTTGATCGACTTGAAATCGTCCAAATCGAGGTAGAACAGCGCCAGATTGCGGCTGCGGGAGGGTTTGGCCCTCAGTGCATTGCGCAACCGCTCGTCGAACTGGTGGCGATTGGCGAGGCCGGTCAGACTGTCGAAATGCGCCATATAGGCGATCTGCTCTTCCGCTCGCCGGCTGTCGGTAACGTCGCGAGCCACGCCGCTCATCCGGCCATCCTGACGCGGATGGGCGGAGAGCCGCCAGAAGCGCCTTGCACCCTCGACCCTGATCTGGACGAGAAGGTCGCGGAAAGGTTCGCCTGCGGTCAGATAATCGATCAATTGTTGGCGATTGTCGGTCTCGTCGAAATATGCAGCCAAGGGAGTGCCTTCGAGCGCGTCGATATTGCTGCCGAAGGCTGCGGCGAGACGCGGGCCGACATCGCGCAAATTGCCGTTGGGCCCGACGGTCCACAGCCAGTCGGTCGTGTGCTCCTGATAGTCGTTGAGCAGCATGCGCACGGTTTCTTCGGCCTCGCGCCGATCGATCTCGGAGCGGACCGATCGCTTGAAGTTGCGCTCGTATAGCCAGACCGCCGCGAGCAGCACGGCGCCGAAGGTGCCGATCAGCAGGAAGGTCGGCCAGCTTCTCCATCCGGCGACGAGGAAAGCACACCAGCCGAATGCGCCGGACAGGGCGAGAATGTGAAACGTTGCCGCGCGGGGGCTGCCGCGGTGAACGATCAGTGTCGCGCAATAGACCGCAGTCGCGATGATCCCGAGAACCGACATCTCGCGGGGGCCCGCGACCGGCGTAAGGTAGGGGAAGATCGCCATCCAGCCGGCCGTGATCAGGCCCTGCGTGAACTGGATCAGCCTCCATCGACGCTGCAATCGCGCGAGCGGCGCCTCGTCGAGTTGCATCCGGACGAAGAGCGCTGCGAGCAGACCGACGAACAGGAACTGAACCGCCGCCCAGGCGACCAGAGATATCGGCGAGACGTCGTCGGAAAATATGAAGGCGATGACGAAAACGGCGAAGAAGGACGGCACCAGCAAGATGGCCGCGCCGCTGCGCGCATCCGCCAGCCGCCAGCGCAGGCTCAGCGCCTGCACAAGGGTCTTGCCCGAATATGTCATCGGCCTGTCAAGCGCGCCACTCCTGCCCCCGGACGTCTCGCTTCCCATGTAGTCGAGACACTATGCGCCAGTTTTCCACCGATTCCAACAGCTTCTCCACACTCACCCGAAAAGGCCGTTTGCGGCATCGAAAAAGCCCCGCGGATCGCTCCGCGGGGCCTTCAAGATTTGATGGATGACCGGTCGGCTTATTCGCCGTCCTTGGCATCCTCGTTCAGGTATTTGCCCGCATCGGCATCGGTGCCGTGGGTTTCGCCTTCCATGGTCGCCAGCGGATCGTCGCCGATCGCTGCTTCCGGCCCCTGCTCGAGTTCGGCTTCGTGCTCTTCCTCGGCAGTGTTGGCGGCGATGATCGCTTCCTGTGCCTTCTTCCACTGTGCGCGCAGGGCAGCGTCGCGACTGGAGGCGGTGATGCGCATCCGGTTCATGCCCGCGCCGGTACCGGCGGGGATGAGACGGCCCACGATCACATTTTCCTTCAGACCGATCAGCGTGTCCTTCTTCCCTTCGACCGCCGCCTGCGTGAGCACGCGGGTGGTTTCCTGGAAGGAAGCGGCCGAGATGAACGAACGCGTCTGGAGCGAGGCCTTGGTGATGCCCAGCAGGATCGGCGTACCGGTTGCCGGCTGCTTGCTCTTGGTGAGCTTGGCATTTTCTTCGGCCAGTTCCTCGGCATCGACCTGTTCGCCCGGCAGCAGCACGGTATCGCCGCCATCGGTGATCTCGACCTTCTGCAGCATCTGGCGAACGATCACCTCGATGTGCTTGTCGTTGATCTTCACGCCCTGCAATCGGTAGACTTCCTGGATTTCGTTGACGAGATATTCGGCCAGTGCCTCCACGCCCAGCACTTCGAGGATGTCGTGCGGGTTGGGCGAGCCGGAAATCAGGGTATCCCCCTTCTTCACGAAGTCGCCTTCCTGCACGTCGATCACCTTGGTCTTGGGGATCAGGTACTCGACTGCATCGCCTTCCTCGGGAACGATCGCGATCTTGCGCTTGGCCTTGTACTCGCGAACGAATTCGATCTTGCCCGAAATCTTGGCGATGATCGAATTGTCCTTCGGCAGGCGGGCTTCGAACAGCTCCGCAACACGCGGCAGACCGCCGGTGATGTCGCGGGTCTTGGCCGCTTCTCGGCTGGCACGGGCAAGGATGTCGCCCGCTTCGACCTGCTGGTTGTCCTCGACCGAGAGAACGGTGCCCGGCGCTAGCATGTAACGTGCATGCTCGCTTTCGTCGCCCGCATCGTTGAACAGGGTCAGGCGCGCGCGCAGGTCCTCGTTCTTCTTGCGGCCCGAGGTCTTCACCTCGGTGACGACGCGCTGGGCGATGCCGGTGGCATCGTCGACGCGTTCTTCCATGGTCGTGCCGTCGATCAGGTCCTGGTATTTCACCACGCCCGAGGTTTCGGTGATGATCGGCAGCGAGAACGGATCCCATTCCGCCAGGCGTTCACCTTCCTTCACCTTGCCGCCATCCTTGTGCATCAGCACGGTACCGTAAGGCACCTTGTGGATTTCGCGCTCACGCCCTTCGGCGTCGATCACGGCCAGCTCGCCATTGCGGGCGAGCGACAAGATGCGGCCCTTCTTGTCGACGATGGTCGGCATGTCGCGATAGACGACCTTACCGTCCGAGATCGCCTCGAGATGGCTCGTTTCATTCAACTGAGCGGCACCGCCGATGTGGAAGGTACGCATGGTCAGCTGCGTGCCGGGCTCACCGATCGACTGCGCGGCGATGACGCCGACAGCCTCGCCGATGTTGACCGGCGTACCGCGAGCAAGGTCGCGGCCGTAGCAGGTGGCGCAGACGCCCTGGTTCGCTTCGCAGACCAGCGGCGAGCGGATCTTGGCGACCTGCACTTCGGCAGCCTCGATTTCCCTCACCATCGGCTCGTCGATCAGCGTACCGGCCTTGACGATCACCTCGTCGGTCGCGGCATTGACGATGTCTTCTGCCGTGGTGCGGCCGAGGATACGTTCGCCGAGCGACGCGATCACGCTGCCGCCTTGCACGATGGCGCGCATTTCGAGCGCGTTCTCGGTCTTGCAGTTTTCCTCGACGATCACGCAGTCCTGCGACACGTCCACGAGGCGGCGGGTCAGGTAGCCCGAGTTCGCCGTCTTCAACGCCGTATCCGCGAGGCCCTTACGGGCACCGTGGGTGGAGTTGAAGTATTCGAGGACGTTGAGGCCTTCCTTGAAGTTCGAGATGATCGGGTTCTCGATGATCTCGCCCGACGGCTTGGCCATGAGGCCGCGCATACCGGCGAGCTGCTTCATCTGCGCCGGCGAACCACGCGCACCGGAGTGGCTCATCATGAAGATCGAGTTGATCTCTGCCTGCACGCCGTCCTTGCCGATCGGGCGGGCCTTGATCTTTTCCATCATGGCGTCGGCCACCTGGTCGCCGCAACGGCTCCATGCGTCGATGACCTTGTTGTACTTTTCCTGCTGGGTGATCAGGCCGTCCTGGTACTGCTGCTCGTAATCGGCAACCAGCGCCTTGGTCTCTTCGACCATGCCTTCCTTTTCTTCGGGGATGATCATGTCATCCTTGCCGAAGGAGATGCCGGCCTTGAACGCGTGGCGGAAGCCGAGCGACATGATAGCGTCGGCGAACAGCACCGTGTCCTTCTGGCCGGTGTGGCGATAGACCTCGTCGATCACGTCGGCGATGTCCTTCTTGGTCAGCAGGCGGTTGACGATGTCGAAGGGGACCTTGTGGTTCTTCGGCAGGCATTCGCCGATCAGCATGCGCCCGGCGGTCGTTTCGAACCGCTTCATGGCGATGTTGCCATCTTCGTCGGCCTGCGGGACGCGGGCGAGGATCTTGGTGTGAAGCGAAACCTGCTTCGTCTCCAGCGCTTGGTGCACCTCTGCCATGTCCGAGAACATCGGCAGCTTCTCGACCTTCTCGCCCTTCTCGTTCTCGACGAATTCGGGCGTCTTCTCCTGCCGTTCCATCGACAGGTAATAGAGGCCCAGCACCATGTCCTGCGAGGGCACGATGATCGGCTTGCCGTTGGCGGGCGAGAGGATGTTGTTGGTCGACATCATCAGGACGCGCGCTTCCAGCTGCGCCTCGAGGCTCAGCGGGACGTGCACGGCCATCTGGTCGCCGTCGAAGTCGGCGTTGAAGGCGGCGCAGACCAGCGGGTGAAGCTGGATGGCCTTGCCTTCGATCAGCACGGGTTCGAACGCCTGGATGCCGAGACGGTGAAGGGTCGGTGCGCGGTTCAGGAGAACCGGGTGCTCGCGAATGACTTCGTCGAGAATGTCCCAGACTTCCTTGCGCTCCTTCTCGACCCACTTCTTCGCTTGCTTGAGGGTCATCGAGAGACCCTTGGCGTCGAGGCGGGCGTAGATGAACGGCTTGAACAGCTCGAGCGCCATCTTCTTCGGCAAACCGCACTGGTGCAGCTTGAGTTCCGGACCGGTCACGATGACCGAGCGGCCCGAATAGTCGACGCGCTTGCCGAGCAGGTTCTGGCGGAATCGGCCCTGCTTGCCCTTGAGCATGTCGGACAGCGACTTCAGCGGACGCTTGTTGGCACCGGTGATGACACGGCCGCGGCGGCCGTTGTCGAACAATGCGTCGACGGCTTCCTGCAGCATGCGCTTTTCGTTGCGGACGATGATGTCCGGCGCGCGCAGCTCCATGAGGCGCTTCAGGCGGTTGTTACGGTTGATCACGCGGCGGTAGAGGTCGTTCAGATCCGACGTCGCGAAGCGGCCGCCGTCCAGCGGCACCAGCGGGCGAAGTTCGGGCGGAATGACCGGGATTACTTCGAGGATCATCCATTCGGGGCGATTGCCCGATTCGATGAAGCTTTCGACGACCTTGAGGCGCTTGATGATCTTGGCGGGCTTGAGCTTCGACTTAGTGGTCGCCAGCTCTTCCAGCAGGTCTTCCTTCTCCTGCTCGAGATCGAGATCCATCAGCATCATCTTGACCGCTTCGGCGCCGATGCTGGCCGAGAAGGCGTCTTCGCCATACTCGTCCTGCGCTTCGAGCAGCTCGTCCTCGGTCAGCAGCTGGAACTTTTCCAGCGGCGTCAGGCCGGGTTCGGTGACGATGTAGCTTTCGAAATACAGCACGCGCTCGAGCTGCTTGAGCTGCATGTCGAGCAACAGGCCGATGCGCGAAGGCAGCGACTTCAGGAACCAGATGTGCGCGACCGGCGCGGCCAGTTCGATATGGCCCATGCGCTCGCGGCGGACCTTGGTCACGGTCACTTCGACGCCGCACTTTTCGCAGACGACGCCCTTGTACTTCATGCGCTTGTACTTGCCGCACAGGCACTCGTAATCCTTCACCGGACCGAAGATGCGCGCGCAGAACAACCCGTCACGCTCGGGCTTGAACGTGCGATAGTTGATCGTTTCCGGCTTCTTGATTTCGCCGAAGGACCACGAGCGAATACGCTCAGGGCTGGCGATGCCGATCTGGATCTCGTCGAAAGTCTCGGGCTTCGCGAGCTGGTTGGTGAATTTGGTCAGTTCGTTCATGACTTTTTCCCTAAACGGGTGAATTCAAATGGGCGGAAGAGCGGTGGGGAGTGTGTGGCTCCCCTATTCCGCCGCGATCGCGAAGGGGTCGTCGTCCTCGTCCTCGTCGCCATGCGACTTGAGTTCGACGTTGAGACCCAGGCTGCGCATTTCCTTGACGAGCACGTTGAAGCTCTCGGGAATGCCGGCCTCGAAGGTGTCGTCGCCCTTGACGATGGCTTCGTAGACCTTGGTCCGCCCGATCACGTCGTCCGACTTCACAGTGAGGATTTCCTGCAGCGTGTAAGCCGCACCGTAGGCCTGGAGTGCCCAGACCTCCATTTCCCCGAAGCGCTGGCCGCCGAACTGCGCCTTACCGCCCAGCGGCTGCTGGGTGACGAGGCTGTAGGGGCCGATCGAACGCGCGTGGATCTTGTCGTCGACGAGGTGGTGCAGCTTGAGCATGTAGATGATGCCAACGGTCACCTTGCGGTCGAAGGCATCGCCCGTGCGTCCATCATACAGCACCGACTGGCCCGAGCTGTGCAGGCCGGCCTTTTCCAGCTCCACAGTCACGTCGCCTTCGCGCGCACCGTCGAACACCGGCGTACCCATCGGGACACCTGCGCGAAGATTGGTGGCGAGTTCGACGATCTCCTCGGTCGAGCGGCTGTCGATGGCGTCGATATACTGCTCGCCATAGACTTCCTTCAGCCGGTCGATCACGGCTTCGGGCGGCTTCGCCTTGGCGTAATCTTCCGAAGCGTTCGGATTGGCCTTCTTCCACTCTTCGAGCTGCTCGCCGATCTGCATGCCCAGGTTACGGGCCGCCATGCCGAGGTGCGTTTCAAAGATCTGCCCGACGTTCATGCGCGATGGCACGCCCAGCGGGTTGAGCACGATGTCGACCGGGGTGCCGTCCTCCAGGAACGGCATGTCCTCGACCGGCAGGATGCGCGAAATCACGCCCTTGTTACCGTGGCGGCCGGCCATCTTGTCGCCCGGCTGCAGCTTGCGCTTCACCGCGACGAAGACCTTGACCATCTTGAGCACGCCCGGGGCGAGCTCGTCGCCGCGTTCGAGCTTTTCCTTGCGGTCCTCGAACTTCTCTTCGATCGTCTTGACGGCTTCGTCGTACTGCGACTTGACCGCTTCGAGCTGCTGCTGGCGACCATCGTCGGCAACGGCGAACTTGAACCACTCGTGCTTGTCGACGCCCTCGAGAACTTCCTCGGTGACCTCGGTGCCCTTCTTCACGCCCTTCGGCGCCGCCGAAGCGGTCTGGCCAAGCAGCATGTCGCGCAGGCGGTTGTAGGTCGCGCGGTTGAGGATGGCGCGTTCGTCGTTCGCATCCTTGCGGAGACGTTCGATTTCCTCGTTCTGGATGGCGCGCGTACGATCGTCGATCTCGATGCCGTGGCGGTTGAACACGCGCACTTCGACGACAGTCCCGGCCACGCCCGGCGGCAGGCGGAGCGAGGTGTCGCGCACGTCGCTGGCCTTTTCGCCGAAGATGGCGCGCAGGAGCTTTTCTTCCGGCGTCATGGGGCTTTCGCCCTTCGGCGTGATCTTGCCGCACAGGATATCGCCCGGGTGCACTTCGGCGCCGATGTAAACGATGCCCGCCTCGTCGAGGTTGCGCAGGGCTTCCTCGCCGACATTCGGAATGTCGCGGGTGATGTCCTCGGGGCCGAGCTTGGTGTCGCGAGCCATGACTTCGAATTCCTCGATATGGATCGAGGTGAAGACGTCGTCCTTCACGATACGCTCGGAGATGAGGATACTATCCTCGTAGTTGTAGCCGTTCCAGGGCATGAAGGCGACGAGGCTGTTGCGGCCCAGCGCCAGCTCGCCGAGATCGGTCGAGGGGCCGTCGGCGATGACGTCGCCGGCCGAAACCGTCTCGCCCACCTTCACCAGCGGACGCTGGTTGATGCAGGTGTCCTGGTTCGAACGCTGGAATTTCTGCAGCGTGTAGATGTCCACGCCCGACTGGCCGGGTTCGACATCGCCGATCGCGCGGATCACGATACGGGTCGCGTCGACCTGGTCGACGATCCCGCCGCGGGTCGCGGTGATGGCCGCGCCGCTGTCGCGGGCCACGGTCTCTTCCATGCCGGTGCCGACCCAGGGCGCTTCCGCCTTCACGAGTGGCACAGCCTGGCGCTGCATGTTCGAGCCCATGAGCGCGCGGTTGGCGTCATCGTTTTCCAGGAACGGAATGAGCGATGCCGCGACCGAAACGAGCTGCTTGGGGCTGACATCCATCAGCGTGATCTGCTCGTTCGGCGCCATGAGGTTGTCACCGTCGTGGCGGGCCGAAACCAGCTCTTCCACAAAGCTGCCGTCGTCGGTCAGCTCGGCCGAAGCTTGCGCGACCGTGTGCTTCTGCTCTTCCATAGCCGAGAGATAGATCACCTCGTCGGTCACCTTGCCGTCCACGACCTTGCGGTACGGCGTCTCGATGAAGCCGTACTTGTTGACGCGGGCGAAGGTGGAGAGCGAGTTGATCAGACCGATGTTCGGGCCTTCCGGCGTTTCGATCGGGCAGATGCGGCCGTAATGCGTCGGGTGGACGTCGCGCACTTCGAAGCCGGCGCGCTCGCGGGTCAAGCCGCCCGGGCCGAGCGCTGAGACGCGGCGCTTATGGGTGACTTCCGAGAGCGGGTTGGTCTGGTCCATGAACTGCGAAAGCTGGCTGGAGCCGAAGAACTCGCGCACGGCAGCCACGGCTGGCTTGGCGTTGATGAGGTCGTTCGGCATCACCGTGCTGACGTCGACCGAGCTCATGCGCTCCTTCACGGCGCGTTCCATGCGCAGCAGGCCGACGCGGTACTGGTTTTCCAGCAGCTCGCCGACCGAGCGGACACGGCGGTTGCCGAGGTTGTCGATGTCGTCGACGTCGCCCTTGCCGTCCTTGAGGTCGACGAGTTCCTTGACCACGGCGAGGATGTCTTCCTTGCGCAGCGTGGTGACGGTGTCTTCGGCATCGAGGTCGAGGCGCATGTTGAGCTTGACGCGGCCGACGGCCGACAGGTCGTAACGCTCGCCATCGAAGAACAGGCCTTCGAACAGCGCTTCGGCGGTTTCCTTGGTCGGCGGTTCGCCGGGGCGCATGACCTTGTAGATCGCTTCGAGGCCCTCGTCGCGATTCTCGGCCTTGTCGACCTTCAGCGTGTTGCGGATCCACGGGCCGGTGGTGACGTGGTCGATATCGAGCAGATCGACGGCGTCGACACCCGCAGCGTCCAGCGCTTCGAGGTTCTCGGCGGCGACTTCGTCACCCGCTTCGATGTAGATGCGACCGGTCTTCTCGTCGATCATGTCGCGCGCAGCGTAGCGTCCGAAGATTTCCTCGGTCGGCAGCAGCAGCGTGGCGAGACCGTCCTTGGCAGCCTTGTTGGCGGCACGCGGGCTGATCTTCTGGCCGGCGGGGAACACTTCCTCGCCCGTCTTGGCATCGACCAGCGGAAAGGCCGGCTTCTGGCCGCGCCAGTTTTCGGCGACGAACGGAATTTCCCACCCGTCCTTGGCGCGCTTCCAGCTGACGATGTCGTAGAAGTGGTGGAGGATGTCCTCGCTATCGAGGCCCAGCGCATAGAGCAGCGCGGTGACCGGCAGCTTGCGCTTGCGGTCGATACGCACGTTCACGATGTCCTTGGCGTCGAATTCGAAATCGAGCCAGCTGCCGCGATAGGGAATGATGCGGGCGGCGAACAGCAGCTTGCCCGAGCTGTGCGTCTTGCCACGATCATGGTCGAACAGGACGCCCGGCGAACGGTGCATCTGCGATACGATCACGCGCTCGGTACCGTTGACGATGAAGGTGCCGTTGCCCGTCATCAGGGGCATGTCGCCCATGTAGACGTCCTGCTCCTTGATATCGAGGACCGAGCGGGTTTCGGTTTCCTGGTCGACTTCGAAGACGATCAGGCGCAGTGTGACCTTCATCGGCGCGGCATAGGTGATGCCGCGCTGGCGGCATTCGACGATGTCGTACTTCGGCGGTTCGAGTTCGTAATGGACGAAATCGAGTTCGGCAGTGCCGGCGAAGTCGCGCAACGGGAAGACCGAACGCAGGGTCTTTTCCAGTCCCGAAACATGGCCCGCATCTTTGTCCGAACGCAGGAACTGTTCGTAGCTCTCGCGCTGGACCTCGATCAGGTTCGGCATGTCGACGACTTCGTGGATGTCGCCGAAGATCTTGCGGATACGCCGTTTCGCGGTGCCCGACGATGTGTTGCGGGGTGCCTTCGCCTTGGTAGCCATAAAGGTGCTGTGCCTCGTATCAGTGCTGCATCGGCCCGGGAGTGCGAGCCGGAAGTTCATGTCTCATGCGCGTGAGAGCCATACGGGACGCGAAAAGGCCGCAGGACATGCACGCCCGGTCGGGCGGCGGCTGCAGCTCTTCAAGAACGTCGCGATATGGAAACGCCGCTTCCATCCTGGTTCCGATCCCCGCGCATGAATCGGACTCGCTCGAAGCGGTCGGTCGAGAGGGCATATAGGGAGCCACCGGCGTAGGGTCAAGCGGCGGACGCTCCGACAGGCATATCGTTTTTCGATATTATCGATTGACGATAAGGACGAATCGGCTCATATTGAAAATCGATAAGGGAGATTCGCTCATGTTCGGAACCACCATCTGGCTGTTACGCATCGCAAACTGGCTCAACTGGATCGGAGCGGGGCTTTTCACATTGCTCCTCGCCGCCCTGCTGATTGCGACCGAGCACTTCTATCCAGCCATTACGCAGGCCTTCGAAGTGCGAGGGCAGCAGGCGGTCGAGGCCGTGTGGACATGGCTTGTGTCGGCATGTGCTCTCGTCGTGCCGATGGCGGTTTGCATCCATCTGATCTTCATCCGCCTAATCGCCTTGCTCCAGGACGCGGCCGAGGGTCGGGCATTCAGCGAGTTGAACGCCAAGCGCCTCATGATCGTCGGCTGGGTGCTGCTGATCGTCAACATTCTCGACCTCGTATTCGGCCAGATTTCGATCTGGGCGAGCGAAGCCAGCGGCGAGTATTTCGGCTGGACTTTCTCGCTTACAGGCTGGTTCGCCGTGCTGCTGCTGTTCCTGCTTGCGCGGGTCTTCCGCGAAGGCGCGGCGATGCGCGAAGATCTGGAGGGCACCGTCTGATGCCAGCCGAAGACACCCACGCCATTGCGGTCCGGCTCGACGAGCTGCTGCAGGATCGCGGCATGACGCTGACCGAACTGTCCGAGCGCATCGGCCTGACGCTCGCCAACCTCTCCATCCTCAAGACCGGCAAGGCGAAGGCGATCCGCTTCTCCACGTTGGAGGCGATCTGCCGCGAACTGCAGTGCCAGCCGGGCGATCTTCTGACTTACGACAAATCCAAGGGGGACAAACGATGAAGGCCTTTCTGACCGCCTTTCGCGACGTGCATCGCCGCAGCCTTTCCTTCGCTGCCGCCCTGCCGCTCGTTTTCGCAATCCCGCTGGTCGCCGAATTCGTCCAGCACGTGATCGAGATGCAGATCGGCATGTATGACGGCGTGGAAGGCGCCAAGGCCGCGGAACACGATCCGGCGCGCATGTGGTTCGGCTTGGCCAAGGTCGCCGCGCTAAACGTCATCGGCTATTTCGTCATCCGCTGGCTGCATTCGGGCGGCGACCGCGCTTTCGCGCTCGCCCTGCCGCGCAAGGCGGTCAAGCTTTTCGGCCTCGTGCTGGCGCTGAGCCTGTTTCTCGCCTGGCTTTCGCTGTTCGTCTGGACCGATGGCTACATGAGGACCGGGTTCTTCGTCTTTTCCCTGATCTTCATGCCTTTGATCGTGCGGTTCGTAGTGGCGGCACCGCTGGGCATTCTCGTCACGCCGCTGGAATCGATCAAGGTCATGGCAAGCGACGCACTGTTCGCGATCGCCTTCTCGACTGTCGCGATCCTGCCACTCATGGCGATACACTACGCCCTGGGCATCGGCGCGATATTCGTCGAAGGGGACGGGCTGAAGTGGGCGCTGCTGATCCTCGACAGTTTCGTCACCGCACTGCTCGGTATCGTCATGGTCGCGGCACAGTACACCATCGCCACCCGGCCTGCGCCGATCGAAGGCGCTGCAGCGGGAACATCGGCCCGTTGAGGCCATTTCCACTGCAAACCTACGGAGACAGATCATGAAAACATCCGCCCTTCTCGCCACCCTCCCCCTGACCATCGCGCTGGCCGCCTGCGGAGAAGCACCCGACGGGGGAGACACGGCAGACCTCGCGCCCGATGCCGTGACGGCAGGAACCGGCGAGACGACCGACGACACGTATCAGCCGGGCGAGGACGGCCCTTTGCAGAACGACGTCGTGCCCGCCGACGAAACCATGGAGCCGATGGACGAGCCCCCCGTCATGGACGAGGACATGGGCACCCCTCCCGCGGAATAATCGAGAGTCCGGCGAAACGCGCTTTCGCTTGACACGCTGCCAGAAAAGCTTAGAGGCCCGCCCCCGAAGGCGGGTCTCTTTGTATCCGCCCTCATCCGTCCGAGACAGTTGGTGACCGGAATTGGCCGGTCTTAATTTCCAGCCTAGACGGGGAAAAGAGATTTTCCGGTGGGCCATGCGCTCGCCGTTTCGCGTCAGGAACTCCAAGCAGTCCGGCGCACTCCTTCCCCCATCAACGGACTCGCCCGTGTTGCTTAGGTGGCATGGACAAACGTAGCCGGTCGCTGCGGGTTCGCCCGTTGCGGCCATAGTGAAGGAGTATGGCATGGATCGTTCGCAAAAAGCCGACGCGGTCGCCCAGCTCAGCGATGTCTTCAACCAGGCAGGCGTGGTCGTCGTGACCCGCAACCTGGGCCTTACGGTCGCCCAGTCGACCGAACTGCGTACGAAGATGCGTGAAGCCGGTGCGTCCTACCAGGTCGCGAAGAACCGTCTCGCCAAGCTCGCCCTGAAGGACACCGACTATGCGGGAATCGAAGAATTCCTGAATGGTCCGACCGCCCTCGGTTATTCCGAGGATCCGGTTGCTGCGGCGAAAGCCGTGGTGGAGTTCGCCAAGACCACCGACAAGATCGAAATCGTCGGCGGTTCGATGGGCGCAACGAAGCTCGACGAAGCTGGGGTCAAGGCACTCGCCTCGATGCCGAGCCTCGACGAACTGCGTGGCAAGATCGTGGGTCTCGTCAACGCCCCGGCAACGAAAATTGCCCAGGTCGTCAACGCACCCGCAGCCAAGCTCGCCCGCGTTTTCGGTGCCTATGGCGCCAAGGAAGCCGCGTAAGAGCTGGTTCTCGCAACGAACACATATTCATCGGGGTCGATCCGGTCGGACGCCCCGGCCTATTATTTGGAGTGAAACATCATGGCCGATATCGCCAAGCTTGTTGAAGAACTGTCGAAACTGACCGTCATGGAAGCCGCCGAGCTCGCTACGGCGCTCGAAGAAGAGTGGGGCGTCAGCGCCGCCGCTGCTGTTGCCGTTGCCGGCCCCGCCGCTGGCGGTGGTGACGCTGGTGCCGCAGCCGAAGAAAAGGACGAATTCGACGTCGTCCTGACCGGCGACGGTGGCAAGAAGATCCAGGTCATCAAGGAAGTCCGTGCCATCACCGGCCTGGGCCTGACCGAAGCCAAGGCTCTTGTCGAAGGCGCGCCCAAGCCGCTCAAGGAAGGCGTCAACAAGGCGGAAGCCGAAGAAATCAAGGGCAAGATCGAAGCAGCCGGCGGTACCGTCGAGCTCAAGTAAGCTTCTTTCTTACTTTCGAAATCGAGGAAGGGCGGTGCCAGCGATGGCGCCGCCCTTTTTCGATTCGCATGCCACCCGGGCGTTGGCCGCACGTGGTTTCCCTACAATACGGTCCCGGCGAGCCGGAGACAGCTCCCTCAGGGCAAACGCCCGTTAACCAAGACCGGAAACCGTAGATTGACGATGGCGACCTAATCCATGCTGCATGGAAAAGCGCCTCACCTTTCCGAACCGCAAGGTCATCGCCACGCTCGGCCTCGGGCTCTCGGCTTGGATGACTGCCGCTCCGGCGACGGCACAGGTCTATGCGCCGATGATCCTTCCCGCCCTGAGTTCGGCCTTGTCGACGGGCGTGTGTCCGGTTGCAGCGTCCGCGTCCCTCGCATCGTCTGGACCGACCGGTACGGGGGTTTCGAAGGCATCCGCGATCCTCGGCGGTGCGTCCAGTGCGCTCGAAACGATCCGCGCACGGCAGGATGGGTTCGAAACGATGGGCCCTTTGATGCCGGGGGCGGGAACGGCCGAACCGCCGGTCGAAACGATGTCCACCACGGCAGCCCTGGCCCTTCCCCCCATGGCAGAATGCGCTTCTAGCCCAGGGACGGCGCTCGCCAGACTGGCGCAGCTTTCTTCACCCATTGCCGACACAAGCCTGCCGGGAGCGAACGACTTCCTCGCCAGCCGCCGGGTGCCGATCGCAACGACCAATTTCGACGCCTCGTGGGACCGGGTGAACCGCGAACGCGGTTCCGTGGGTCGCTCGGCGCGCCAGTTGCTCGGACAGTCCGAGGGACTCGAGGACAAACTCGCTATCGTCAACCGCTGGGTCAACCAGCGGATCGCCTACAGGGAAGATAGCGATCTGTTCGGGCAGGCCGACTATTGGGCCGGACCCCGCCAGACTCTGCGCCTCGGCCAGGGCGATTGCGAAGATTACGCTCTTTTGAAGATGCACATGCTCGCCGCAGCCGGTGTGCCGCGCGAGGACATGTTCCTGACCATCACGCGGGATCTCGTGCGCCGGGCCGATCATGCAGTGCTGATCGTGCGAACTGCGGACGGGTTCCGCATGCTCGACAATGCGAGCGACGCCGTTCTCGACGCCAGTTCCGCCAACGACTACCGGCCGGTTTTGAGCTTCAGCGGCCGCAAGAGCTGGCTGCACGGCTATTGATCGCCCGCGTCACCGTTCGGTCATCGCCCGGTCCAGGGCCTTGTTTACCGGCTTGAACAGGTAGGTCAGGATGCTGTGGCGTCCGGTAATGATCTCCACGTCACAGATCATGCCGGGCACGATCGGCAGGCGCTGGCCATTCTTGACGATGAACGACCGATCGGTCTCGATGACCACGGTATAGTAAGCTTCGCGTTCGGCCTCGTCGTAGATGCTGTCGGCCGAAACCTGCTGCACCTTGCCGCGCAGCCCGCCGTAGATCGAGAAATCATAGGCGGTGACCTTTACGTTCGCGCGATCGCCGACCTTGATGAAGGCCCGATCGCTCGGAGCGATACGCGCTTCTACCAACAGCTTGTCGCCAACCGGCACGACTTGCATGATCTTCTCGCCCGCATTCACGAACCCGCCGACCGTGGTAATCTGGACGTCGTTCACGATCCCGTCGGCAGGTGCGCGCAGTTCGTTGCGCTGCTGGCGCGCTGCGGCGCCGCGGATCGATTCCTCATTGACCGCGAGGCGCGTGGTGACTTCGCTGCGTTCGGCAAGCGCCTGCTGGCGAAAATCGAGCCGTGCCTGGCTGAGATCCGCCTGCGCCTGCCGGATCGCGGCCGAAGACCGGCCCACGGCCTGCCGGGCCGCAGCCAGCCGGCCCTGGGTGTCGACGAGATCCCTTTGCGCCTGGATCAATTCGGTTTGCGGGACGATATTCTTCTGCGCCAGCGGCTCCAGCATCTGCACCTGTTCGCGCGCAAGACGCACGCTGTTTTCCAGGGCCGACGCAGTCGCCTGCGCTTCCTGCAAATCGCGGCGGCGCTGTTCGATCGCCGAGCCTAGTGCGCTTTCGCGCGCCCTGGCAGTCGCGGTGCGCACCTGTTGCAGCCGTCGTTCTTCGGCGCACAGGCCGCCCGCCTCGCATCCGGCCGCACCGCCCGATGCTTCGTTCTCCAGCCGCTGGGCCCGCGCAGCAAGCCTGCGGTTTTCCTCTTCGAGCTCGCCCAAGGCGGAAGCCGACTGGGTATCGTCGAGCCGGACGAGGAGGTCGCCTTTGCTGACCGACTGCCCTCCACGGACCAGAATCTCCGAGATGACGGCCGGTTCGGCCGGCTGGACAAGCTGCGCCTTGCTCGACGGAATGACCTTGCCGGTACCACGAGTGATCTGTTCGACCTGAGCGAAGGCCGACCATGCGAAGAGCAGCAATATCCCGACGGCGGCAATCGCGATCAGGCGCTGCGGCGCATCCAGGCCCGCGAAGCGTTGGCGCAGGCCGCTCATTCCCCGCCTCCCGCGCCCATCGGCTCGACTGAATTGCCTGCCTGCCCTGCAAGAGTGGCGCGATAGCCCGCGCTGGCGGAAACGGGATCGGGAATGCTCAGTGTCCAGCCCGTCGTCGTATCGAGCCGCCCGCCCACATCCGAAGCCGCGTGCCGATCGGTTACATCGGGCGAAACCGTGGTGCCGGGGACCAGATCATGCGCGATCTCTGCGCCCGCTTCTTCCTCGCTCGCGAAGCGGTCGCGAAGCCGCGCGAAATTCACCGTGGGTATAGCCTCGCGGCCCGACCAGGCACGGTTGAAAGCCATTGCCGAGCCCGCCCTGCCGGGGAAACGGTAGAATATGTGCCGGCCGATCTGCCGGATCTTGCCGAGGGTGAACGCCCAGCGCGGCACGACGTAATCGGCATGATAATGCGTTGCGGTGCCGACTTCGGGAGCCCTGCCGCCATCGAGCATCTCCCGGGCGATCCGCCTGGCCGATGCCCAGTGGCTCGCCATCGGTTGGCGCAGCAACGACCCGTCGCAAGTGAAGCTGAACTGGCAGACCGGGCGCGACACCCCTTCGTAGACTACGCCGCAAACACTGTTCGGGTAGGCCGGGTGCGCCACGCGATTGAGAACGACCTGCGCCACGGCACGCTGCCCCGAAACCGGTTCCAGCGCCGCTTCGTAATAGATCGCCTGCGCGAGGCATTTCTCGGCCGTTGCGAGACTGCCCGCAGCCATGTCCCGGCGCGATATGTGGCCGGGCTGCTCGAGCCGCAATCTGGCCAGCGGGATCGCCGCGTTGCGGGCCTCCGCGCTTTCGGCCGAGACGCTTAGCGGCTGGTCCTCGCCGGTCGACATCTGGGCGATATCGCCGACGTCCGGCACCTGAGCCAGCTCCATGGCCTGCGCTTTTTGCGGCAGAGGTGCGATTGAAGGCGCTGCGGCCAGCAGGCATCCGGCCACCACGGTCAAGATGCCGCCGATGCGCGCGATGGGGAGGGACGTCACGCCGGATCCCCTTTCGCCAACTCGGACCCGGCCTGCTTCAAGACGTCCTGTACCGGACCGTCCGCAACGATCTTGCCTGAATCGAGCACGATAAGCCGGTCGCAAATGGAAAACAGGGCCGGCCGGTGGGTCGCGATGATCAGCGTCTGATCCGGTGCCAGCGCCTTGCCGAGCCGCTCTACCAGTAGCTTTTCCGTGTGGCTGTCCATCGCACCGGTGGGTTCGTCTAAGAACAGGACCTCGGCATCGGTGACGAGGGCGCGGGTCAGCGCCATGAAGGCACGCTGACCGCCCGAAAGCATGCGGCCATCCTCGCCCACGGGGCGGTCGAAGCCGCCTGCGTCGCGAGACAGGAACATGTCGGCCCCGGTTTTGCGCATTGCCTCGATCAACCGCTCGTCGGCTATGCCGGGATCGGAGATGGCCAGATTGTCCTTGATCGATCCGGTGAACAGCACCGCATCCTGGCCGACGAAGCGCAAGGCCTGCCGCAGCAATTCGGGCCTGAACTGCCGGGCGTCGATGCCGTTCAGCAGCAGGGCGCCGTCGCTTGGCGGGTATAGCCCGCAGACGACCCTGCCCAGCGTCGACTTGCCCGAAGCGACCCGCCCCACGATGGCGATTTTTTCCCCGGGCGTGATCGTCAGATCGATCCCCGAAAGGGCGGACTGTGCCGTGCCTTCGTAGGCGAACGAGAGGTCTTCCAGCCGGATCGTCGGCTTCTCCAGAGCTCCCAGCGCCAGGCTACTGCCCTGCTTGCGCTCGTCCCCCCCTTCGAAAAGCTTTTCGATACTGTCGAGCGCTTCCTGCGCCTGGCGGCCACGGGTCAGCAGGTAGGCAATCTGGCCTGCGGGCGCGAGCGAACGGGATGAAAGCATCACGATGGCGATGATCGCGCCCATCGTGATGTCGCCATTGGCGAACAGGTAATAACCGCCGACGATCAGCGATACGGTCGAAACCTGCTGGAAGGTCTGGGCCAGGCCGACCGCCAGCGAATTGATATCGCGCAGACGTTGCTGGGAGTGGCTGCCGATATCCGCCAGCTTGTGCCAGCGCGACAACATCGTCCCCTCGCCCGAAACGCTCTTCAACGTCTCCATGCCGGCGAGCGATTCCACCAGCATCGTCTGCTGGAGACCGTAATCCGCCTGCGCGTCCCGCGCCGCGTCGACCACCTTGCGCTGAAGCACGTAACCCGCCCCCAGCATCGCGAGAATGATCGTTAGCGGGACCAGCGCGAGCCAGCCGCCGATAATGGCGATCACACCCACGAAAACGAACAGGAACAGCACGTCGATGACCATGACCAACGTGGTCGAGGCGAAGAAGTCCCTGACGATCGCGAATTCGGACACGCGCGCAGCGAGCGATCCGGTGTGCCCTTTTCGCTCTTGCAGCGGGGAAGCAAGCAGGCGGCCGAAGATCTTTTGCGACAGCTTGAGATCGAGGCGACGAGCAGTCTGGTCGACGACTGCGGTCCGGGCCCGGCGCAGGAAGAATTCGAGGCCGAAGGCCAGAACCACGCCGACGGCCAGAACCCAGAGCGTCTCGGCCGCGCGGTTCGGGATCACGCGATCATAGACGTTCATGGTGAAGATCGGCAGCGCGATGGCCAGCAGGTTGATCAGGAACGATGCGAGGAAGACCGGGGCGAAAGACCGCCGCTCCTTGCGCATTTCGGTCCAGAACCAGTGGCCGCGCGCCTTGGCATGCCAGGGCGCCTCGCTTTCGCGAAGCTCGTCCGGATCGCCGAAAATCCGATAGAGCGTCCCGGCATAGCCCTTGGCAAGCCGCGCATGCGCCTCCCATTGTTCCAGCCCCATCCCGGGTCGCCAGACGAGAATCTCACCATCGCGCGCATCGAGCAGGAGGGCGGCTTCTCCATCGGCGAACTTCGCAATGGCGGGGTAGTTGGCGGCCCCGACCGGTAGCTTGCGCGGATTGGCGGGATCGAAATTCAGGCGCGCCAGATCGAGCGCCGCCCCGGCCTGGTGCCAGGGAAGAAAGCCGCGCTCGTTCTTGGGCAGCTGAACGAGCAGCGTGGTGTCGAAAGAGGGGCCGAAGCGGCGCGCGGCTTCGGCGACACACTCGCTGAGCGAGTCTATCTCGACGCCTGCCTCGATTTCCCCCTCTTTGGACATCATCTATCGCCCCGCTCCACCCTCAGCCCGGTTCGACCCGGCGCTGCAATTCCGCAGGAACCGGAGGCCCGAAGTCGAAGCGTT
This sequence comes from Qipengyuania profundimaris, assembly GCF_030717945.1. Taxonomy (NCBI): domain Bacteria; kingdom Pseudomonadati; phylum Pseudomonadota; class Alphaproteobacteria; order Sphingomonadales; family Erythrobacteraceae; genus Qipengyuania; species Qipengyuania profundimaris. The sequence goes on from NZ_JAVAIM010000002.1 coordinate 68,098, forward strand.
CACGCTCCGCCGCTCCGGCGCCGGCACCCGGCGCGATCTGCAACGCGTCGAGGAAGTTATTTGTAGCAGCAAGGGTCTGATACTGCGCAAACAATTGCGAGAAGCGTGCCGTTTCGAGACGCACCTGCGTGTTGTAACGCGTGTTCTGCGCATCGAGCACATCGAGCAGCGAACGCCTGCCGACATTGAACTGGCTTCTGTAAGACAGAAGGAGGTCGTCGCTGACCTGGCTCTGGCGGTCGAGGGCCTGAACCACCCGCCCCTGCGTTTCCAGCGCCTGCCAGGCGAGGCGAACGTCTTCCTCGGCCTGCCGCTGGCGATCGTGCAAGGCGTAGCGCGCCACGCTGGCCTGACGGATCGTCTCCTGCGCTCGGGCGTATTTGATGCCGCCATCGAAAATATTCCAGCGCATCACGACGCGCCCCTGGATATCGTTGGTCTCGCCGGCAAAACCGTCGATGTCCTCGCCCACGCGCCCTCTTACTTCGAGGCCGACGGTCGGCCAGTAGTCGCCCTCAGCCGACTTCACGAGCGCGTTGGCGGCATCGACGTCCGCCTGCGCTTCGCGAACCAGCGGGTTGCGCAGGCGCGCCTGCCCGACCGCCGTTTCGAGGCCGGGCGGCATCGCCGATGCGAGATTGGGCGGCATGGTTGCGCCTGTCACGTCCAGGCCGGTCAAGCGACGCAGGGTGATAAAGGCGTTCTGCAAACCCTGCAGCGCCTCTTCCTGCTGCACGAGCGCCGCTTGCAGCCGTTCTTCGGCCTGCTGGCGATCCGCGATGCTGATCGATCCCTGCTCCACCCCCTGGCCGAGATCGGCCACGAGGCTGCGATGAAACGCGGCGTTGTCCTGCGATGCAGCGGCAACGCGCTGCTGCAGCAGGACGTCGAGATACTGCCGCGCGACTTGCAGCGCGACGAATTCCGAACGCTCGACGACGCGCAGCGATGCACCGTCGACCCGTGCGGCCTGCCGCAGCAATTCACCGCGCCGCCGACCGAAGTCGAGCACGGTCCACTCGCCGGTGATCCCCGCTTCCAGGGGATAGAGTTCGTCGGAAGCGATACCGAGGGTGCGGCGGGTATTGTTCTCCAGTCGCCGCACTCCGGCAGAGGCCTCGATATCGACCCGCGGGTAGTACAGACCCTGCGCCTGCTCGCGTTCGAACTCGATCGCCTCCTTGTTGAACTGCGCCTGCAGGATTTCCGGGTTGGACTGCATCGCGACGGCGATCGCTTCCTGCATGGTCACGGCCTGGGTGTCGCCGGGCACGGCTTCCACCGCGGCGGTCTGGGCCATCGCTGCGGGCGCCACACCGCCGAGCAGAGCTGCGCCGATGGCTATAAGGGTTGGCTTACGCATGATTTCCCTCCTCCTATTGGTTGACCAGGATTTCGACGCGCCGGTTCTGTAGCTCGCGCACGCCATCGTCCGTCGGCACGCGCGGGTTTTCCTCGCCGCGCGCCGTAGTGTCGATCGATCCGGTCGCGATCCCGCGCGAGCCCAGGAGGCTGGCGACGGCATCCGCACGCCGCTGGGACAGGTCCATATTGTAGGCGTTGCTGCCCGATCGGTCGGCATGGCCGACCACATTGAAAGTGCGCCAGCTGCAAGCGGCCGCATTCTGGGCGACATAATCTGCGATCTGGCTGGCCTCCGTCCCGGGTACGGCGGAATCGAATTCGAAGAAAATCAGGCCGGGCAGTTCGGTGTTGCACGCTTCCGCAGGAGGGGGAGGCGGGGGCGGCGGGGCCATCGCCCGCGTCGTCTGCGTCATGCGCGCATAGGCATCGCGGCATTTGCCGAGCGATACGGAATCCCGAGTCCGCGATTTGAGATAGCCGAGCGCGATACCGCACTGGACCTTGGCTTCGGATGCCCAGATGAACCGCGGGTCATTCGCTTCGACCACTGCAGCGTCATCGGTAAGCGCCAGAGCCGCATCGTAGCGCTGCTGCGTCTCGCCGCGCAGCGACGAGATGTCCCTGTCCTGCCAATTGTCCTGGGCAGCCACGGGCGACGCTGCCAGCGCCAGCATGGCACCGGTGCCCACCACCATGATTTTTGTTCTTGTCATTGTTTCCCCCTGTTTCCTCCGGGATGGTCAGACGTCGGTCGGCGTATTCACCTGGATTTCGGCATCCGGCAGCACGGCCTGGCGTGCCAATCCCCCGACATCGAATTCGACCTGCATCGCCAGCAGGCTCGCCAGATCGTCGAAGCCCGCGGGCCCGGCGCTCTCGAGCGTCGTGATCTCCTCGGCAAAATGCTCGACCAGGCGATCGATCTCGTTCTCTGCCGCGATGTCCGCGATGGCCGGATGGCTGGCGCTGGCGGCTCCGCCTGTTGGAGCTGCAGCGGATGGCGCGGCCATTGCCAGCAAGGCTTCCATCCCCGTCGTGTAATCGCCCAGAGGGATCGCGCTGGCAGCCGGCCCGGCCACCTCGATGCCCGTGTCGTCGTACTGGAAAGCTTGTTCAGCGCCTCGCAGCGCGCTCCCCGCAACTGCCATTGATGGCGCGCCGGAAAGGTCCTGCGCAGACAGCGTGGCGGCGTCGGGAACGACTGGCGCGAATTCCAGGTTCATGCCGGTGCCCAAGCTTGCGGCAGGTGCGAACGGTGCCGGCGCGGTCTCGAACGCGGCCGCCGAGGCGACCGGCTGCAGGCCGATAGCTTCGAACCGGGAATCGCCGGTCGGCAACGCGATATGCGCATCGTGCTCGAACAATTGGTGGTTCATTGCGAGACCGGCAGCGGCTGCTGCCATGGCACCCACACCCGCCTGGCGGGCCATGCCGTGATGCGGCAACGCCAGAGAAAGCGACGCTCCGAACAGCGACGCCCCGGGCATCGCCTCGTCGATATTGGCAGCCAGCAATTGCGCGGCCGCGCTATCGAATTCCGTCAAGGTTTGCGCGCTGCTTGGCACACCGCTCACCGTAGGTGTGGTCGCGGTAATCGTGAGATCCGCCGTGCCGGACACATCTCCGTCGAAATCCACCACCTCGACCGGCACGTCCCAGGTCACCGGGTCGGTCGTGATCGAAGACCCGCCGAACCCGCCGATCTGGAACGGCTCCCCGCCGACATGTTCGTATTCGACGCTGTTGAAGCCATCGTCGGTGAACACGGCGATCTGCGTACCGACCTGCGAATTTCCAGGATCGCCCTCGACATTGTCGACCGTCACCGATCCATCGGCGTTGAACGTCACCACGAAGTCACGACCATTGACGGTATAGGTACCGCTGGTGGTGATCAGGTTCTCGCCGCCCGGCCCCTGATAGCCGACGCCGCGATAGACGATCGAAACGCCCGTAATGGTATCCATCGCTCCGTCACCGACATCGTTCTCGGCGCGAAGGGTATTGGGCGGATCGGTCGGCGACAGGCCGTCGTCGTCATCGAATGCGGAAATTCTGACGCTGGAGCCGCTCGTGCTCTTCAGCAGGGCGAAGGCGCCATTGACCGTGTAGTGATGGTCGAAGTCGAAGTCGCGGTTCGCAGGGCGATCGTAATTGCCCGGACCGTCGGCCGGATTCCCGGTCAGGTCGACTACGAAATCCACTCTGAAGGTCTCTGTCGCTCCGACTGCCGAACCCTGCCCCGGACCACCGCCGACGCCGCCTGCGAAATCGTTGGAGTTGATCGTACCGTCGTCGAGGCCGTTCACCTGGGGTGTCAGCAGCAAATCGAGACTGTCATTGTCGATATCGGTAGTCGCGTCCTCGTTATTGGGGACGAAGCCTGCCCAGCTCGAATTGCCTCCGACGAAATTGTTCGTCAGCGGGTTGAACGTGATGTCGCTGGTGGAATCGATCGTTCCGTCCATGTCGACGCGATAGGTTGCCGTTGCCGGGTCGAGCGTGATTTCGAAAATCACCATGCCGCCGGCAACACCCTGTAGCGTGTGGTCGTCGACGCGATTGTAGATGATCGGCTGGAAACTCGAGGTCAGGCCGCTGTCGGTCCCGTCGATGCTGTCGGGAAACCGGACGGTTCCCGGCCCATCCGCGCCATAATTGTCGGCCAGCGAACCGTCGAGATCGAGCAGGAACGGCCCGCTGATCGGCGCGGGGCCATTCGTCACGCCCGCCGGGCCGCCCGTGACCGCCACCGGACTGTCGTCATCGACCGTCACGGTCAGCGAGCCGGTAGCCGTGACGCTGTCGCCATCG
>NZ_JAVAIM010000003.1 GCF_030717945.1 Qipengyuania profundimaris
CGGGTGCCATCGGCCTCTTGATCGAACAGAGCAACGGCATAGTCTTTCCCGTTGAACTGACGGGTCTCGCCTTTCTTCCCTTCTCCGGAAGCACGGTTGGTCCGAACGAGGACGTATTCCTTCCCTACTCTCGCACGCAGCACGTCAATCACAGCGTTGTTGGCCTGCGAACCCGAGACCATCAGTACCACCTGACTGGCCATGCGTGGCACATGCTCGCCCGTTGTCTCGCGATAGCTGTCATCGAGCTGGCCGAAGGGAGAGTCCAGAACGAGGGGGGCGACCGTGCCACGCAGCAGTCGGTGATCCTGCGCGTTCTGACGAAGTCGGGCGTACTCGACCAGCGCAGCCGTGAATGCGAGACCGAGTAGCTGGTTTTCGCCACTGGATTTGGGGAGCTGCGTTCCCTCTTCATTGACGAGAGCCACTGCGTATTCGTCGGTCAGTCTCAGCTTAAAGCTCTTCCGGGTGGTGGCCTGAAGGACTTTGCTGATCTGCGAGCGAAGGATCTTTCGAGCATCCTCTTCTTCTTCGACGAGTTCAGCTTCGAGCCGCTCCTTGAGCCGTTCGCACAGTTCGTGACGTCGGACGAAAATTCTCGCATCCTCGTCGTTCTCAAGCAGCTTGTTGAGTTCGCGCTCCTTGTTCGCCTTGGACGCCTCGGAACTGCGGAGATTGTTTTCCAGGGCGCCGATCTGCCGGTTTATCCCATCGAGTTCGCCTCGCAGCTCATTCCGCCGCCGCTCGCGTTCGGCGATCTCATCGAAATCGATGCCAGAGAGCTTGTCGGAGATCTCCCCAAGTTCTGCTTCGATGGCGGTGATCTCGTGTCGAGCTTCGGCTAGTCGCTTGTTAGCTGCGTCCAACCGGCCTGGCGCTTTTTCCCTTTCTCGCTTGAGTTCTTTAAGGGTGGAGCGAACGCTCGAAAGTCGACTGCGCAACGTCTTGTTTGCTGCCTTCTGTAGGAGACTTCGAACCTTCTCATATTCGGTGGAACCCTTTTTCAGCTCCGTCCCGCAGATGCATTCTTCCATCTCCAGAATGTCCTGAACGAACTCTTCGTTGTAGGGCGAAGGGATGCGGCCCTTCACATCCTGAGCCTCGAGATGATCGAATGTCTTTTCGGTAATGCGAGAGGAGACGAGGAAGCGGCCATTGTCTCCGAGCCACTTCAGCAACTCGTCTTGTGCGCTCGCTGCTCTGGTGATAGCACGCTTGAGCGAGTTGTTCGCCCTGTCGCGGCTGGCCTGGAGTTCTCGCGCAGCGGCCGAGTTACGCAATTTGGCTTCAATGTCGGCAATCTGCTGTTGCTTCTGTTCCGCTTGCCCTTTCAGACCGTCGAGTGCTTCCCTGCCGCTCTTGAGCTGGTCCGTAAGCCGGTCGATCTCATTCGAGAGGACTTCGATCTGGTCGGTCGCTTTGGCTTTAGGCATTTGCCGCCGATAGTACGCAGCCGTCTCTTCAAGGTCCCCGATCGCTGTCTCGATTAGATTGCATCCGAGAATATCCTGGACTGCCTTGCGGATTCCGCGCCGGTTCTCCTCGCCGAGGAAGACCTCTGCATGTTCACCGTCGAAAAGAAAGTGTCCCGCCATGGTCTTCGGTATGACCGTGTTGATAAAGCTATCGGGGTTGTCGATCGAAACGCTGTGGCCATCATCGATCCGCATGATTGAGAACTCACGACCGCCCATGGTGCCGTTGCCGTGGAAGCGACGGGCACGATAACGCTTGTCGTTGTGCTCGAAGAGGACTTCTACATAGCAGGAATCTCTCCCCGCGGCCTTGGCGTCGTGGTTAACGAGGTCCTGCTTGCGTTCAAACTTGGCAGTAGTCGTGCCGTAGAAGCACCAAAGCATGGCGTTTAGAAGAGTGGTCTTTCCGACGCCGTTTTCCGCGTGAATCAGAGTAACGTTTTCATCCGGATCCATCGAGAATTCGATGGTATGCTCGCCATGGAAGCAGCGAAAATCCTTCAGAGTGATTTCATCGAGCCACATGATTAGTCTCCTCCCAACGGAGTGGCGCGATCGATAATGTCACGAAGGCGCCGGCGTCGCTCGCTGTCCTTATTCCGGTTTTCGAAGTAGAATTCGCGCTGCAGCTCTACGATTTCCGCGATCACGCGGTTCTCTAGTTCTTCGCTTCCATCCGATTGCGTCTCGGCCGCGTCGCCATCCTGCATTTCTCGTCATCCCCCAGAAGCGGTCTTAGCGCTACATGTGTCACCAATCTATCGATCTGGTAAATAGGGAAATACAGCCGCTCAACACTTGAAGGGCAAATACGATCGCGGTCCCGATCCCCTTCATGCTCAAAGTGCCCGTTGTCCTTCGTTCGCGTTTCAACGGAACGGCTCAGATCTCGTCGAACCGACTGGTCCGCGACATCCATCTGATCGCGTCGCAGTCATCGTCGGGCACCTTACGAGCATCTGAGGCAGTGAGGTCGTGTCGAAGCTTGAGATTGATACGGAAGTACAGGACGTCCTTGATCGATCCAAAGCACTGAAAGTTCTAGAGAACGTGGTAGTTCTCGGCCTGATAGACAATGACAACTGCCAACCATCATAGCCCGAGGGTATGAGCGCAAGCGCCGCGTTAGCAAGTTGGCCGATCAGCCAAGTAGCGCTCCACCTTCTCTACCGTTCGGCGACGCGGCCTGCGGCCAGCTCGTAGGTCAAGCACGAAGCGCGGATCGCCAACCGCGCGACGACCAAACCGTGTCGCCGACATGTGCGATTCTTTCAGGTGTCTCTCAATGCGATCCAGCAATTTCATAGCCTTCCTCGACTCACTCAGCCCTTGTGTTCCTGGTTTGTTCTTAGTAGGAAGGTTCCATCGAGTCTAGGAGATTTCCTTCTCTCCTGAGACCGTCAGAAGGAACGACACGATGGAACACGTCAGAGAGGAGCTCGATCGCCTGATCCAGCAGCGACGGCTCGGATATTCCTCGATCTCGCGGATGATCGGACGAAACTCGTCCTACATTCAGCAGTTCATCAAGCGCGGCTCGCCGCGAAAGCTGGATGATGATGACCGGCGCACGCTTGCCAGCTTTTTCGGGGTCGACGAGCAAGTGCTTGGCGGACCCCCCGCACCCATGCGTGACGGGTTGATCGAAATTCCCGTGCTCAATGTTGATGCATCGGCGGGCTTCGGAGCGATTGCCGAAAGCGAGACCGCCCATACCCGCTTCGGTTTCGACGAACGCTGGCTTGCCAGGTTGACCCGAGCAAAGAGTGCCAGCCTTTCGATCATCCATGTCCTGGGCGACTCCATGGAGCCGACACTCAGCGATAGCGACGAGGTGCTGGTCGATGCGTCGGACCAGGGTTCGCGGCTACGTGACGGCATCTACGTCCTACGCGCCGACGATGCGCTGGTGGTCAAGCGCGTGACGCTCAAGCCAGGTGGCCGCAAGATCACCATCAGCAGCGACAATTCGGCCTATCCCAGCTGGGACGATGTCGACCGGTCCGAGATCCAGGTGGTCGGCCGTGTCATCTGGTTCGGACGCGCTGTCTGATCCTACCGGATCAGAACCCCGCAAAACGCGCGCGATGCTTGGCAACGAAGTCCGGACGGGGGTGATCCCTCGGATCGACCGGAAGCCTGATCTTCTGTCCTGAAGGGGGGAAGAGCTTCAACAGGTCGGACGGCACCTTGTTGTGCGATACGAGCAGGCAAAGGTTATCGTCGAATGTGATGAGATGTCGGTCGAACAGCCAATGGGCCGTAGCCGAGAGTGCCACGCCGTTGGGTACAACATCGGGTCCGCCATCGGCGACAGACCAGATATGGGCCGCCTGTGCCTCTGCTTTCCCGCCACCATTCATGATCCGCAATCCCGTGACGGCGCAGGTGCTGTCATAAGCGTCGAGAACCTGATTGCGGAAACTGGCGGCCCGGATTTTCTTATTCACCAGGATCTGCTCGATCTGGCGTTCGCCAAAATCATCGGCAAGGAGCGCGGCAGTTGCATCGTCGATGTACCGCTCGTCGAGCTCGAGCCTGATCCGGTTGTCCGGGTCGAGCGTCTCGCTCAGGCCCTGATTGACGATCGCGACGAAATCATCGCCATCGAGCGTGCGCACCGATTTTCCGCGCAGCGTCCTCCCAGCATCGCCAGGACGGGCCATCTCGCGAAGGAAGCGTTCGGCAAAGCGTCCGTCCTTGTCGCGGTAGGACACCGCATCATCGAAGGGTAGATAGTCCCTGACGCGCGCGTAGTAATGGGTTGGATCAGCCTCATCGGGATCGATCCGCTCAACGAAGGCGGTCGCGATATAAGCCATCCGGCCGCCCGATACCCGGGTTTCACGGTAAAGGATCCAGTCGTTCTCGAGCTGGCGGGCCTGAGGAAGATATTGCGAGGGGAAATGATACCGCTCGGTAATGAGGTCGTCGTAGCGCGAATTGCCGCTGATCTCGAATACACCCTTCACCGGCAACGCTCCGCACTTCTCTCGAACAGGCATCGTGCCTGGTAACGCGGAAATCGTCCAGGCTGTCGGTGATCAAATGCCGATTTCAAAAGGCTTTACCCTTTCCTTCATGAGTTCGGGCTTGTCACTTGCAGGCGAAGCGCTGCCAACATCCTTGTCTTGTGATAGGCCCTTGGCCGCTGCCGCCTTGAGCCTTTGCGTTACTTCGAATGCCGATGCTTTCTCGCCGCTGTTGGACTTGATAGCCCGGCCGAGTTTCTCGGCATTATCTGCAATCAGCGTAAGGCCGTCGCGAAGCCGGGTGACCGTGACCAGGAAGGTCTGCCGATTGGCGAGATTGCGTTCGCGGCTGTCCATCACCGCGATCCCGCGATCAGAGGTCAGTCCCTGCGCCATATGCGCATTGAGGGCATAGGCGAGGTCCATGCGTTTGAGCATGGGGTCGCCGCGGCTCAGGCGGAGCTCCTTGCCCGCTGATGTCTCCACCAAGACGCCCTTTGTGTCGATGGCCACGATCCTCGCCTGGTCGGCGTTGAACAGCCCGCGCTTATGGTCGTTGTCGGTCCAACGGATCTTGTCACCCTCGATGATGGATATCGATTTGCGGTCGAAGAGCGACAGCCGGCTATCGTCTGCGCCCGGCCGCAAACGCGCAGGATTGAAATTGCGCAGACGCCCCTTCCTGTCCTCAAGCACGAGCTGCTTGCGCGCTTGGTCGATGGTTTTGACGGTGTAGTCGCCTTTGGAGAGTTTCTGGGTGCTGTCGCGCGAGCGGAAATTGAGAACCATGCCCCGTTGGTATGTGCGAAGGTATCGCAACTCTTCGTGCGTCACATTCACCCGAGAATGAATGGTCAGCCGGCCCGATCGTGGGCCGAGCTCGCCGTTGGCCTTGAGTCCGCGCTGGACAGCCTCGTTAACCGCAGACCGTAAAGCCCGTCCCGACGCGTAGATCGACGTCCGATCCCGATCCGCCGGGCTGAGCGAAAGCCACTTTTCGGCAGCAACAATCGCACTGTCGCCGCGTGCCTCGATGGTTGAAGGAGCAAGAGCCCGGAGCGCATCGTCGATGCGTCCCTCCTGCGCGGCGGCCTGGGCTCGCCGCAGGATGGGATCGCGGCCGCGCAAATTCACATCCATGTTGGCGCGCTCGATCCCGGCCTGCTGGACGAGGTCGAAGGGTTTACCCGCATCGACGGCGCCTAGCTGTCGCTTGTCACCGACGAGAACCAGACGATGGATTTCCGCTAGGTTTGCCAGCCGCACCAGCTTGGCCTTGTCCTCGTTCGACACCATCGACGCCTCGTCGAGCACCAGGACATGGTCTCCGAGCGCACTCCGAGCCTCGCTCAGCAACGTAGCATTTCCCGGCTCGTGCAGAAGCCTGCCCCATTGGGCGAGAAAGCGGGCAATGGTCATCGAACGGATGCCGGTGTCGCGCTCGAGCATCTGGACGAGCGTGTTCTGCACCGCGAGCCCCAGCACCTGCTTGCCTTCCTCTCGGAGCAGCTGGGCGACCGGCTTCATCACGCTGCTTTTGCCCGCCCCGGCTATGCCCTGGATCGCTACGATCCGGTCACGCGATGAGAGCACAAGACTCGCCGCATTCCTCTGCCCTTCGTTGAGCGAAATTCCGTGGTTGATCGCGGCAACTGCCTGAACCCGTTCTGCGGCGTCCGGCCGATTCAGGATGGGCAACACCGCACCTCGTCCCTGGTCGACGTTCGCGAGAATGGTGCTTTCAAGGTCAAGCGCCTCGCGGCTCGCCAACCAGCCTTTGTGTTCGCCTTTGCCGGGCTCAAGTGCGCCGCTTCTGACCAATGCGTTCACACGGGTTTCGACGTGATCCACCGTCGTCGGTAGCCCAAAATCGAGCGCCGCTTTCAGCAATCCCTCACGGGGAAAGGCTGCCTCGCGCTGCGAGAGATGACGCACCGCGGAAGCAACAGCCTGCGCGGCCGCGATGGTCGGTGCATCCTGCTTGAGGACATGGGCAGGGATCAGTGGATCAGTCGGATCGCCCTTGATCCGCTGCGCGAACTCTCTCAGCTTCGCAATTCCACGCTGAAGAAGGCTCCCTTCTTTCGATCTGGGAATGTCCTTCGTTGCAGCCCGCATCTGCGACGCATCGATCAAGCGGGCAAGGTCAATTCCGACTTCTTGGGCTTTCTGCCGCCACGCATCGAGAAGGCCTTCCCGGTCCCTGACGGGCGCCTTGCTTTTCCTCGTATCGAGCACAGCAATGTCGCGGGTTTTCGGGGTGTTCTCGCCCAGCTGGCGTACCGCGTCGAGGACTTCTTCGCGCCGCGTGGAAAAAGCCATGACCTGCTCGCGGGCGATGCCCGCTGCTTCGAAATTGCCATGCTTTCCAACCGGCTCTGCTTCGTAGCCCATTTTCTCGACCGCCAGACGAAAGCGCGCCATGGTCATCGAGTTGAGCAGGGTGTTGAACGACCAAAGCTTGTCATTGCGAAGCGCGCGCCACTTCCCGTCGCTGCCTTGCGTGACATTTGCCACGACCGCATGAAAATGCAGGTTCGGCTCTTGGTTGCGGTTGGTGTCGTGCTGGAAAAGACCAATCGTCAGGTTATCGGTCGCAACCTTCCCGTAGCCAGCCTGACTGCCCATCCGGGTCTGCGCCGCGTTCTTTTCTGCCCAGCGCAAGGTCTCGATGACGGCCTCGCGATAGGCATCGATTATCCGCTGGTCGCCGCCCACCAGCGCAAGCAACGACCAGCTTTTGGGCAGTGAGAATGTGAGGTCGGTTCCCGGCCTGTGGGCTTGGCCCGCATTGCCGACCTGGATACCATCGGGAAGTTCTCCCCGCAGCAAGGCATCGAACTGCTCGGCATTGACGCGGCCCTCAAGGCCAAGTCGTTCCGCTCCCTTCCCGACCCATGTTCCGGAACGATCGGCATCGGCGCCGGTGTAGTAATTGTCTGCCGCGAAATAGCTCGCGGCAGCCGAAGGGGAGCGCACATTGGCGACGGAAAGCATCCAGTTTGGTCCTCGTCACGGCTCCCCTCGTGGCCGAGTAATCCCTCCCCATTTGCCTTTCACATGTCGGGCTCGAACTCGCCGAAATCCTTTTCCGGAGGATCTGCGACCGCACCTTCACGCAGGTCTTTCTCGACCGGCGTGAGAGATTGGTGCCCACTGGTCACCGCGCGAGCTTGGGGCGTCGAACCGCCCTTTCCAGCTGCGTCATCGCCGGCGGTTCCTGGTTCGGACGGATGCTGTTCCGCGCCCATTGCTGGTGCATCCTCACCGGTTTGCACTGCGGCGAGAGGTAGCGTTGGACCTGCATCCAGATGCGTATCGGACCGGGTTTCCGCACCGAGATCACCAGCCGCGCGCCCTGCATTGAGCTTTTCAAGCGGCACAGGCTCCTGCCGATCCTGCGGTTCATCGGCGACACGGCGCTGCCCCTCCAAGTCAAGTTTGAGCTGCTTTGTATCGACAGGCTTACCAGCACCGTCATCGTTCGAAGCGGGATGCTCGTCATTCGGTTTCGAACCCGGTTTTGCTTGGGGCGTCATTGCCGCAGGACCCTGGCCAGGCTTTATGAGCGGTTTCTCGCGGGCGATGAAACCTTCGGCAATACGGCCACGCGTCCGCGGAATGAGCGAAACCGGCGCAGCGGGGAATCCATCAGGAAATTTGATGTAGGCCGACAACCTCGGAAGGTTCATGAACTGGTCGGGCAGGAGCAATGGCTCGATCTGCCGCCTCGGCGTCAGGCTGACTGCGTCGCGCGCATTGTTGTACCCATAGCTGTAGCCTTCTTCCATGTCGCGCACCTGCCGATGGCCGATGAAATCGGAGCACCAGGTCGCCGTTTCGCGATCGGCTGTCGCCAGAATGAGCTTGGTGCGCGCAAGCGAGGACAGTGTCATGGCCATGTTCTCCCCGTAGACTTCCTTGAGCTTGGCAAACGCATGCACCCCGGTGACGATCGCACCGCCAAAATTGCGCGCGGTTTGCAGTCCCTTTTCAAGCGCCGGTAGTCGGTGAAGGGCGCCGAGCTCGTCGATCAGAAACCACATCCGCAGGTCCTGTGTGCGCTCGAGCGTCATGAGCGTATTCATCGCCGTGTCGAGCCACAGCGTCAGCAACTGCGAGGAGATGCTCATGTCGACATAGCGGGCAGAGAGGAACAGGATCGAGCCCGCCTGGCAGTCGCCTTTGACCCAGTGGCGGACCGAAAAGCGCGGTCCGGATGAGGGCAAAAGCTTGAGCACTTTCGCATTCGCATTGAACACAGCGCGGATCGATTCCGCCATGCGGGCCGCTTCCGGAGCGGTCAGCGGATCGGCCATGGTACCGCGCATCAGCTTATGCACTTCGGACAGGTCAGCGGTCATCAGCCGCCGTGCCAAAGCCTCGTTGGTTGTAGCGCCGGTACGGGCAAGATGGAGACACATCTCGACGAACAGCATGCGCGCCGCAAGCACCCAGAATTGTTCGGAACCACCCCCGTCATGGGGCACGAGCGCTTCAGCAGCGGCGTGAAACTCGGCTTCCGTCGTGCAGTCGTTGAACACGCTCCACAGCGGACACCGAACATCGACAGGATTGAGAATGATGTCGCGCGCGGGATCGTAGAAGGCTTCGATAAAGGCCCCTGTAAGGTCGAAAATGACCGCGCGCTGGCCGCGTTCACGTGCTTCGGCCACAAGTTCGGTGAGCGCCACGGTCTTGCCGGTTCCGGTCGTGCCAATGAGCATGGCGTGGCTCTGCTCGAGCCGCCACGGCCAGCTTACACCGGCGAGACGTGCGGGTTGGTAGTGGCCCGCTTCCGCGAGCGCCGACGAGCTCGCAAGCCGCCACTTCCAGCCGAACTTGCGCCCCAGTTCTTCGGCCCGGAATGCCTTGTTGTGACGCTCGATTTCTTCTTCGAGTTCGTCGAGCGAAACCAGCATCGCGCCGCGCTCGTGCTTGCGCTCCTTCGACCGCCCGCCAAAGCGCTCGGCGAACCACCAGAAGAACACGACGGCCGGGATCAGCAGTACCGCTGAGACCAGCAATCCCTGCTTCACTGCCGTACGAAACGCCTCGACCGCCTCGCGCATCGGCGGGAACTCACGAACGATGCCAAACGGGAGGCCGACCCTTTCGCCGTCAAGCAGTTCAAGGTTGACCAGCTTGGCCGGATCGAACTCCATGAAGGCATAGAGACTGGCGTAGATATGCATCCAGACCAGGTAGATCTGGTGATCACTCAGAGCCGACCGCACTTCCCAATAGCAGGTGCCGACCGCTACCAGGCCGGTGACAATCAAGGGGCCCTTCAGGCCGGCTGCAAACATGAAACCAAAGTGGCCGAGCAACTGGCTCCCGCGGGTGAAGTTCAGGAGATTATGCTTCATGGGATTGGCCTCCCATGTTTGCGTTGACGGGGAGGCCAAGACGCTCCAGGCGTCGCCGGTACGCCTCGTGAGTACGGTCGCGCAAACTCGCGTCAGAATGGCTGGCCAGAAGCGCATCGAGCGCCACCGAAATGAAGATTGCCTGTCGCGCGGGATCGAGCCCTGCGGGCCTGTCCTTCGCCTCGTTATCGCGCTGCCACGCTGCGACGATTAGGTCACGGATAAAGACGCTGACACTTACGCCATGGTCCGCGGCACACTGGCGAACCCAGTTACCAACGGAGAGAGACACGAATGTCTGAAGCCGATCTTGTCGGGTCATGAAACAGGTTCCTTGTCGGGCCGACGGAACCTGGCTCACCTTGCGGAAGGTGCCGATGAGAATAAATCGTGAACAACTCGCAGTCAATCTAAAGATTCTGACGATATTTCAAAGTGATAGATGGATGTGAGTTGTCAGCGGATCGGCGCAAAGCCGCTCTACTCGCAGACGGGTTGATTTCGCCCAAAACCACATTCTTTAGCAATAACAGAAAGATAAATCCCGAAATCGCGGGGTACGGTGTGCTGTCAAGTTCCAATGTGCGCGGACGTTTCCGGTCACTTCGGCGATCCGTACAATGCACTGAATTGTTTAAGTTATAATCGGAGCGAGAGCCGTCGAGGTTTTGAGGGCAAACCGAGATTGTCGCTTTAAGCAGCATCGGGCTATCGATTAGCCTTAGCTGCCCGAAATTTGTGCGGTCCAAGGCACACACGTTTTGGGTGTGATTTTTCCCGCGGCTCCAGTCTGAAAGCGTCAGTCTCGACAGAGACGCTTGACCGATCTGAGGTGATTTGGGTCTACCGTTTCGATCATTTCTAGAAGCAAGCTAGCTGCCCCTTTTGTCTCCTCGATGGTCATGGATGAAAACGAGAGCAAGTCATCAAGATTATCAGAATGAGACTCAACCTGCGCGAGCCGCTCAAGGCCGGTCAGCCTGTCCCGATCCAAATCTTTATGGTCAGAACAAAGCTGATCTAGTTGCCCTGGCAGTCCCGATGAGCCGGGACATTTGAAGGCGAGAAAAACGTCCAACACTCGCCGCATAACGTTCGGCATCATGTACGAGTGATCATGATAATCTGCCTCGGACAGCGCGAAATCGATCACATGTTTGAAGAGAAAATGATACTCAGAGTCGTATTCCCTCAACAGCCGTGACATCTCCATGAAGTGCGACTGTCGCTCTCCGTCGGGGCCTTCTTTCTTGACATCGAGGTACAAAAATGTGGCGGTTGGATCCTTACCGTCTCGCGGTCGCGCTCGGTTTTTCCAAGCCTTTTTGAACTCATTCATACATTGAAGATTGTGGGTCAATATGATCACCTGGCTGGCGGTCGCCAAGCGAGATCGGATTAGTGCGCACGCGTAGTTCAGGGCTTTGGTGTCGAGGCTTGAGACGGGATCATCTACAACGACGATCATATCCTTGAGATTCTTCCCGTCTGACTCGATTGACGAGAGGAAATAGGAAATAGCAATCGCTGTCTTTTCGCCCTCGCTAGGCGTGCCTTCTATGGGCCTCGAATGCCTTAAGAGCTCGTAGCCTTCATCGATCGGATGTATCTTCAGTTCGCCGTGTCCCAGGTAGGCTTCGATGAGAGCGTTGATCACGTTGGCGGCGGGGCCGTGCTCTCTGATTTGAGTTTGAAAAGCCGCGATATCGACGTCCAGCTCGGCTATTTTGGTTACCGCCTCCTCGTAGTCCTTCTGGGCGTCGGCGACTTCAGTTACGTGACCCCGAATTTCTTCAATCGCGTCAGCGATGAAGTGCTTTCGGACTGACACCTCGGCTGCCGACTTGTGCTGCGCAAACTCGGCTCTAATCGCGTTGTGACGTTCCACTACACGATTGTAAGACGCAACCGCCATGATGAGCTTTTCACTTGCCGTCTTGACGGCCTTTTCAGACTCTAGCGCTGACGTTTCAGACGCCTGGGCAGGCGATGCAATTTTCTGATCAAGTGTGCGTTCAAGGCTTCTGAGCATGCTGATCAAAAGAGCTAGAGCCTCTTCGTACTCGGTCCGCGAAGTCGATGCCCGTTCCTGAAGTTCGCCGACAAACTCAGCCCTCCTATGAAGGGCATCTCGTGTGGCTTCGAGGTCAGTGATAAGCTGGGCCAAGCGAGCCTTTGACTGAGTAAGCTGCCCGATGAATTTGTCGACTTTTTCGTCCAGAGCGGCGTCCAATGTGGACCGTCTGTCACTCGTCAATCGATTACCGCAAAACAAGCATTCGTCGAGGTCATTAGCTACGTGATATTCCAACCCCTGCTTGAGCCACATCAGCATATCGGGGTGTCGCTGCAATTCCTCCAATGCGATCATTGAGATTGATTGTTCACACAAACTTCGCACGAAGTTGTAAGCGGAACCTACCCTCTCAACATTTACGGTCAGCGGCGACAACTCTGGCATCGGAGTTTCAGCTCTGCAGGTCTCTTGTGCCGCCTTAAGCTCGTCCGCAGAAAGCGACTTAAGGCTCTCATCGCGCCATGTCTGAAAATCCTGCATAAGCGCGGGAGCTTCATACCGGCGGTTTGCCAAATGTAGCGACGATGCGATTAGCTTTGCCCGCTCCCGTTTGAAAGTTCCGAAGGACTTCTCCTTGGTCCGATGCAACTCTCCAAGCTGGTCCTTCTTCTTAAGCCATTCGCCTCGTTCGGCTTCACGTTTTTCTAGTTCACGGGAGGCATCAGCCTGTTTCGAGCCAATGAAAAAGACCGGACTTACAAGACCCTCAGCCCACCTGAGGTTGCGGTCGATGTAGTCGTTATTGAAAACTACGACATGCTTCGAGAATGCGTCAAACTCTTCACCGCTCGTGGCGATTTGCCCATTTTCGAAGGCTATCTGGAAAGTTGCGCCTTCTGGAAGTTTGGCGGCACCAGACCCAAGTTCCAGGGCGGCCAAAATCCGCGAAAGTGTACTCTTCCCAGAGCCGTTAAATCCGTAGACTAGGTTGTATTTTCGAAGATTGAGGGACGCGTCGCTTGCCGAACGGTTGGCAAGAATTCCTGCGCAATTGAGCGCCTTGAGATTTGCAATTCTCATCTCGAGACTTTGCTAGCAGCACCTTTCTGACGGATCAAAGTATCGCGAGACTAGATTTAGGTTAGGATAGCAACTCAAATACGAGCTGGTCGATCTCTTCTGTTAGCTGCGCCGACGATAGTTCGTTTCTGATATCTCTCCGTTGAGCCGAAAAATGGACCTCTTCTCGAAGAGGCAACGAGGTGGCTATGCGTTCCGCCTCCTCACCCAACTCCGCCAGTCTGGAAAGCGTTGGAATCTGAGCATCGTATTCCGGAATAGGCAACTTCCAAACGTGCTTGTGAATGTCGCGCTCGTCCTTGCCATAAGACATAAGCGGGCGCACAAACTCAGTTGTAACTGGGCTGTTAAGCACAGCGAGTAGATACCTAGCCTCTTCCTCAGAAGTGACTGCGCACCAGTAGAGTTTGTTATTCACCAACCCTTGTACGTCGGAAAGTATCGCAGCCGCGAGGTGCATTCCTGAAGTGTTGTAGACAACACGCAGCCTAGGTTGAGGGAGTTGCGCGGACAGCTTCCTCATATAGTCAAGCTGCTGAGACAGTGTTAGCGCATCAGATTTTCGGTTGTCCTCCCAAATCTGGCTGGCGGTGCGCCACCACGCAGCGAGACCAGGAAAACGACCCATCTCCTCGCTAGTCTCCATAAGGTGTTGGCCGTCAAACGGTACAATGCCCAAGAGTGGATTGGTCAGCCTGTAAGGCAGCAAGGTTTCGCCAGAGTAGATTGGGTTTACGAACCGCTCCTCAACAACTCCGCCCAAGTCGGGTACATCGCGCCAAGGTTTCTTCTCCGTTGCACTTCTCGATGATTGCACTGGAACACTTCCAGCCGCTATTCCCAATGGTCCGGCGTCTTGCCGATCGACGAAAAATAGCACTCGTGGAGAGAATATGGCTCCCTGCCTGAAACGTGAAGCATAAGGTGAAGAACCCCCCGCGCGTACTGTGACGTTGCTTTGCTCCTGCGTTAGCCTCTGGCCTATCGTTGACAAGGAAGTCCCAGCGTTTCGGATATTGCCCGCAAAATTTACAACAGCCGTTGGCATCTCTTGTGCTTCGTTGGGGTCTCTTGATCCGAAAATCACACTCGAACCACGCGGGAAGAAATGAGGTCTAATCCTCCGCAAATCCCATGAATGATCGAATGCGATTAGGGTTCTGCTATCCCCGGCTACATAGTGACCACGCCGGAAGCCGGCATAATGCTCGCGATCCACCACGGCATTTGGCATCACGAAAGCGAATGTACCTTGATCGCTTAGATACAGTTCGACCGCCCTCACAACGAATAGAGCGGAAAGGTCCTGGTGCGTGGCGTTTTCAGCGCCCGCCCAAAGCCCGCGCTCCTCTTCCATCTGCCGGAACCGCGCCTGCATATCACTGGGCATGTGTCTAAATGCGAGCCACGGAGGGTTTCCGACTAGCCGATCAACCCGATTTTCGCGCCTCGCCATCCACAGAGGGCGGGCGAGGTTCCTGATGTAGTAGCTCCAGATGTGGTTGCGCCCTTCATCGTGAAGGCTGCACATCGTTCGGAATGTGGCGGTCACGGTGTCACGAGCCGCTGTCGGGACAGCGTGTCGTTGGAAGAGTGGAGAGAGGTTCGGAACCTGCGAACCGCTGGGACGGGAAGAGGCCAACTGCGCCATCTCTTCTACGAGACGATCGAAAGCGAGGGCGTCTGCAAGTAACCCATCAGGAAACCTTAGCTCGGTAGAAAACAGCTCAGCATGGTCTTCAACTGCGACCACCATATCGCCAGCATTCCAAAGCGAATTCTGAATGCCGCCCCATTGGACCGAGTCGCCCAAGTAGATCGGAATATAAACGGCTCCGCGCTCAGGATGACGGAGCAAGTCCTGTCCAATCGCTAGCAAGTAGGTGACCCGAGCTAGTGTGACCGCAACTGGATGCAGGTCCATTCCTATCACCGCACGGCTTACACCACTGATCATTTCTGCGACGGACAAGTCCGCTTCGCGAGCCGCAGCGAGATATCGTCGGACGGAATGGAAGAGAAATGTTCCAGAGCCACAGGACGGGTCTAACACCCTTCTGTTTAGCGGATCGTCGATCGCCTCATTGACGACAAGTTCCGCCAACCAATCAGGGGTATAATATTCTCCGAGACGCTTACGCGTTTCTGGGCCGATAACGCTCTCATACAGCGTTTTGAGAACATCTTGTTCGACAGCTGCCCAATTGAAGCGCGACAACCGTCGAATGAGCGCGCTCACGTATTCCCGACCTCCATCGACCTCCAACGGCCAGTCGAAAAAATCCTGCTCGACAACACCAAAAATGCTTCGACTGGTGAAGATAGCGCCAGACAAAACGTCTTGAGGATCAAGGTCAGTGGTCTGCAAGCCGAGCACACAATGAGCAATGACCTCAGCTGAATTTACTAGGAGGGTGTGTTCGACAAAGAGTTCGTCGGTGTCTTCAAACTGGTTGCCAAGCGTCGATACGAGAAGCTTTGACCACAATGATCGCTTCATTCTGACAGTAGGCAAATCCTTATGGCGATCGTAGAGTGCGGCTATGGTCGCGCTATCGAGCGAGTGGGCGCTGCTGCCAGAGCCCAAACGAGCCCTGATTTCCTCCGTCGTAGCTGGAATGCTTTGCGCAGTTGCAAGCACGCCTTCCAGCCAAACCAACAGATTATCGAGACCATTCTCCGGTTCGCCCGTGTCGAACGATGCTACTTCGATAAAATCATCACCTGTCAGATGATGACAGGACCAAAGTACTCCGTCGGTTACAATGCCGACATATCGTGTGCCTGTGTCCGTAGTGCGAGTTTCAACATAACCACGAAGCTGCTCAATTGCTTCGGCCTTTGCTCGGTTCGTCGAGACGTTGCGCTTGATTTCAATAGCAGCGGTTCCAAGCTCGACGTCGATGCGTCGACCATCACCTACTTGTGCTTCGAGGTTTACAACGCGAAGGTCATCATCATCGAGTTCCAGCTGAGGTGCCAGCAAAAGCATTCGCACGTCGGCTTGTATTTCGGCCTCGGTTCGGCGGCTACCTCTGTTGCTCAGACGATGAAAAACTTCTGCTAGCACTTGATCCCCCAGGAAATGCCCACCTCGGTAGCCCCATCCGATAGGTTAGAGCAATTGGCGCAAGCATCTGTTCTGCGGAAACCGATGTCTCTCATGCAGCTATCGGTCAGAAGCCAAGGATCATGGTACTGCCATGCGCTCACAAATCGTGCAGCCGATTGCTTGGGACGCGGCATGTAGATTGTGATCATCGAGATGAGCATATCGGGAGGTAGTGCGCACATCCTTATGGCCGAGCAGCCTACCAATCATTGGAAGCGTCTCAGAGTTTCGCACTGCCAAGCTGGCATAGTTGTGCCTGATGTCGTGCAATCTCACATCCTCAATGCCCGCTTCGACCCTCAGCATGCGCCAGAACCATTCGATTGCAGAGACGGGCAGCACATCGAATTGGAAGACTCGCTCATGGCTCCTTCTACGCGGCAAGCGATCAATGACGGCCCTCGCCTCTTTGCCGAGCCATACGACACGTGGCCCAGTCTTTGTATCGGTCAGCTTGAGCTTACGGCCTTGAACCTCACCCCAAGCGAGATTGAGAATTTCGCCACGCCGACATCCTGTCAAAGCGAGAAGCGAAATGATCGCGACTTCGTTCGGCTTGTCCGCCCGATGCCGTGCAAGCGCCTCTCCAAGTCGAGACATTTCGGCCTGGCTCAGAAAACGTTCGATCTTTCGCCCCTTGTTACGCTTGACGCCACGAAAGGGATTTGAGTGCTCAGGCAGATAACCCCATGCCTCGGCCTTACCGAACATCGCCTTTAGGATTTCCATAGCGCGGTTGGCCGCGCCCGGCCCTGCCGAGCGCGTCAGCTTTGCATGCCAGCGCACGGCATCAGCATGGCTGATCTCGTCGATAAACTTTCCGGCGAACGCGTGTTCCAAGTGCGTTCGCCGGTAGATGTCGTGTATCTCAAGAGTGGATGGCTTCCAGGTTGGAGCCGCAACCTCCCAATAGTGCCGAAGAAAGGATGCATAGGTCGGCGTCCTCTTGCCGCGTTGCTTCTTGTCCGCCGGGTTCTGGCCCAGTTCGATCCTCAAAATTAGGCGGCGCGCAACATCCTTGGCGATCCGCTCGGTTAGAATGGCAGCATCGCCGATTGTAATGAGCCTCTGCTTGCCGCCCATCGTGCGCTGAAGAACGTAACTCTTCCTGCCTGATGGATGGATACGCTCACCAAAACCGGGAAGGACGTAGTCGAACTTTGTTCGGCGCTTCCCAGCATCACCCGGGACGATGCGCGCCAGCTCCTCGGCAAGGATACGCTTGAGGTCATAGCTGGTCATGCGTTCATCCCCATTGAGCTTGCGAGGCTGGTACAGATGCGGTCAGCGCTTTCCGAAATGACCTCGTCCGCGAGATGCGCGTATCGGGCCGTCGTTTCAGGAAGCGCATGGCCGAGCAGCTTGCCGATGGTCGCAAGCGGTATCCCTTTCGCTATGGCAACCGAAGCAAAGCTGTGACGGAGATCATGCAGGCGCACATCGGGCAAGGTTGCCTTGCGCCTGATCTTCTCCCAGTGCTGGCCTAGGTTGATCGGCACCTCGCGATACATTGCCGGGAATACGAGCTGATCGTCTCCGCGACGTTGCAGCCCATCGAGCACAGCGATTGCCTGCGGGTTGAGGTAGATCGCCTTCGGCCCGGTCTTGCTGTCAGGCAATGTGAGGCGGGGTATCTGGACGTAGCGCCAGCGCAATGTCGCAATCTCTGAAACCCTTGCGCCTGTATAGATCAGCATCAGGAGAGCTGGGACAACGAACGCATTGGCACCGTCGTGCTCTGCCAGCACCTTACCGAGCCTTTGATATTCATCAGCTGACAGATAGCGTTCCGGAAGGTCCCGCTTGAAGCGAGAGACGCCGCGACAAGGGTTGGTATTCTTCTCGCGGTATCCAAGCTTCTCAGCATATTGCATCATAACCGACATGACCGGGATGCTGCGATTGAAGGCTCCTCCCACGTCAGCCATGCTGTCTCGCCAGCGATTGATGTCAGCCCGTTCAATCGCGTCGACAGAGAGTGTTCCAAACCTTGGGATCAGCCGCTTGTCGATGTAAGCCCGCGAAGCATCGCGCGTCGAAGGCTTCCAATGCGGCGAATAATCGAGCCAGAACTCCTCGGCGAACTCTGCAAAGAGTGGAGCCTTAAGCTTCTCCGGAGCGGTAGGCAGATCGGCAAGCGTTGCCTTGATGAGCAATCTGCGCGCAGCAGCGCGCGCGGCGGGTGCGCCCAGCGCACCTGCCGCCACTCCCGCGCTTCCCAGTGTCACCATTCGCTGCACGCCTCGCGGTCTGTGCTTCACAATCCAGGTGAGGTGTCCCGACTTGCGCTTGCGAAGTCCGAAACCGGGAAGCTCTGTATCCCAAGTTATGCCGATAGGAAGCGACTTTCGCCGAGCAACATAGCCGGTCAGTTTCAGTCGGTGGGACTGCCTACGATGGGATACTCCTGCGCCTTGGCTACCACCTGATTGCTCGCCCCCTTGGACAAGCAATACCTCTGTTTCTTCGTGCTTTTTTGCCATGCCATGCAGCTACCGCTGCGTAGGGTGTGCTCCTTCGTTCCCAAGTGCGCGAGGTGGTCCAGGCAATGAGGGGGATTGATCAAGGACGACTTTTCCCGATCTCCATGTTGGAGCGCGAGCAACCAGGCCTGGCAGCTCACAGCATGCAGATAGAAAGCAGTTCAACGCCTCCAGCCGAAGACAGCACCTGCGAAAGAGGCAGCGGCCAAGGGCGCGTGGGAAGCAAGGCAAGCGGGACCTGTCGCGTGCCCTAGCTTCCCGCCGCCCGACCCGTTGCCGGTTCGCAAGTGCGCGCGGGGCCCAAGAACAAATTACGCCGCACCCTCAGGAGCGCATCGCAAGATGCGCGGGACAGAGTGCGTCCACAGCCCCGCTCCACTTATCGGGTGCCGCCGCAGTGCGGTGGGCGGCCGTCAGAGCAACCGACCGAACCGGGTTCTTGTGCTTGATTGGACTACCCGGCGAACAAGAAAAAAGGGCAGGAACCGTCCCCGGTTCCCGCCCTGTCGGTAGTCTCAGAACTCGTCGAGCATGCCGCCGTGGACCGTGTGGACCACCCGCGCTGCGAGATGTGCTGGCAAGATGTTGTAGTCACCCTCGTCGAGGGCAAAGTACCCGAGTTCGTCATCCTCGATAACGTGCTGATCGAAGAAGCTGTGCAGCGCTCTCTTCTCGGCTGTTTCCAGAGCCTCGAAATAGCTCCGGGACGCAACGGGGCAATGATCCGATTTAGCCATGATTATCCTCCTGATTTCTGTCGTGAGACGACAGGAGGTGCGCGCGATGGTCTTGTGCATCCCGGGTCAGGGATCGCCCGGATGGGCGACCGCAATAGCGGCGGTGGGGGTAACGATTTTGTTCGCTGCCGGATGCAATCCGGTGGCGGGCAAAATGGTGGGGCCCCGCCGTCCTTGAGGCGGGAGGCGCAAGGCCATCATGCTGGGAGAACCGTGAGCAAGAACCCACCACCTCCGCCCCAATATCGAACGCCTGCTGGGTGCGAATTGCCTTTCCTACACCCCGATGACGCGGGCATGGAAACAACCGGGGAGCAGATCTGAGGGGGACAAAAGGATAAGTAACATGCCCCGAAACAGGAGCGCGATTGCAGCCCTGCAAAAACTCGAAGCGGACCGCGAGGCGCTCGACTCCAAACAACGCGAACTTGAAGTGCAAGCGGCCAGAGAGCTCGGCGAAATCATTTTGGGAAGCGGCCTCGAAAGCTTCTCGAAGAAGGGTTTGAGGAAGGTTGCCGAAGAACTCGGGAAGCTCGGCGAGGATGCTGCGATCGAGAGGCTGACGGGGCGCGGTGCAACCCGTGCTTCGAATGCTACGCCGGGAACCCAGTAACCACAGAAGAAGAGGCCCTGCCGCTTGCGGCAGAGCCTCTTCGTAAGGCGGACGACCGGCATCGAGGTCAGTCGATATCGGGAGCGTCGGTGTTGTCGTTGTCGTCGCTCGAGCCGTTGCCGCGGGAGAGGAAGTCGACCTTGTCGGCGAGGATCTCGGTGCCGTAGCGGGTGACCCCATCCTTGTCCTCCCACTGGGTGTAGTGGATACGGCCCTGGACCGATACCAGCTGGCCCTTGGAGCAGTACTGGCCGACGGTCTTGGCGAGGCCGTTGAAGCAGGTCACCCGGTGGAACTCGCTTTCCTTGGCGGTGTAGCCGTTCTCGTCCTTGTAGGTCTTGCCGTCCTTGTCCCGTGCAGGGCGATCGGTGACAACGGTGATTCCGGTAACATTGGTGCCGCCCTTGGTCTCACGGGTATCGGGATCGCGAGCGATGCGGCCGGTGAGGATTGCGATATTGGTCATGATGGTAGTCCTTCAGTTCCTCAAACCGGAGACCATCTCCGGCTTGCGAACATCCAGAAGAAGCAGGGCATGGGAGGACTGCACCGCAGGCCTGGAAGGCCGAAGGGGAACCTGTTCATGACGGGTGGTGCGGGCAGGCAGCGCAGCTGCCAACACGGCCGGAAAGGAACGGGTTGCTGTCCTCAGCTGACCTGGTTCAGGACTGTTCGCGAAGAAAGCCGGATGGGTATCGGGTGCGGGTCTGCAGGCTCACGTGACCCTGCTGTAATCAGCTTGCTCCATCGCCCTCCGATGCCGCCAGGAGATCCATGAGGTTGCGGGCTGCTTCCCGGTCTTCCTCGTTCTCGAACGCCACATCGAGGTCGGGGGCGGACCCGAACATGTGCAGGAACGACCACAGTGCAAAGCGCTTGCCCCGGTCCTCCTCAAGGCCGAGATCGACCCGGCAATGCTCGATGCCGGCTGCAAAGGTATCGGGAGCAACCCCTGAGATGTCGGTGGTGGCAAAGTAGCGCTGCAGCAGATCGTCAAGTTGCATGACCGGTCCATAGCCGGGTCGGCGCCGAATGCACATCCGGGCAATGTAGATGCAGATTGTGAAGGCCCCCTCAGGACCCGGGGAAGGTGCCCAAGGGACCGCGGCGATCGACCACGGTGATCCGGCGAGCCTTGGCATCGATGACAAGCCGTTCGGTCACGCCATTGCCCGGAAAGGCGACGACGTAACGCGGCTTTAGCGAGAGCATCTGCTCGTTGCGCTTGAACCCGGCGCGGGCGCCAAGCCGACGATCGAGCGAATAGGTCAGTTGCTGGACTTCGCGGCGTTCGGCCCAGCTTGCTGCCAGGCGATCGGCACCCTTGCCGTCGCCGCCATGGACCAGGAAGAGATCGGGAACCACATCGCGCACCTTGTCCAGCGTTGCCCAGATATTGTCGGCATATCGCTTCGCATCCTCGGCGCTCTCGAAGCTCTGGCGACCACCGGCAAAGACGACCGGAGTTCCTTCCGGGATCAGGGCATGGCGCCGGTTCTCGGCGCGTGCGCGTAGGAAATCGCGGGCATCGATCACGGCCGATGTGAGCTTTCGCGAATGGCTCGTTCGCGAGCCGGACACGGGCTTCCAAGAGGAACCGGTCTCGTCGCGGTAGAGTGCTGCTGCAGCCTCGCGCATCTGCTCGAAGGCCAGCATGCTGGCTTCGGCAGCCTGCGCGCGCTCGACCTGCTCTTCTAGATTGCTCGAATGCACTTCGGAGCCATCGGCTGATGCGAGGAGGACCCGGATTTCGTCGATGGCCCGGTCAAGTTGAGCGGACTTCCGGCTGGCTGCGCGGTGGAAGAGATTGACCATGCCCCAGGCAATGTCCTCTGCATCGGCTTCCAGGGCAGTATCGGAGAACATCGCGAAGAGATCGGACCAGACTGCGCCAAGCGTCTGCTCGATCGCGTCCTCGCAGGGAAAGTCGGTCTCGTTGAAGGGGGCTGGCCGGATGCTGAAGCCTGAGAGGTCGAGGCCGCTCAACTGGTCGATGAAGCTGTCGTACATGGGGTGTCTCCTGATCTGATCGCGAGGACAAGGAGAGGAGGCACCATTGCCTCGGTCCTGTCCGCCGGAGCCCGATCAGGGCCGGGACAAGGGGCGTGAGGCACCGCGTAGCGGGAAACCTGCGGCCCTAGGCTGGCGCGGGCAACACGGGCCGACGGGCCGCAGGTTGCGACGCGCCCCGACCGGCCCAAGGGCTTCTCCCGGCGGACTGGGATGAGGCAGGATCAGGACCTGGTGTAGCAAGTGGATCGGGAGCGCTCGAAGATCGCTTCACCATTCGAGAATCGCCCGACCAGGCGCATCTCACCAAACAGGTCGATGAACCTACCCGACACCTGGCCGAGCCAGTGCCGTGCCCTTGCCGTTCGTGGGTTGTAGAAATCCGCCTCCCAGTAGCGAGCGTCATCGCGCTCGGCGAGCCAGATCGCGGCAAGGCCGCAATATATCGATATGCCGCAATCGGCGAAGGCGTTGCGCAGGAGGATGCGATCCTCGCGGCCGCGCCATCCATCGAAGCGCTCGAATGAAGGAAAGGTCGCCTTCGTGATATCGATGACCTCGTCAACGAGGCACTCGTAGACCCAGTCGATATCTTCGTCTTCGCCCTCATCAAGCAGGCGAAAGGCTACCACGGAGCCGCTTGGATAGCTGACGGAACGTCCCATCTCACTGCTCCTCAGGCTGCATCAGCGAGATCGATGTCGGTCTCGCCTTCGCTAGATTGCTGGCCACCCAGTTCGAGCAACAGGCTGGCCGCTTCCTCGGCCTTTGCTGCAGCCGTCAGGATCGCGCGCTCGTCGGATCTGAGGATCTTGAGCCAGGACGCGATGTAGCTGGCGTGATGGTCGAGGTGGGTGACCGGAAGACCTAGTTCGGCCCCGAGAATGGCCGAGGACAGCTCGGCGATGAGTTCCTCGGCAGCATAGGCTTCGCTGCCGAAGCGGTTCTTGAGATCGCGATCGAGCCGCGAGGAATGCCCCGTCCAGTGCGACAGCTCGTGCGCGAGTGTCGCATAGTAGTGGTCATAAGCTTCGAAGAGCTCGGCTGGCGGCATGGTGACGCGGTCGCGCAGCGGTTCGTAATAGGCCTGGGCACCACGATGGCGGAGGTCTGCGCCGATATGGGCAAAGAAGGCATCGAGCCGGTCTTCGCGCCCTTCGGGCTCAAGCGCGGCAACCAGTGGCTTGGGATGATAAAATGCAGGGAGACCATCGCACTGGTCGGCGTTGAACACCGCATAGGCCTTGAGCACGCGCCGATTCTTGGAGTCCGCTTCCCCTTCTGGATTTTCGACTTCGTTGGTGTAGCTCTTGTAGAAGATCGCGATGGTCGATTTCTCACCCTTGCGGACCTGTCCGCCGAGCTTCTGGCACTGGCGATAGGTCATCCAGTAGGGCGAGGCGTAGCCACAGCCGTCGGCCACCATCCACAACCAGAAGGTGTTCATGCCGCGATAGGGCGTCCCGCAGGAGCGCAAGGGCCGCGAGACGGGCACACCGCGCCACGGCTTGACCCAGGGCTTTGTGCCTTGCTCGAGCTTTTCGATGATGGCAGCGGTGATGCGCTGGGCAGGCGAAGTCGAAGCAGTGCGGCGGGACTTGGTCATGGGAGTTCTCCTGATCGCCGAGACGGACATGTCCCGGTTCAGGAAAAGCAAAAGCTCCCTCCCCTCTCGTCTAATGATGACGGCTTTGCGCCCTCATCCCGGTCATTCCGCTACAAAAGGCTGTTCCCCAAAAGAAGACATTCGGTGCGCTTTAACCGAAGGTCATAACAGCCAATCGATCGGGAAGCGTTCCAATGCCCGGACAAGCAGTCGCGACGAGAAAGTCGTGCCTGGTTCTATCCGCTCGATCACCGGATCATCATCGCGCGCGTCGATCCAGCCAATCTCGCCATCGTTCAGAACGACGCGATATGTGTTGCGCGCAACAGTGGTGTCAAAAGCCTCGCGCATTTGTTTCGCCAACGCGACGCTGTCGATCACGATGCCCAACTCGGTATTGAGCGAGAAAGACCGTGGGTCGAAATTTAGCGAGCCCACGAACAGCCGGACCCCATCCACGGAAAAGGCTTTGGCATGCAAGGTCGAACCTGGGCTGCCGTCTCTTTCCCGCGAACCGGTGCGCACGAACTTGCGTGCAGTTTTCGGGTCGTCGTCGGGCGCTGGAACTTCGAACAGGGACACCCCGGCCCTCACGAGCTTCGTGCGATGCTTGGCGTACCCAGCGTGGACAGCCCCCACGTCCGTGGACGCATAGGAATTTGTTAGCACCCGAACGTCCACGCCACGCTGCGCCATTCCCGCCAAAGCATCAGCTCCGCTATCGGTTGGGACGAAGTAAGCCGACACAATAAGCAATTCCGACGCCGGTTCTCCGATGATTTCAGAGAGCGCGTCGAGGAGAGGACCACCTTCCTCACGCGTTCCAACCACCTTATCAGGGGGATCGCTGACCAGTTGAACCGGCGCCCAGGTTAATTCAATCTCGCCACGCTCGATGCGCCCGAGCAGCGGAGCTTTCGCAACTGCGTCGACGTAGCTGACGGATTCCAGCCCGCTGCTTCGCCGGGAGCTGCGACTGGTCAGTTCACGCTCCGTCTCCCCGACAATCGGGGGCATTAGCTCTTTTAGCGGCGCCGCGAGAGGCGAGTTCCAGAACCGGTCGAAGCAGTCTGACACGTCCTGCACCACCGGACCGATGCAGACGGCATCGAGATCGGCAAACACGCCCTCGCGCTTGGCGGCGAAATATTCGTCGCCGATGTTGCGCCCGCCCACAATCGTGACCTGGTTATCGACCGTGAAACTTTTCGAATGCATCCGCCGGTTGGCTCGGTGGAAACGGAATAGGAAATCGAGCGGCTTGAAGCGGCGGCAGCGGAAGGGATTGAAGAGCCGAACTTCGATGTTCGGCAAGTCGGCCATCCAGCGGAGTGCGTCATCCAATCCCGCGATACCGTTATCGTCCAAGAGCATCCGAACCCGAACCCCGCGGGCCGCAGCCGCGCGGACCTGTTCGAGCATGAGGTTGCCCGTCAGATCATCGTGCCAGATGTAATACTGCAGATCGATCGACCGCTCTGCATTTTCCAGCAACACCTTGCGGATTGCGAACGCATCGATGCCATCCTCGAGCAATTCGATGCCGCTCATGCCGGGGTGCTCGGAAATTCTCTGCGACACGCCCAACCCCAGCGTCGAAAATCCGGTGTTGGCTAATGCACTGCTGGAGATCCGCGTGTAAACGCGACGCGATATCGGCAGAACCATCCGGTCAACCGACAATGTCGTTTTGTAGATGGATAGTCTGCGTTGGGAATGCGAAAGCGATCCCGAGTTCGTCCAGCTTGCGCATGATGGCGAAGAGCAACGTTTCCTGCATCGCCAACGATTCCGGGTAGGAGCGGGTATTGAAGTAGGCGAATATCTCGATCTGCAGTGCGCTGTCTCCGAAACCGTGAAAACGCACGCGGGCATCGTCGTCGAGAATGTGGCCGTCATCGGCGATGATGGTCCGCAACTCCCCGAGCAATCGCTCCATCTGTTTGGCGTCGGTATCATAGGTGACACCTATGGTCTGATGAAAAAGGAAGCGGTCTCGCAGCGCGTAATTCTCGATCCGTTCCGAGGCGAGGTACCCATTGGGAATGGACACAAGCGTGCGATTCAGCGTGCGCACGAGTGTGGAACGCATGCCGATATCCTCGACCGTCCCGAACACCTCGCCGATCTGAGCAGCGTCACCCACCTGCACGGGCTTGTCGGCGATCAGCGTGACCGAACCAACCAGGTTCTCGATCGTCTTCTGCGCTCCCAGCGCCAATGCAAGGCCGCCAATGCCGAGTGCTGCGATCCCGGTTGTCACATCCAACCCGACTGTATCGAGTACGGCTACGAACGCGATCGCCAGCAAGAACACCTTCGCGCCGCGGCGTAGGAAGCTGACGATCGTGACAGCCTGACGACGTTCGGCCCGGTGCATCTGCCCCGTCACGACGCGGGCGATGGCATCGACGAGCCGCAGCGCGAACCAGGCCAGAGCTATCCAGGCGACGATGGCGGCGTAGCGCAGCAATGTCTGTCGCGCGACGATCGACACGCCGAGGTCGCCGGCAGTTGCGTAGAAGGTCAGCACGGCCAGATAGAGCGACAGCGGCGGCATGGCCGCGTGCAGAAAGCGGTAAACGGGACTTGTATCGTGCTCGGCAATTGCCCGCCGTAGCAAAGCCATCAGCAGCGCAGTCAGCAACCGGAAGGCGGCAAAGGCGAGCAGAGCCAGGGCGATGAGCTTCAGCCAGTCGATCAGCGGCGCACCTGCGACTGCGATGTCCTCGTCCGTGATGGTTTCTTCAACTGCCTCGGCCGGAACGAAGTCGGCTATTTCTTCGGCCGTCTCGAGCGCTATGCGCCACTGCATGCTGCCATCTGTAGCGGTGATCTGCTGCAACAGTATCGGAGCGGCGTTTTCTTCACTGGAAAGCGTGCCGACCTGTTCGAGATTTTGGGCCAAACCATCATCCACGACGCCTGCCGCCTCGTTCGACAGGAGCGGGAACGCCAAGAGGCTTCCGCCGCTATCAAGCGCGATCTGCAGTTTCCGCGCCAGTTCTGCCCTTCGGTCCACGTCCGGTTGCGAATCTGCATCTGCGGCCAAGGCGTCTGTGCCGTCATCCGAAGTTTCGCTCCCTGTTTCCGCCTCAGGACTTTCCTCGGCCGGGAAATATTGAGCTGCGCGCAGGTAATCCCCATCGGCCAAGGCCCGAAGCAATCCGGTAATTGCTCCACGAGGAGTTTCGCGCCCGAACGGATCGGGCGCAGGAGCTGTGGCGGTGTCTGCTGGGAGTGGTTCGGTTCCCGGCAGCGTTTGGGCCCCTGCAAGAGATGCAAGGGCAAGCGCGATCATAGCGATCAGGAACCGGATAAGAGCCAGCCCAGCCTTCATTCGTTGTCGTCCATTTCGCGGAGCAGGGCACGATGGCACTGTTCCATAAGCTCGTAAAAGCGCGCCAGATTGGCGAGGTTTTGCTGGCCTTCCTGCCGGTCGATATTGGCCGCGGCGTCGACCACCATGCGCCGGTGGTTTGCGAACCGCTTCGCGAACTGTCTCGTGAGAGATGTGTAGGGGTTCGGGCACATGGCGAAATAGATTTCGCGCTCGCCCGGCTTCGACCGACGCTCGATGATCTCGAGGCCTTCCAGCAGGCGAAGATTGGTGCTGACACTGCCCCGGCTCACTTGGAGCGTCTCGGCGATTTCAGCCGAGGTGAGCATCCGGCCCATTACCATCAGCAAGCCCCATATGCGACCGGTAATGCGGGCCTGGCCGTCCGCCTCGGCGTTCATCCCCATCCGTTCGATAAAATCGACTTCGGCAGGCGTGAGAGTTACGGGTTTGGCGCTCATTCGATGCCTCTACCAAAAGTATAGGTCAGGGCAATTCCGCCGGCGAACTGATCGCCCGAACCGAACGCAGCGACTACCGGAGAACCTGCCGGATCGCCGATGAGCCGATCGTATTTCGCGTAGCTGTAGATGCCCCATCGCGGGCTGAATTGCTGGATGTACCCGAGTGTGGCACCGACCGATTGCACTCCTCCATCCGCATCGAACGCCGGCAGGCCAGACGAAGAATCCCCAGGACGAATACCGAAATACGCGTTCTGATAATTGGTGTCGGTGATCGTCACGCGAGGGCCAAAAGACAGCAACTGCCTGTCGCTATCGCGCAAGACGTAGTCCGCACTCAGCACGGAGATGAAGCCATCATGGCCGGTGCCCCCTTGGCGTGCCTCTGCGCGGAAGCGAAGGTTCTCGCCTATTTCCAGTTGCGCGAAGCCGCCCAGTTCGAACGAAAAATCTATTTCCGGCAGCCCTCCCACATCGTCGGAAGATCGCTCTCCCTCGAAGCCGAGCGACGGGCCCAGCGACAAATTGCTAACGCGAATAACCGCGAAACCGAAGCTCTCGTCAGGTGCCTCGAACTTGAAATCCTCTCCAACATCCGCTCGTGAGACATCGATCAATGACCGAATGGCGATTGTGTCGGAACCAGGATAGCTGGGAACCAGCTGCGGACCCAACGCTATGCGTGTACGGCGGGGTTCCCCGGTTTTCTGTTGTGCGGCGACGGGCGCGGTGATCGTGAAGCCAAGGCCGATCGCGAAAAGCGATAAGGTATAGGCAATTTTCATTCGGTAATTCCGTTTCTTGCGACTTGGGCAGGTCCGCGTTCTGGTGAACGCGGCGATGAAACAGAACCCGAGTCCT